>NZ_JBFEFG010000280.1:0-300000 GCF_040718835.1 Bremerella sp. JC817 | reverse complement strand
GCCGACGCCGAGTTTGCCGTTTCGCAGATCACGCGAATGCTCGACGCGGAAGAAGATTACAACTACTACAACTTCCTTAAACTGGAAGAGATCGCCATTCGTCGTTTGGTCGACGACAGCGTCGCTTTGGACGTGGCAAAGCTGTTGGGCAAGTTGGCGACGCCAGCCGCCCAGGTCGCTTTGATTGACTACGCCAGCGACCCGTTCCATCCCCTCGCGATTCGTCAGGCCTCGGTCGAAGCGTTGAAAGACGCGATTTCGCGACGAGGTATTTTGTTGTCGAAAGATCAGATTATCACTCAGTACGACCGATACAATGCTTCGGAGAAATTGGACTCCGACACGCAGGCCGTCCTGGGACAAATTCTGGACATCATCGAGGCGCCGACCCAAGACGTTCGTTTCGACCAACCGGCCAAGATCGGCCCGTAGGTTAGCAATGGGACTGTATTCCGAAACGACATCCAGTTACACCCAGGACTATTCACCCCTGGGCTACGAACCACCTATCCCGGGCCTGATCGGCTCGAGTAAGGCGATGGGGGATGTCTATCGTCTTACCAGGAAAGTCGCCCAGACCAACGCTTCAGTTCTGCTGCTTGGGGAAACAGGTACCGGTAAGGAAATGATCGCCTCGGCCGTCCACCGTCTGAGTGGCCGTGCGTCGGGACCATTCGTGAAGGTGAACTGTGGTGCGTTGAGCGAAAGCCTGCTCGAGAGCGAACTGTTCGGTCACGTACGGGGCGCGTTTACCGGAGCCATTGGCAATCGAACCGGTCGTTTTGAAGCAGCCCACGGCGGTACGATCTTCCTCGACGAAATCAACTCGACATCGCTTCACCTGCAAGTGAAGTTGCTGCGGGTGCTGCAAGAACGCGAGTTCGAACGCGTCGGCGATACCGCCACGATTCGTGTCGATACCCGCGTGATCGCTGCGAGTAACCGTTTGCTGCTGGAAGAGGTGGGTGAAGGCAAGTTCCGCGAAGACTTGTACTGGCGTCTAAACGTCGTCCCGATTCGTATCCCGCCCCTCCGCGAACGTCGCGAAGACATCCCTGAACTGGTCGCTCACTTCCTGAATGTCTACAGCGAAGTCAACGATCGGCATGTCGTTCACATCCAGCGCGAAGCGATGGAAGCCCTGCAAGATCACAACTGGCCGGGCAACGTGCGTGAACTGCAAAACTATGTCGAACGAGCCGTCGTTCTGGCGGAAGGTGACGAACTAACGCTTGATCTATTGCCGCCTGAAATTCGGACCGGCGACAACCGCTCGGCCATGAGCCTGGGACGCGGTGTCGCGGACTTCGACACGTTGGCCTTCGAGGTTGTCCAGCAAGGTTTGCAGGACGCCGATACGGACGCCGAGGATCTGCATAACCGCGTTGTGAATCGCGTCGAAAAAGAGCTGATCGTGCAGGTGATGTCGGCTTGTGCCAACGTGCAAACGAAGGCCGCGACGCGATTGGGGATCAATCGCAACACGCTGCATAAGAAGCTGAAAGAGTACGAAATCGAGTCGTAAAAGGCTTGATGATGAACGACGCCCCTCCCGCATCATTCTGGAAAGACGCGATCTTGCGTCGCGGTTGGATCTATTCCACGCTCGTCATTGTATTGCTGGCCGCGGCAACGTTGGTCACCGGGTTTGCCCGCGAACATTGGATCGCCGACATCCTGGCCAATCTTCGTGTCCAACAACAGTTGGCCGCCCTCCTGCTGGTATTGATCTGTGGTGCTTATCGGCATTGGCTCTGGATGCTGGTGCCGTTGGCCTGCCTGATGATTCATCTGCCTTGGTTTCTGCCGGCGTCGCCGCGGCCAGGCGTTTCGGCGAACTTCCCCATGATCACGGTTGCCTGCTGCAACGTGAAATCGTCGAACGCCAACTACCAGCAGGCGATCGACAGCGTGCTCGAGAAAGACCCCGACGTCTTCATCATGCTCGAGATCACCGCGCACTGGGCAGATGAAATCCGCCAGGCCACCGAGAGCGACTATCCGCACCGAATCGTTCGTCCGAGCGATAAGGGGAACTTTGGGATTGGGTTGTACTCGAAGCACCCGATCGAGCAGTCGGACGTCTTTCAGCTCAACGAAGCAATCCACTCGATCGAAGCGGTGGTCAAGGTCGAAGAGAGAACCTACCGTGTGATCGGCACCCACCCGTTGCCACCCATCGGCAAAAAGAATGCTCGATCGCGGAACGAGCATTTAGAACGGTTGGCGGAACGTATTCGGCAGCCGCAGCTCGAAATGGGTGACCACTCGACCATCGTAATAGGTGACTTCAATTTAACGCCCTGGTCGCCGTACTACCGCGACTTTGAACTGGCCAGCGGGCTTTACCGAGATCGGCGGGGAATCGAATTGACGCCGACATGGTACGTGCTGCCAACCTTCCCGTTTGGGTTGGCACTCGATCATTCGTTTTCCAGTGGTGATCTCTCGCCAGGATACGTTCACGTGGGCGATTCGATCGGGTCGGATCATCGCAGTATCTCCACCCTTTATTGGGGAAATCGCCCTGGGGTCAAAGACTAGCTGGTCTCGTGACGCTGGTGCGACCAGGCACCGTCGGGGAACAGTTTCAGTTCGATCCAGCAATTGGGATAGCCGAGGTAGCCACCTTCGGTCCACCAGTTTCCACTGACCGCGCCACCGCAGATGTAGGTCGTGTCATCGACGTCGACGCGATCGACCGTGTGCATGTGGCCGCTCAAGCAAAGCTTTACACGTGGATACTTTCGGAAGAGCAGCCGCAAATCGTTCAGCCGCTGCGGCGACCAGCCGGATGGAATCGCGTAACCGTTGCCGATTCCTTTGTCGGTCGACGCTTCATAGAAATGAGTGACCGACATCAGCGGAGCGTGCGTCACGACCACCGCCGGCAAGTCGCTCTTGGCGAGTTCTTCTTCCAGCCACTTCCACTGCGCTTCGTCGATTTCGCAGCCTTGGTACTGAAAGGTGTCGAGCAGGAAGAACTGCCAGCCGCCATGTTTGGCCGTGTAATAACGGGCCGGCATGCCATAGGTCTTGGTGGCTCGGTCTTTTTCGCGATACGACTCGGGGTTCTCTTTGTCGTGGTCTTGCCAGCGGATGTCGTGATTGCCGATGCAGCTTAGGCTGGGGACCTTCAGGCGGTCGTTGACGTTCTCTTGCCACTGCTGAAACTGGATGTCGGCTTGTTCGTCCGATTGTCGGCCATCGACCGCCATCACATTGTCGCCCCCGAAGACGAACAACTCAGGAGCGGCTTCGCGGGCCTGGATGCCGTCGATCAGCGAACCCACCTTCTGCATCACGTCCTGGTTGCCAGCAGGCTGATGGGTATCGGTTAAGAAGGCGACCGTGAATGGCTTTGCGGTTTCAGGCGAAGCTTCCGGTTCGGAGGCGGCCAGCAAACGCTGTCCACCCAAGGCAAAGCTGCTACCCAAGAGAGTCTGCAGAAAAGAACGACGGGCGAGCGACATGGGGATCTCCGATCGTATCTGGAGGCGAGAGCTGAAGGCGATCAAACAAGCCGCCGAAGCGGCCCTTGAAAAGCGCGATTCTAGTCCCGCCAGGCTAAGGTTTCACGGACGACCTTTCATTTTGCGGACATCGAGTGCCGTTCTTGCCCGTTGCGCACGATTATTAAACAATTTCTGGGAAATTGTCCTAGGCTTTGGGCCCGTGTGGATGTCCGTCTTGGACTCAAGGAGGTCTTCTTCGGCATCCCCTGATGTCATGTAACGCGTTAGAATGTGCCGCTTCTAATTTGGTTCTTGGTTTGTGTGGGTGACTCGATGGAGTGGCTTTCGGAACTGCCGCCTTGGCTGTTGGCACTGCTGATCTTTTGTGTGCGGATGGTGGACGTTTCTCTGGGAACGCTACGAACCATATGCGTGGTCCAAGGCCGCATGGCCTTATCGGTCGCGCTGGGGTTCTTTGAAGTGCTGATCTGGATCGCGGCCCTTTCGCAGGTAATTATCGGCGTGCAGAACAGTCCGATCCTGATGGTCGCTTACGCCGGCGGTTTTGCCGTGGGGAATGCGGTCGGCATCGGCCTGGAGCGGCTTCTGGCGTTGGGTTCGGTGGTGGTCCGGATCATTTCGCCTCAGCAGAATCACGACCTGGTCGACGCCCTGAGGAGCAAGGGTTTCCGGGCCACGGTCTTCGAAGGAGAAGGGGTTGAAGGCCCGGTCGATCTGATTTACGTCCGCTGCAATCGCCGCAAAGTGGCTGCCTTGTTAAAGGTGGCTCGGTCGCACCGACCGAACGTCTTCTATACGGTCGAACCGGTCCAAGAACAGAGCGAACGGATCGCCGAAGCTCTCCCTCATGCGACTGGGTGGCGTTCCGTATTTAAGATGAAGTAAGCCGAGAACCGATGCGATTTCCATGCATGCCGCTTGACCGGGGGCCCCGGGTGTTAAAGAATCTGGACACACGACCAACCCTAAAGGTAAACCCAGCCCGGGTTTGCTATGCACTGAGGAGTTCCTTTCCGATGTCTATGCGGCTTCAATGGATCGCGATTCTGGCGATTGTCTTTGTTCCTACCTCCCTCTTGGCTCAGGCCCCAGGCGAGCCGGCAGCCAGCCCTGCACCTGCAGCGGTCCCTCAGGATCAATTTGAAAAGCTGATGGTGGAATGGAAGGCGGTGATCACCGAACTTCGCAGCATTCAGCAGCAATATCGCCTCGCTCCCGAGGCCGACCTGCCAAAGCTTCGCCAGGAATACACCAACGTCCTGGAAGGTGGGATGGAGCTTTTGCCGAAGATCGAAGAGGCCGCCATCGAGCGTTTAAATACGAATCCTGATGACGCGGATGCCCGCATGTTCCTGACGAAGGTCCTTTCCGACTCGGTCGAAAAGGATGCGTACGAGCATGCCTACAAGATGGTCCACATGCTGCTGGATAAAGGTTTCGACGAGAACCAACTTCTGGGCGACCAGGTTGTTGCCGCCTTTGGCACGGACCACTTCGCCGAAGCGGAAGAAGCCTTCAACAAGATGAAGGAAAAGAAGCTCGAGATCAGCGAACGCGTTGGCCAGTGCGGTGTCATGGCTTCGCAGCTGAAGGACAAGTGGGCTCGGGAAGAAGAGTTCCGCAAGAAAGAAGCGGAAGCAGACGACCTGCCACGCGTGAAAATGACGACCACCAAGGGAGACCTGGTGATCGAACTGTACGAGAACGAAGCGCCGGATACGGTGGGTAACTTCGTCAGTCTGGTCGAGAAAAAATTCTACGATGGGCTGTCATTTCACCGGGTTTTGCCGCACTTTATGGCCCAAGGTGGCGATCCTAAGGGGGACGGCAGCGGTGGTCCCGGCTACGAGATCTACTGCGAATGCTACGAGAAGGATGCCCGCGATCACTTTGCTGGCACGCTCAGCATGGCCCACGCCGGTAAGAACACCGGTGGCTCGCAGTTCTTCCTCACGTTTCAGTCGACACCTCACCTCGATGGTCGCCATACGGTGTTCGGCCGCGTGATCGAAGGGAAAGAAATCTTGTCGAAGATCAATCGTCGTGAACCAGGGGCGCTGTCAGGTCCGCCTGCCGATCGCATCTTGAAAGCGGAAGTGATTCGCAAGCGTGATCACGAGTACGTGCCGAACAAGGTGCCGTAAAAACACAGTCGGCGCGAATTCATACGTGCGGTGTGGCTGCGCGATTTTCTATGGAAAGAGATGAATTTCCTGACGACCGGCTGTCCCCGTTGATGAATGTTTGATAATTCGCGGCCCTAATTCAACTCTCACTAATACCAGGCACGTGCTAGCACGTGCCTTTTTCATGCGCTATGGCGACCTGACCATCGATCTCGCGCAAAAGCGTAAAGGAAAACAAGGCACAGTTATCGTCGCAAGAGGGCGTCAAATAGGACACATTCACAAAGGTTAATTTGTGATAGCAAAACGACTTAGGAAAATCGAGATTTGAAGGACCCGCCAAACTTAGGGAATTTAAACCTCGACATGCTTGACGCTGCGTGTCTAGGTCAATAACCTTACATTTCGGTTTTTAATCTTGGATTTCGTCAGTATCTAAATTCTGCATAGTTCCCCCTTCGCTTCCTGAAGTCGTTCATGCACGTAAAGTCCCTCAAGGTGTTCTGCGACGTTGTCGGTCAACGCAGCTTCTCAAGAGCTGCGGACGAGAACGGCATTTCGCAATCTGGCGCAAGCCAGGTCGTGCACCAATTGGAGGAACGACTCGGGGTGAAGCTTATTGATCGTTCCAAGCGACCTTTGGTGCCGACCGCTGAAGGCGAACTTTACTACCAAGGGTGTCGTCAGCTCGTTCAGCGATACTACGCCCTGGAAGAAGACGTTCGCACGTTTCACAAGGAACTCGCCGGTCAGGTCACCATCGCTTCGATTTACTCGGTCGGCCTCAGCCACATGAATGCGTGTGTCCAGGAATTCCTGGGCAAGCATCCCAAGGCGAATGTCCGTCTGCAGTACCACCATCCCGACACGGTGGTGCAGTTGGTCGAGACGGATCAGGTCGATTTCGGTTTGGTCAGCTATCCGAAAGCCTCTAAGACGATCAAGGTCGATATGTGGCGCGAGGAACCGATGTTCCTCATCTGCGCACCCGGTAGCGAACTGGCCGAACGCGAGTCGGTCTGGCTGGACGAACTCGATGGTCGACGAATGGTCGGCTTCGATACGCGTCTGCAGATCCGCCGCGAAATCGATTTCGTTCTCTCATCCGCCGGGGCCGACGTTCAAGTTGTCATGGAATTTGACAACATCGAAACCATCAAGCGGGCCGTCGAAATCGACGCCGGTTTCGGTCTGCTGCCGATCGATACGGTAACGCGTGAAGTCGAAACCGGATCACTGGTCGCAGTGCCCATTGACGGAGCCCCCCTTTCTCGCCCGCTGGGAATTGTCACTCGGCAAGGCAAGGAACTGGGGAAAACGGCTCGCCGTTTCATTCAATTGCTGCATGAAAAAGCAGACAACTCGGAAGCACATGCCGACGAGTCGGAAGTCAAACAAGTGGCGGCCACTTTCGCTGAAGGCGAAGCTGCGGACGCCGAAAGCGACCTTGAAAACGGAGTTTCGGCACGCTCTTAATCGTTCCCCGGTCGAAGACTCGATCTCCACGGGGAACAAGCCTGCGGAGATTGTGTCTACCGACATGATCCAACACCCCCATGAAGACATCCGGGCGCGTGCCCGACGTACTAGCTAGAAGAAGGTAGAACCATGATCCAGCCAAACCAGCCGGCCCCGAAAACTTATCGGATCGAGCGCCCCGGTAAGGAAGGTTTGTACGATCCGGCGATGGAGAGAGAGAACTGCGGTGTCGGTTTCGTTGCCCATATCAAGGGCAAGCGAACTCATCAGTTGGTCCTCGATGCCGAAGCGATGAACGTCAACATGGATCACCGCGGTGGTTGTGGCTGCGAAGCCAACACCGGGGATGGTGCCGGTATGTTGACGGCACTGCCGCTGGAATTCCTTGCCCGCGTTGCCAAGCAAGACCTTGGTAAAGAACTGCCTGAACCAGGTCAGTTTGCTGCTGGGATCGTTTTCCTGCCACGCGATGCCAAGGCCCGTCAGCACTGCAAAGACACGGTCGAAGCCCTGGTTGCCGAACATGGCCAGGTGCTGGTCGGCTGGCGTAAGGTGCCGATCAATCCGGAAGGTGCCGACATCGGCCCAACCGCGTTGGCTTGTATGCCAGAAATCGAAATGCTGATCGTCTCGGCCGGCGAAGGCCTGGAAGGCGATGCATTCGAACGTCAGCTCTACCTCATCCGCAAGCGTGCCAGCCACGCCCTTCGCGGTGACAAAGAACTCGTGCAGCGCACGCTGTTCTATATCTGCAGCTTGTCGACGAAGGTCATCATCTATAAGGGTATGCTCACGCCAGCCCAGTTGGTGCCTTTCTATCGCGACCTGCAGTGCGAAGATTACACCACGCACCTGGCGATGGTTCACTCGCGATTCAGCACCAACACGTTTCCTTCGTGGGATCGCGCTCAGCCGAATCGTTTCATGTCGCACAACGGCGAAATCAACACGGTTCGTGGTAACGCGAACTGGATGAAGGCGCGTGAAGGTGTGGCCAAGAGCGACCTGTTCGGCGACGACCTGAAGAAGCTGTTCCCAATCGTCGAGCCAGATTGCTCCGACTCAGGCACCTTCGACAACGTGCTGGAATTCCTGCTGATGGGCGGTCGTACCCTGCAGGAAGCCGTCATGATGATGGTGCCGGAAGCCTGGCAGAAGCACGAAACCATGTCGGAAGACAAGCGTGCCTTCTACGAATTCAATTCCAGCTTGATGGAACCATGGGACGGTCCAGCCTCGATCGCCTTTACCGATGGTCACTACATCGGTGCCGTGCTCGATCGTAATGGTCTGCGTCCAAGCCGTTACTACGTCACGTCGGACGACCGCGTGATCATGGCCAGTGAAGTGGGCGTGATTCCTGTTGATCCAAGCATCGTGATCGAAAAGGGACGTCTGCAGCCAGGTCGTATGTTCCTCATCGACTTCGAAGAAGGACGTATGATCCCGGATGCCGAGCTGAAGAGCAGCTTCGCTCGCAAGCGTCCTTACGCCCAATGGTTGCGTGAACAGCGGATCGAACTGGCCGAACTGAGCCCGAACAAAGAGCCTCACGGCTTCGATCCTGAAACCCTGCTCAACCGCATGCAGGCCTTCGGTTTTACGACCGAAACGCTCAATTTCATGCTGTTGCCGCTGATCGAACAGAAGCGTGACCCAATCGGTTCGATGGGTAACGACTCGGCCCTGGCATGCTTGAGCGACAAGCCGCGCATGCTGTACGACTACTTCAAGCAGTTGTTCGCCCAGGTCACCAACCCGGCGATCGACTCGATCCGCGAAGAAGTCGTGATGTCGCTGGAATGCTACATCGGCCCAGAAAACAACCTGTTGGAAACGACTCCGGAACATGCTCACCGTTTGCTGGTTCCGCATCCGATTCTGACCAACGAAGAATTGGCCGCCTTCAAGCACATGGATCATCGTGGTTGGAAGACCAAGGTGATCGACGTGACCTTTGCTCGCAGCGAAGGTACCGATGGCCTGGTCAAGGCGCTCGATCGTATCTGTGCCGAGGCCGAATCGGCGATCGACGAAGGTTTCAGCAATATCGTGCTGAGCGACCGTAAGATCAGTGCCGAACGCGTCCCGGTCAGCATGCTGCTGGCTTGCGGTGCCGTCCACCATCACCTGGTGAACGCCGCCAAGCGTACGCAGATCGGCATCATCCTGGAAACGGGCGAAGCTCGCGAAGTGCATCACCACTGCTTGCTGGTGGGTTATGGTGCCGACGCGATCAACCCATATCTCGCCTTCGAGGCCCTGTGGAAAGCTCGTGCGGAAGGTCTGGTGAAGGTCACCGATTACCCCGACGACGACTCGATCGTTGCCGCCTACCGCAAGGGTGTTGCCAAGGGCATCCTGAAGGTGATGGGCAAGATGGGGATCAGCACACTGCAGTCGTACAAGGGTGCCCAGATCTTTGAAGCACTCGGTCTGCAGGAAGAAGTGATCAAGCGTTGCTTCGCCGGCACGTCCAGCCGCGTTCAAGGTGTCAACTTCAAGGTGTTGGCCGAAGAACTGCTGCGTCGTCACGAACTGGGTTACCCGCTTCGCGAAGATGGCCGTCTGCCGGTTCTGCCAAACCATGGCGAATACCACTGGCGGGCCGAAGGCGAACGTCACGCCTGGAGCCCTGACGCGATTGCCAACATTCAAGTCGCTGCTCGCACCAACAGCCGTGACGCTTACAAGCAGTTCGCCAAGATTGTCAACGAAGACGCCCGCAACCGCTGCATGCTGCGTGGTCTGTTGACCTTCAAGGAAGAAACGACTTCGATTCCGATCGAAGAAGTGATGCCGACCAGCGAAATCGTGAAGCGTTTCTGCACTGGGGCGATGAGCTACGGCTCGATCTCGGGCGAAGCACACGAATCACTCGCCATCGCGATGAATCGTATCGGCGGTAAGAGCAACACCGGTGAAGGTGGTGAAGACTCGGTTCGTTTCCAGCCGCTGGAAAATGGCGACTCGAAGCGTTCGGCTATCAAGCAGGTGGCCTCGGGACGTTTCGGCGTCACGATCAATTACCTGACCAACGCCGACGAGCTGCAGATCAAGATCTCGCAAGGTGCCAAGCCGGGCGAAGGTGGTGAACTACCAGGTAAGAAGGTCGACGAATATATCGCTCGCCTTCGTTACTCGACCCCAGGCGTCGGTCTGATCAGTCCTCCGCCGCACCACGACATCTACTCGATTGAAGACCTTTCGCAGCTGATTCACGACCTGAAGAATGCCAATCCCGCGGCACGTATCAGCGTGAAGCTGGTGTCGGAAATCGGTGTCGGTACGATTGCTGCCGGTGTGGCCAAAGCCAAGGCGGATCATATCCTGATCGCCGGCGACAACGGCGGTACCGGTGCTTCGCCACTGACCAGTATCAAGCATGCCGGTCTGCCATGGGAACTCGGCATTGTCGAAGCCCACCAGACCCTGGTGATGAACGACCTCCGCAGCCGCGTGGTTCTGCAAACCGATGGTGGTTTGAAGACTGGTCGCGACGTGGTGATCGCTGCAATTCTAGGGGCCGAAGAAATGGGCTTCTCGACTGCTCCGCTGATCACGCTGGGCTGCATCATGATGCGTAAGTGCCATCTCAACACTTGCCCGGTCGGTATCGCCACGCAAGACCCAGAACTGCGAAAGAAGTTCAAGGGTCAACCAGAACACGTCGTCAACTACTTGTTCATGGTCGCCGAGGAAGCTCGCGAACTGATGGCGAAGTTGGGCGTGAAGACGATGGACGAGTTGATCGGCCGCGTCGACCTGTTGGAAACCAACAAGGCAATTCAGCACTGGAAGGCAGATGGTCTCGATCTGTCGGCCTTGTTGAAGCCAGCGGAAAACAAGAATCCGAATTCGCCACAGTACAACGTGATGAAGCAGGATCACCGCCTGGAATTGGCCTTGGACAACACTCTGATCGAGCAGGCTCAGCCAGCCCTCGAGAAGAAGGAAAAGGTCAAGATCGAAACGCCGATCATCAACATCAACCGTACCGTGGGCACGACGCTCAGCCATGAAATTGCCAAGCGGTATGGCGAAAACGGTCTGCCAGACGAAACGATTAAGGTCAACTTGACCGGTTCGGCAGGTCAAAGCTTTGGTGCCTTCCTGGCTGCCGGGGTGACCCTGGAGTTGGAAGGGGATGCGAACGACTACGTCGGCAAGGGCCTGTCGGGCGGTCGCGTCATCATCTATCCACCGAAAGTAAGTTCCTTCAAGGCGGAAGAGAACATGCTGGTGGGCAACGTTTGCCTGTACGGGGCAACGCGGGGCCAGGCCTTCTTCCGAGGTCGGGCAGCCGAGCGATTCTGTGTCCGGAACAGCGGTGCGCACACTGTTGTCGAGGGAGTCGGAGATCACGGATGTGAATACATGACCGGCGGCCGTGTGGTCGTCCTGGGCTCGACGGGTCGCAATTTCGCGGCCGGTATGAGTGGCGGTATCGCCTACATTTGGGATTACGAAGGCAACTTCCTACAAAACTGCAACCTGGGAATGGTCGAGCTCGAGCGGTTGGACACCCCCAGTGACATCGTGGAAGTCAAAGGCCTGATCGAGATGCACGCGAAGTACACGAAGTCCGCTGTTGCCGAGAAGATTCTCGGCGACTGGGACAACGCAGTCACGCAGTTCGTCAAGGTCATGCCGGTCGACTACAAACGCGTCCTCATGGAACGCATGCAGCACGATGAAGAAGAAGACGTTCAACTAAGCGGAGCCGAAAGCAATGGGTAAGCCAACTGGGTTTATGGAATTTCAGCGGAACACGATTCCATATCGCGACCCGCTGGTTCGAATCAACGACTACAACGAGTTTCAGATTGAAGTCACCGACAGCCACCTGCAAACGCAGGGAGCCCGGTGCATGGACTGTGGCGTGCCTTTCTGCCAAAGCACGACCGGCTGCCCTGTCGACAATCTGATTCCGGAATGGAACGACCTGGTCTACCGCGGACGTTGGCGCGAAGCGCTCGATCGTCTGCACAAGACCAACAACTTCCCAGAGTTCACCGGTCGTGTTTGCCCGGCTCCTTGCGAAAACGCTTGTGTGCTTGGCATCACCAATCCTCCGGTCTCGATCAAGAACATCGAATGTTCGATCATTGATCGTGGCTTTGAAGAAGGTTGGGTGACCGCTCTGGTGCCGGAACATCGTACCGGTAAGAAGGTTGCCATCATCGGTTCTGGTCCAGCCGGTTTGGCCGCGGCAGAACAGTTGAACAAAGCTGGGCACAACGTCACCGTTTACGAACGTGACGACCGTATCGGTGGCTTGCTCATGTACGGTATTCCGAACATGAAGCTCGACAAAGATACTGTTCAGCGTCGTGTCGATTTGATGGAAGCTGCCGGCGTCAAGTTTGTCACCAACGCCCATGTTGGCCAGAACGTTGATGTCGCCGAGCTGAAAGAAAAGAACGACGCGATCATCCTCGCCACGGGTGCCACCAAGCCTCGCGATCTGCCAATCCCAGGTCGAGAGCTGAATGGTGTTCACTTCGCCATGGACTTCCTGCGAGCTAACACCAAGAGCTTGCTCGATTCCAAACTGGCCGACGGCAAATACATCTCGGCCGAGGGCAAAGATGTGATCGTCATCGGTGGTGGTGATACGGGTACCGACTGTATCGGCACTTCGATTCGTCACGGCTGCAACAGCGTCGTGAACTTCGAGTTGCTGCCGCAGCCACCAGCCGAACGTGCTCCTGACAACCCATGGCCGCAATGGGCTCGTATCTTCCGCGTTGACTACGGTCACCAGGAAGCCGAAGCCAAGTTTGGCAACGATCCACGCGAATACTGCATCCTGTCGAAGGAATTCGTCGACGACGGTAACGGCAACCTGGCCGGTATCAAGACGGTGAACGTGCAGTGGACCAAAGACGACAGCGGTCGTTGGAATATGGCCGAAGTCCCTGGCAGCGAGAAGGTCTTCAAGGCCGACATCGTGATGCTGGCCATGGGCTTCCTCGGTCCAGAAGCGACCTTGGTCGAAAAGCTGGGTTTGGAAACCGATCAGCGTTCCAACTTTAAAGCAGACTACGGTCGTTTCGCAACGTCGATCGACGGTGTCTTCGCCGCTGGTGACTGCCGCCGCGGTCAGAGCCTCGTAGTTTGGGCCATCAACGAAGGCCGTGCCGCTGCTCGCGAATGTGATAAGTACCTCATGGGAGCTACCACGCTCCCGTAAGCAAGGTGTTTCAATTCGCCTGAGATCTCCTAAGCTAGGGTGAGTCGCCATTTGACGACTCACCCTTTTTTTGTGAGCGCTCCCATGAATCCGTTGGCTCGGAAGATCATCAACAATCCGATCGACTGCTATCCCCAAGCCACCGTGGCCTGTTTCGATCCGACCTGCGGCGACTTGCCCCGGCGTAAGCTCGACGAAGATCGCCTGGTGCACTATCTCGAGAAGTTAGCAGCCGCCGGAGCCAAGGCCGTGCTATTGGCTGCCTCGACCGGGCATGGGCATCTGCGAACGGTCGAAGAGCTGCAACGCTGGTTCGAGGTCGCCGCTCAGGCCAATGCCCCTGATCTGGTACGTATGGCGCTGCTGCGACCGGAAGATGGCGAAGAAGCCAACGCGAAGTTGATTGAAGTGCTTCGCGAGCATGGCTATCCGGTTGTCTTCATTCGGCCAGGAACCAATCTGCCTCCCTTCGCGACCGATGCCCAGATCGTCGAGAACATGCGTCCGTTGGTCGAGCAGATTGCCAAGGCGGGCATGGCGGTCGGTGTCTACTCGATCCCCGATGTCAGCGGAGTTCCGCTGCCGGTCAGTGCGACGGAAAAGCTGGTCGATCTGCCTGGGGGCGATGCGATCGTGGCGGCCAAGATCACCGAGGCCGATTACCTGAGCAGCACCCGTGAATATCTGTTGAGCCCGCGACTGGCTCGCTTGAAGATCGTTCAAGGCTGGGACCCGCACCTCGCCCAGGCTCTCAGCGAAGGGCCGCGTTCCAACATCGAGAATAAGCAGCGCGTCGGCATCACGTCAGGTCCGATGTCGTTTGCCATCTACCAATACTTGTACATGCTTGAGGCCGCCCAAGAGCATGACTGGAGCGAACTGGAACTCGCCCAGAAGGCGGTCACGGCCTTGTTCGAGGCGATGCAGGACGACCCTGAGAAGTTCGCCGACTTGCAGCGCGCCAAGTTCATCATGGGGCTCGGGCTACCGTTCACGGGCAGCCTTGAAACCGATCAGATCGAACGGGTCCTCCGCGCCCTGGAGCATTTACCTCGCAAATCAGATCAGCGCCGACTCGCGAAGAGTTTGGATCTGATGGAGGATGGTCCGTATCACGATCGCCTGGTGAAGCTGTACGACGGCGGTCGGGCTTAGATCTCGTAAACGGCCTCGCCACAAGCTACTTCCACATTCGGAAGGTTGAGCTGCTGAAGCTCTTCAATCAATTCATCATGATGCCCTGGCTTCAAGTGCATCGCGATGACGCGGACATTGGATGGAACTTGTTCGACCATCCGCCCGAACTGGCTGGGAGTCGTGTGCTGACTCTTCTCGGCCAGCCAGCCAAGCTTGTTGGGAAAGCTCGCGTCGAGGAAGATCGCTTTCAGGTTCGAGATCGAATCGATCATCTTCACGAACTCAGGGAACGGCGCCGTGTCCCAGGCAAACAGCACGTTGCCGGTTTCCTCTTCCAGCAAGTAACCGAGGGTCGGAACGATATGTTCCATGGGGATTGGCGTGACCTGATACTTGCCGACGGTGAAGGAGCGATGCGCGTCGACCACATGTTTGCGATAGAACGGGGCTTCGGTCCCGCCAATACGATCGAGATTGGGCCAAATCAGATCGTTGAAGATATGTTTCTCGAGACTGTCCCACGTCGCCGATCCAGCGTAGATCTCCGGGCACTGCGGGGTCGGCTGATAGGTGTTGTCGATGAAGATCGGCAGCCCCCCGATGTGGTCAATATGCGAATGCGTCAGCAAGATGTGATCGACTTGCCGCTGCTCTTCGACCGTTCTCAGGTAAGGAAGTCCCCCAGTATCGATCGCAAGATGGCCGTCGATCAAAACCGATGTCGTATAGTGGAGTCGACAGGGTGTGTCGACCGATGGCATAAGCACGCGGATTTTCATTCGATGCATGGCCCAGGTCTGGCAATACCTCGGCCTCTTTCCCGATAGATAGGTGGTTTGCGCGAAAGGCCCCGCGCTAAACCTTAAGCATTTTTTACTGTAAAAAGGGACTCGCCAGGAAGCAAGCGTTGTCAATCGATTGCCTTCCTCAAAACCGCTACAATAGCGACCCAAGGGCGGATTCCTTACTCGGCAGATCCCTACTGGCAATGGACGACTCGATGGAAAAGCAACGGATCGTGATTCTAGGTGGTGGGTTCGGTGGCGTTTATACGGCCAGCGAACTGATGCGACGTCTGACGCGTTACCACAAAGCCAAAGCCGATTTGGAAGTCATTCTGGTCAGTGAAGAAAACTATATCACGTTTCAACCGTTACTTTCGGAAGTGGTGTCGGGTGCGGTCGAACAGTTACACGTGATCAGTCCGATTCGTCGGATTGCACCGGGCGTTCAGCTTTACGTTCGTCGTGTCGAAAAGATCGACGTCGAAAATAAAACCGTCCAGCTTGCTCCGGGGCTGACGCCACGCTCGGAAACCATCTCGTACGATCATCTGGTGATCGCCCTGGGTAACCAATTGGCCCATCACATGGTGCCAGGACTTTACGAGCACGCGATCCCGTTCAAGTATCTGGGCGATGCCCTTCGCCTTCGAAATCATATCGTGCAAATGCTGGAAGAAGCCAGCGTTTGCCAGGATCCGGAAGAACGAAAGCGACTTTTGACGTTCACGGTCGCCGGTGGTGGCTTCTCTGGCGTCGAGTGTATCGCGGAAATGGATGACTTCCTGAAGAAGGCGGTCCGTGCTTTCCCCAACATCGGGCCAGGCGATCTACGGATGGTGCTGATCCAAAGTGCCGATCGCATTCTTCCTGAAATGAAAGAGAATCTGGCCAGCTATGCGGACAAGCTGCTTCGCAAACGGGGCATCGAGATTCTCATCGGTCAGCGATTGCATGAAGTGTCGGCCGATCGGGCAATCATGCTCGACAAGCAAACCAAGGTCGAGCAAACGATCATGACGCGAACCGTGGTTGCCACGGTGCCGGTCGAGCCACATCCTGTGATCCTCGATACACCACTGGAAAAAGAAAAAGGCCGCGTGCTGGTCAGCGACGAGATGGAATCGACCAGCCACCCTGGTGTTTGGAGTCTGGGGGACTGTGCCGCCGTGCCGAGTGGCGAAGGCTACTTCAGCCCGCCCACCGCACAATATGCCGTGCGCCAGGCGACCCTCTGCGCCGAGAACATCCTTGGCACGGTGCTTGGCAAGCCGCGTCGTCAGTTCAAGTTCGCAGGCCTCGGCAAGCTTGCCTCATTGGGTGCCCGTAGTGCGGTCGCCGAAGTCTTCGGTTTCACGTTTTCTGGTTTCTTTGCCTGGGTCATGTGGCGAGCGATCTATGTCGGCAAGATGCCGGGGCTCGATCGCAAGGTGCGTGTGTTTATCGACTGGCTGAAAGACTTCTTCCTGCCGCGTGACATTACGCAGCTCAACGTTCACAACGAACAAAACGTTCGTCGTGAACATCTGGCTGCTGGCCAAACGTTGTTCCATCAAGGCGACTTTGGTGATCGGCTTTACTTCGTGGTGAGCGGCAAGCTCGAGATCGAACTGGATGGCAAGATTGTCGGCACGACGGGCGAAGGGGACGTGATTGGCGAGTTGGCGCTGCTGTCGCATATCGCACGAACCGCGACCGTGCGTGCGGTCGATCCGACCGACCTGGTCAGCCTGCCGAAGGATGCCTTCGACTCGATCATCAAGTACGTGCCAGGTGCCGCCGATGCCATGGCCGAGATTCATCAAGAGCGGCTGAAGAAGCTGCAGATCGAACAGCCAACGGCTGACAGCTAAGCAGTTAGACTTCGATGCGTGTCCAGGTACCGTCCCAGTACCGAACGCAGATCAGAAGCATGCGGACGATGTTGTCCAGCAGCATCGCGATCCAAGCACCGGTCAGGCCCCAGCCGAGGCCGGTGACTTCGATGCCAACCAACGGGAGTTCGCACTGCTCCCACACCATCCAATAGGTGAACGGCATACGAACGCCGATGAAGCCGATGAAGGTGATCAGCAGAGGCCAGGTCGTATCCCCTGCCCCGCGCAGCGAACCGCTGAGAACCGAGAAGACCGAGTAAAACGGCAAGCAGACCGCCATGATCCACAAGATGCGGAGCACAGCCTCGCTGGTGTCGAACGCTCGGCTTCCTTCTTCTGGAAAGCCCAGGAATACGCCGGTCAGCCAGTTGCCACCGAAGATGATGATTAACGAGTAAGCCGATAACATGGCGAAGCAGATCGACAGCGAAACGTAAGTCGCTCGTTTCGCCCTTGCCGGATTGTTGGCGCCGAGGTGTTGTCCGGTCAGGGACGATGCGGCTACCGCGAACGCCCACGCCGACAGAAAGCCAGGCGACTCTAATCGGATCGCCAATCCATGAGCGGCGGCCTGAGTGGTGCCGAGACTGTTGATGATTCCGAGATACCAGAGGTGCGCCGACAACACGATGGCGTCGTTGAGTCCGCCTGGCAAGCCAACCCGCAGTAATCTCCGCATACGAACCGGATCAGGCCACATGCCACGCCATTCCACCTTCAAGTGAGCGCGGCCTTGGAACAAGATCGCCAGCAGCAGGATGCCACCAATCACGTGCGAAACCGCGGTGCCGATGGCGATGCCGCTCCAACCAAGAGTTGGAATCGGACCGATGCCGATAGCCAACGCCGCACTAATGGCAATGTTCAATACGTTGACGATCGTCATGACAATCAGGCCGGTGACGGTGTCCCCTGCCCCGTGCAAACAGGCAGTTGTCACGGCGATCATCATGAAGCCAGGGATCGACGGTATCAGGATGTAAAGATACTGCAGCGCAAGCTCGTAAGCACGGTCTTCTAGCTGCATCGCGGCGACATAGTCGTCGGCCAGAAACCAAAGCACCACGGTCGTGATCGCCGAAAGAATCATCCCAAGCGAGATCGCTTGTTCGGTGGCGAGCTCGGCATCTTTCCAGTTACCCGCTCCGATTTGCCGGGCCACGACCGCCGTCGCACCAATCCCGATCGAAGCACAGATGACGAAGATCATCCAGCAGGTGTAGGCCATCAGGCCAACGGCCGCGACTGCTGGGACCGAGTTCTCAGCCGACAAGCAGTTGCCCGCCAGCCAGGTATCGGTCGTCCCCACGCAGAATTCGAGGAACTGCTCGGCGAGGGCTGGCGTCGCGATGATCATCACCGCGCTCAGATCTCCCTTCGACGTCATAGACGTCTTCGGCGCAGTTTGTTCGGCCTGCGTCATCGACATTGGGAGGTCATCCGTACGAAAGGGCGCAACTTGGGAGAGGGTGAATTATAAGCCGACTCAAAGGCTTTTGGGGCTGGGGGCACCCAAACTAGTGGACTCAGCACAAGTCGCCCCATTGAAGCGGAAGAGAGTCCGCCGTTCTGTTGGCTTGGCTACCATCGGCGAAGGTATTTCGCGGAGCCCTCGATCAGGCGTCCGCAATCGGCGAGAGTGTATCGGCCGCAACCAGAATTTCATCGATGCTCGGAAACTCGACCGACGAAGCCGGTCGGAAGTCCCACACGATCAGCCCGTTGGTATCGATCAGATAGGTCCCCGAAAGCTGCATCAGGTCGCCTTTCGGAACACCGATACCGCTCCGTGTTAATGCCTTAAGACCTTCCCACCAAAGATGTGGACCGGCAACTTGCCAAACGTTGCCTCGGGGCACATCAAAAGCTCGGTAGACACTTTGGTCTGGATCGGCATAGACCGGGAAGGTCAGCTTCAAAGCTTCGCGGAACTTGCGAGCCTCTTCCGCCTCGCCCATGATCACCAAAGCGACGTCGATCTTATGCCGCTGGAATGTTTCGTAGTTCTTCAGCAGTTGCTTGGCATGATCGACGCAGAAGACGCACCCCAGATGACGCGAGAACTGCAGCAATAGTGGCCGCTGACCATAGAGTTGCGACAACGGAATCGACTCTCCCTGGGCGTCGATCAGCGAAACACGTGGGGCAGGTACGAACGGGGCGTAGTGCGACATGGGATTACCGCTTGGGGTTTGTCGACGGTCGTTCGGCTTCCTTGCTAAAGGCCTCGAACTCCGTTTGCATCATCTTCCCTAATTCTACGCGATCGACACCAAACCAAGTCGCGTTTGGGGAGTCGGCATCAAGCTGCTTCCGCTTGGCATATAGTTCGGAGAGCTCGGCCAGCATCTCGCGCTTCTCGGCCGGATTCGGCGTCGCTTTGACCTGGGCTTCGATGTAGATCGCTTGGGCGTTGAGGAAGATCCCTTCCGGAACTGCCTTCTTCTCAACCCGCTCGGCCAGGTAGGTGGTGAACAGCTTCAGCGATTGAAGCTGCTGCTGCTGCAGAAACGCGAGGTACTCTGGCAGACCTTCTTGCAAAGGAGGCACGCCAGGATAGGTGCGGACCTCTTGAGCCAAGAGGGGCGATGGTAATGCCAGAAATAGAAGGAGGATTGCAACGTTTCGCATGCTAGCACCCTGGGTGGAATTCGTATCAGGCCTCCTATCGTAGCGAGGGGGGCGAGCTTGGACCTAGAGCAATGTGGCAGCTCAGGCGAAGTGATGGGGCAAGAAAAAAGTTGTGGTTATTGAAAATAGTCGATAGGCTAACTTTCGGCGTTCGTCCCAATGGGTGGAGTCCTTTCCCTGAAAGTGTGGGGAGGCCCGCCAGCGCGGTTCCTTCTTCTCATCCTCAGGAACTCGAACATGCGATCTTCTCTGCCTCGTACCGTCCGTGGTTTTACCTTGGTGGAACTGCTGGTCGTGATTGCCATCATCGGCGTTCTGATTGCCCTGCTGTTGCCCGCTGTCCAGCAAGCGCGCGAAGCGGCTCGGCGAATGCAATGCAGCAACCAACTCAAGCAGTTGGCGTTGTCGATGCACAACTATCACGACACCTACAAGCTTTTCCCGCCAGGTAGTGTGAACCTGAGTGCGACCGCCGCGGCGAATCAGAACCTGACCAATTGGGCGATCGCGATCTTGCCGTACATGGAACAGGGCGCACTCTTCGAACGGTACGATGCCACCGTGTTTAACTCGCACGCCAACAACTTGGACGTGCTGAAAACCACGCTGCCGGCAATGATGTGTCCCTCGGATCTGGCGACCGATGTGCTGGTCACGCCGAGCCAGTTGGTGTCCACCGACATCGCCCCAGGGTCTTACAAAGGCAACATGGGGCGGCGATTCCGGGGTGCGAACGGTTACTTCGACTATCCACCCTACGCCGGGACCTACACCGCGGCCGAGAAGGCATCGATTGGGCCACTGCATGTGACCGGTGTGAATGGCCTGACGTGCGAGCGATTCGCATCGATCTCAGACGGTTCGACCAACACGCTGTTGATTGGCGAATATCACACCAAGACGCGGCCTGACTGTAAGACCTTCTGGGCAAGCTCGCAGAACTTTCACAACCTGGGTGCGGCTCAGCCGGAGTCGTACACGCGCATTCCAGACTGGGAGGCCTGTTACATTGCGACCGGCAGCAGTCAGCATTGGAAGTGTTATCGCGCGTTCGCTTCGCTGCATGCGGCCGGCACTATCAACTTCGCGATGTGCGATGGCTCGGTGACCTCGCTTCCGCAAACAATCGACAGCGTGGTGTTCGAGGCGCTCTCGACGATTGGTCGCAGCGAAGTCGCCACGCTCCCCTAAACCAAGCCGGGCGAGCCATTCGCTTGCCGCCAGAAGGATAGTTCCATGATGCGATCTTGGGGGATGCTGTTGCCGCTGCTCGTTCTTTCAGGCTGTTTTTCGTCGGAGAAGATTGTCCCCGTATCAGGGGTCGTGACCCTCGATGGAGAACCGCTCGCCGATGCTGTCATCGGGTTCGAGCCCATGGCGGCGGCCGGTCAGTTGGAAGCAGGCCAAGGTTCATACGCTCGATCCGACCCAGAAGGACGCTTTTCGCTTGTCTCATTGTACGACGGCACGGGAGCCTTGGTTGGGCCACATCGCGTTTCTGTCAGCACTGTCGTAGGAAAAGAAGGTCCCAATGGGGAGATCCTGGGCCTTACGAAAGAACGGGTTCCCTCCCGGTACAATAACGACACCGAGCTTATCTTCGAAGTGCCACCCGGAGGCACGTCCGAGGCCAATTTGGAACTCAAACGTAAGTAATTTCCTCTCTTCTCTCGAACTTCATTGCCTGGCCTCCAAATCCCGGGGCTTGTTAGGGAAACTGGGCAGTCTTGCGTTGACACACTGATTTCAGACACCCTAAAATGTTGGGTTTTCCCGGACAGAGGGTGTCTTGACAGGGGAATTGCGTCTTCCCGATCTGTCGTCATTTGGCCCGTCTTGTTCGACAGCGTTCGAACCTCGGAGCTCGCTCCACTCCACGAAGAGATCCATCATTGAAAGAAGCCATCGAAAAAGCGGACGTCCTGATTGAAGCCTTGGGATGGATCCGCCGCTTCCGCAACAAAGTCACGGTCATCAAGTTGGGCGGAAGCGTTATGGAAAATCCAGACGCACTTCGTCACTGTTTGATTGATATTGTCTTCATGGAAACCGTCGGCATGCGTCCGGTCGTTATCCATGGAGGTGGTGCTGCCATCAGCCGCGCAATGGCCGAAGCGAAGATCGAGCCCCACTTCATCCAGGGACGTCGCTACACCGACGACGCCACGCTGAAGATCGTCGAAGAGATTCTGGCCGGCAAAGTCTGTCGCAACATCACGCAAGAGATCGAAGACATCGGCGGCCGCGCGATGAGCTTGAACCTCGATCCGCAATGCGTGCTGTTTGGCGAACGCATGACCTTGCCTGGCAAAGATGGCGAAGAGATCGATCTGGGCCACGTTGGCGACGTGACTGAAGTCGACCGTGCGACGATCGAGAACCTGTGCTACGCCGGCCAGGTGCCGATCATCCCGAGCATGTGCATCGACAAGAAGACCGGTCAGAAGCTGAACGTCAACGCCGACACGGCCGCCAATGCCGTTGCCGAAGCCCTGGGCGCCGAAAAGCTGGTCTTCCTGTCCGACGTCAATGGTGTGCGTACCGACAAAGACAATCCCGACACGCTCGTCCACTCGCTCAACCGCGAGAAGGCGTTGAGCATGATTGAGTCTGGGCAGATCGCCTCGGGTATGATCCCTAAGGTCGAAGCCTGCCTTGAGACGCTCGAACGGGGCGTCGGCAAGGTCCACATTATCGACGGCCGTCTGCGTCACTCGCTGCTGCTGGAAATTTACACCAACACTGGGGTGGGCACCGAAATCGTCCTGTAACCAGGCGACGATTGGCCTCCCGGCATTGGCTGTTCCCTGACTTTCGTCATCCGAACCAGGGAGCCAACCTCAAGACAACACCGCGGCACGATGATTCGCCCTTGGCCAGTCGCGTGCAGTCGCCTCGAGCGATTTCGCTCACTAACACGAACTTATTACGTCCGACCGATGTCCTTTGACTTTCCTAGTTGAAGAACCCGGTCTTGGAGAACCAACCATGTCGACCACCGATCAAGAGCACCTAAGCTCTGCGGACACCGTTCAGCTTTTTGAAAAGTACGTGGTGCCGAACTACGTCCGCTATCCGGTGAACCTGGTGCGTGGCGAAGGTTCCAAGGTTTGGGATGCTGAAGGGAAAGAGTATCTCGACTTCTTTCCGGGTTGGGGCTGCAACCTGCTGGGGCACTGCCCCGACATGGTCGTCGCTGCCGTTCAAGAACAGGTCGCCACGCTGATCCATGTTCCTAATACCTGGCACATGGATGTCCAAGGCGAATGGGCGAAGATGCTTTCCGACCGCAGCTTTGGCGGCAAGGCCTTCTTCTGTAACAGCGGCGCGGAAGCGAACGAAGCCGCGATCAAGCTGGCTCGTCTGCACACGCCGGACGAAAAGTACAAGATCATCACCTTCCTCGGTGGTTTTCATGGTCGAACCTACGGTGCCGTCACCGCGACCGCGCAGCCAAAGTATCACCAGGGAATCGGCCCAATGATGGCTGGTTTCACGTATGCTCCTCACGGCGATCTGGAAGCGGTTCGTGATCTGGTCGACGAGCATACTTGTGCCATCATGATCGAACCGATCCAGGGGGAAGGGGGCGTAAAGCTTCCGCCGGAAGGATTCCTGGCAGGTCTCCGAAAGATCGCCGACGAAAACAACCTGCTGCTGATCTTCGACGAAGTGCAGACCGGTTGCGGTCGAACGGGCGAATGGTTTGGCTATCAGCACTTTGGTGTTCAGCCCGATATTCTGACCCTGGCCAAGAGCTTGTGTGGTGGTGTCGCTGGCGGTGCCATGCTGACCACGCCTGAAATTGCCGCCAGCTTGAAGCCTGGCATGCATGCCGCCACATTCGGTGGCAATCCGTTGGCTGCCCGAGCCGGCATCGCGGCGATCCAGCAGATCGAACGTGATAACCTGCTGGAAAAAGCCAAGCAGATCAGCGAAATCTTCCGCGAGCGACTCACCGCTTTGAAGGAAGAGTGCGATCTGATTCAAGAGGTTCGCGTCGCAGGCCTGATGATCGGCGTTGAACTTTCGGTCGATGGTGCTCCTGCCGTGAAGGCGTGCCTCGAAAAGCAACTGCTGATCAACTGCACGCAAGGTCGTGTGATTCGCTTGTTGCCAGCCATGAATGTCAGCGAGGAAGAAGTCCATCATGGTTGTGACATTCTGGCCGACGTTCTGAAGAATCTGCCCACCACGGCAGAGTAGTCCTTATCTCTTTTTTGGGGCACCGTACGCCTCCTTACCTTCGTGAGATCGTTTCCATGCGACATTTCTTGAGCTTATTTGACGTTTCCGACGACGAACTAAAGCGAATTTTCGAGCTCGGGCATCAGCTCAAAGCACGCTTGAAGTCGGGCGTCCGCGAGCCTGTCCTGCAGGGTAAAGTGGCCGGGCTGTTGTTCGAGAAGCCGTCGCTGCGTACGCGTGTTAGCTTCGAGGCCGGCATGGCTCAGCTTGGCGGAAGCAGTCTCTTTCTCGGCGAAGATGTCGGCTGGGGAAAGCGGGAAGCTCCGCAAGATTTCAGCCGCGTGATTGGTCAGTACCTGGACGTGATCGTCTGTCGTGCGAAAGGACACGAGAAGGTCGAAACGTTGGCCAAGTACGCTGATACCATCATCATCAACGGCCTGACCGACCTGTGCCATCCGTGCCAGGCCCTGGCCGACCTGATGACCATTCATGAAGAGTTCGGCAAGCTGGAAGGCCAGAAGCTGACGTTCGTTGGGGATGGCAACAACGTTTCGCGCAGCCTGGCGTTGGCATGTGCCAAGACCGGCATGACCTTCTCGATCGCCGCGCCCAAGGGCTATGAAATCGAGCAAGAGTTCATCGATCGCGTTTTGAAGCATGCCCCCGGCGCGAAGATCGAACAGACCAGCGACCCAATCGAAGCGGTCACCGGTGCTTGTGCGGTTTACACTGACGTCTGGGCCAGCATGGGTCAGGAAGCGGAACAAGCCAAACGCGAGAAAGACTTCGCCGACTTCCAGGTGAATGGCAAGCTGATGGCGGCTGCCGAAAAGGACGCGATCTTCCTACACTGCTTGCCTGCCAAGCGAGGTCAGGAAGTGACCGACGAAGTGATGGACTGCCCAACCAGCCGCATCGTCGAACAGGCCGGCAACCGTATGCATGCCCAGAAGGGTCTGCTGGTCTGGTTGCTGACCGAAGCCGTCGACAAGATTCACGTCGACTAGAACCAACTTGCAGCCAAGCCCTCGTTGGCAAATCCCTTAGCCAGGAGCAACCACTCCTGGCTTTTTTATGTTGGCCCCTTGAGGCCTGAGAAGGAAAACATCATGCCCCGTCACGATGGCCGTTCTGCTTCCGATCTTCGCTCGATTAAAATCAAGCGTCGCTACACCAAGAACGCTGCCGGCAGTGTCTTGATCCAAGCCGGCACCACGACCGTGCTTTGCACCGCGAGTGTCGAGTCGTCGGTTCCACCTTGGTTGAAGGGAAGCGAAAAGGGCTGGGTCACCGCCGAGTACAACATGCTGCCAGGCAGTACGCCGACGCGTAAAGTTCGTAAGGTCGATGGACGCACCACCGAGATCCAGCGGTTGATCGGTCGAAGCTTGCGAGCTGTCGTCGATCTGGAAGCGTTGGGCGAACAGATGATCACGGTCGACTGCGACGTGCTGGATGCCGACGGCGGCACGCGAACCGCCAGCATCACCGGCGCGTTCATCGCCTTGGCCGATGCGATCAGCACGATTGAACTGCCAGATCCGAAGCGACCAGTGTTCAAAGACAGCTTGGCCGCGGTCAGCGTCGGGATCGTCAACGGTGCCCCTGTGCTCGACCTCGACTATGTCGAAGACTTTGCCGCCACGGTCGACATGAATGTCGTGATGACTGGCAGCGGCAAGTTCATCGAGATCCAAGGGACCGGCGAAGAAGCCACCTTCAGCGAAGAAGAGCTGGCCAAACTATTGAAGCTGGCCAAGGGTGGCATCAAGCAGCTTACCGAGATGCAGCAAAAGGCTCTTGGTAAAAAGTGGCCAGTCTAAGATCTTTAGAGATCAAACTGCAGATCGTCGAGGCCCTCGGGCGGGACCTCGACGGTCATGCTGCCGTCGGTCGCCTTGGCAGGCAAGCGGACCGTCGACGACTTCTCAGGCACCGTCGCATCTTCCGCCCCCAGCACAATGCGGTTACGAATCCGCACCTGGTGGGGACCAATCATGGCTCCTTCAGTCCCTTCCGCGCCCGACGTCTTCAGGGTGAAGTTCCCTTCGTCGTCGGTCAGGCCGGAAGAGGCAACGACCGCTTCTTCGCCATCGGCAACCGGAAGAAAGCTAACAATCAGGTTCGCTTGCGGCTTTCCTTTGACGGTCACCTTTCCGGAAACGGGAACGAACTCGCCTTGCGATTGACCGCAGCCGGTCAGAAGGGCAACGGCCAGACCGCACACCACGAACGTAATGGGATGGCAACTTCTCATGATGGATCCTTGATTTTCTAAGCTAGAGAGAGCAACGCGATAATACGAAAGCGGACTAGTTGATCCGCTCGACTTCGCCATTGCCCATCGTCGCTTGAGCGCCGAAGATACGCAGGTCGATCGTTTCTGGCAGGAAAAACGTCGACGCATCGGCACGCAGGAAGTTCATGCCGCCGGGGTGATGCGAAGCCCAGGCCCGTCGGCAAACGTTCGTACTGGTATTGGCCGTGCAGGTGTTGTATTCGTTGCCGAAGATGTACGGATCGAGAATCACGTACCCGACACCATAGCCCCACTTGGAGTGTGCCCAGAAGGCGCCACGGCCAGCTTCATCTTTCGGTTGATGAAATTCACCCACCATCAAGGTGTTGGAAGTGCCATCGGTGACCGAGGCCATCTTCTCGAAGTTCAGCTTGTCGTTGTTGTAGTTGCCGACGCTGTGGAAGATGCCTTTCCACTTCTGCGTCGTCATGTCAACTTCTTTGATGTGGTCCCAGTTGTACGCTTCGTTTTCGACGTACCCGCTCATCCCTTTGTAGGACATGGCGTGGGCGTCACGAGCGAACCCGGACGAAGGCTGGCGAATCGGAGTCGGCATCGTGTCGCTAGGACAGATGAACGCTTCCAGTCGCATCTTCACTTCGTCGGCATTGTTGGCATGGTCGCAGGTCACTGTGTGATCGTACGATTCGTACAGGGCATTCTGTTCGATGAATGGCAGAATCGCGATGCACCAGTTACCCCAATAAGGCTCGCCCGATTGAACGCGGCCTGGTGGAAAGTAGCGATAGGTATCGTGATAGTTGTGAATCGCGATCCCCATCTGTTTCATGTTGTTGCCGCAATGCATGCGACGAGCTGCCTCGCGGGCTTGCTGTACCGCGGGAAGCAGCAGTGCGATCAATACACCAATGATGGCAATCACCACCAACAATTCGACCAGGGTAAAGCCGTGCCGAGAGCGTCCGGCGAGTCCAACGACGCGCATGATGAGCGTTCCTCAAGTTGAGAAGATGAGATTAAGAGGCTTGGCCTAAATCGAGAAGCGAATCGATCGGGCCTGAGTGACAAGTCGCGACGGGGAGGCTGTCGAATCGAATTCGGCCCGCGCGATGTAATTTGAATTGTGCCAAAAAATATTTATTTTGTAATGGCACATCGGGCGGAAAATGTTAAGGAAGATAGAGTTCCTTAAAATCACCTAAGCGATTCGTTAGCGGCAATTTACTTTCGCCTGAAACATGCATTTTCACGCGAGATCGCCCCGAATTGCGTAATCGGCAACGGTAGCGGACGCCGTTATTTCGGCGGCTTACGCAGCGTCGGTGTGCCGCTGTGCCCGGTATGACAGCCGGTGCAGAAGTGCGTAAATCCAGGTCGAGCGCCGCTGTAGTGGTCGCCGGCAAAGGCGAAGAATCGAGGCATCTCGCCATCCTCGTTCAGTCCCCTCCCCTGCCAACTGGCGATCTTCCCTTTAGGATCGATCCCGGCCAGCACGGTTGGCGAACCGGGCGGAATGCGGAACTCGAACCCGTCTTGATCGATCGGAACCTCCAGAACCAGTTCAAATCCACCTGGTACGCGTAGCGTGTCCGGCGCGTCGAAGCGATCGCGATGCGATGCGTAGATATGGATCTTCTCGATCAAATCACGCGGCGGTGCGCTGAAGATCGGCGAGTCTCCCTGGGTAGGCATCTGTCCTGGGGCGTCGCGATTGTTTTCAAGGTAGATCGCCGAGTTGTGGACCCGAGCGGTCGGCCCGACATGCGTCTCGCCATTGATCATCGCGACGGTTGCCATCCCCTGGTCGACTTCCAACCTTTGATAGTTGTACCGAATCGGTCGTGGCATCACAGCGACCGGCTCGGCATCGACCAGTTGCGGATCGTCGAACAACTGGGTCAGCTTCATCTCTTCGGCCGAGTTGCCGCGTTCCCAGTTATCTTCCGCCATGTAGATGCCGAAGTTTTCTCGACTCCATTCCCCCGAGTCGCTGGCTACATTGCCGGCAAGCAAGATCTTGTGGCCTGGTCCCATCGACGGCGTGGCAAGTTGCAGAGGATTTCCCGCTTGATCTTGCGTTGGCCCAGCAACTACTGCCGAATCGCTGGAAGCAGGCAGCTTCGAGTCGGCGGCAAGCGAACTCGGAGAGCTGGAAATGGTGCCAGCCTTAGCTTGGACGACGGTCAGCGTGCCATCTGCGGTTGGCGTCATGAAGGCGAAGTTGTCGTTTTCGAGTCGACGCGGACGCCAGACGGGCTCTCGCGTTTTGAGCACACTGCCGAAGTAGTCGCCGTTGGGTTCGATGTGGGCCCCCAGCCACTGATCGGTCGGAAGCGTCGCCGAGCTTTCGACCGTGCTGATCGGCACGATTGAACGTTGATCCGCCGAGACCACTTCTCGGTTGCGGCTCCAGAGACTGAAGACGATGTAGCCGTTGTCTGCGATCCAGGGCCAGCGGTCGTTGTTACGATTAGCTGACAAAGGCTTCTTGTCGCGGCCATCTTCGTTCATGATCCACAGCGTCGTGCTTCTTCGCGCGTGGTCACGCCCGAGGTCTGGGGTACGGCTCGAGGCGAAGACGATATGCCCACCAGGGGCGTACGTCGGATCGACATCGTCATAGTCGATCTTTCGACGTTCGTCGTCGCTTAGCATCTGAGTGCCGTGCTCGGCATAACGCATCGGCGGAACTTGCGTGCATCCCATATCGTCCGGGCCGCCAGTCAGTTGCCGAAGTCCTTCGCCATCGACGCCGATCTCGTACAAGCGGAAGTGCCCCGCGTCTGGTGCAGCCTTGCGACCGGCGAAGACGATCTTTCGTCCATCGGGCGAGATGCTGGGGCTCATCACGTCGATCAGCGTCGAGCCATCCGGCAACGGCTTTTCCCAAGTCAGCTCGCTGACCTGACCGCTGGGCAAAAGCATCCGCAGCCGTCCTTCGCTGGCCTGCCATAGCGACTGACCAGGATAGCTGAACTGCTCTCCTTCGTCGGCTGCCGCTCGCATGCTGGCATCGTTGCTGCGCGAGGTGAAGACAATCGGGAATGGCACACGGGCTTGAACCATTCCAGAAAGATCGGGATTCGGGCGAGGCCAACGTGGCCGGGTAATAAACCAGGCCACCGATGCGACGAGAAGAAGAGTGATTGCCAGGGCGAGATATTTACTGGCGTTACTTTTCATAGCTGCTGAGGTCGATTTCCAGTTTGTCGCCAGGTTGGATGGCTTGCTTGATCGGGGTCTTGTTCTGACTGAATTTCCCCTTCAGCTTATCGACGTTCGGATAGGGATCCAACTGCTGCACCGCGATCCGATATTCGCCCGCAGGAACTTCCGCCTCGAAATGGCCACTCGAATCGACACTGGTCATGAAAGTCTGACCGGTCAACGTGCCACCTTGCTCTTGGATGAAGTGAATCTGCAGGTCTCCTTGGTCACTGACTTGCAGCGACTCACCGCCGTTGGAGAGCGTGCCAGAGACTTTCGAGCCGGCTTCACCACAGCCGCTGGCGAATAGAAACGTACAAGCACCAAGCAAAAGAAACAGGCGAGAAGCAGTCACGTTCGAGGACCTTTTCAATCGAGAGATTGGAAGAAAGTACCCACGACCACAGACGTTGGGCCAATGCCCCTTTGGCCAAACGACTGCGTCGTGGGATCAAGTGAGAAAACGATCCGCAACGGAGGAGATACGCTGCGGATCGTCCTGATGTCGACGAAGCTGGGACTACGGCTTCTGGTAAGGCACACCATCGCGGATGGCATGCATGAAGGCCCACGTTGGCTGGTCGATTGTTTCGGCCACGCTACGGACGCTACCGTCGATCATCACCACGTTGACGATGCCGGGGTGCAGCGAGCGAGCCACGGCCTGGGTGTTGGTGCAACCTTCCCAGCAACCGCCGGTGCCATCGGCGAAGTCCTGGCAGTCGTAGACGTCGTCCGAGTTGCCATTCTTGTCGTTCGGGCCGTGGCAGTCACCACGCGAGAAGTTGTTGACGATGCTCGAGCCTGAAACGCCCATCGCCCACACGCCACGCTGATCGGTATCGACTTCACCGATACGGACTTCAGCGACCAGAACCGAGTTCGAGGTGCCGTCAGTCACAGCGGCCATGTTGCGGCCCTTGTTCACGGTGAAACAGCCGTCGGAGTTCACCGAAGTGCTGTAGCCATTCGGGGTGTAGGATTGACCATCGGTCCACCACGAGCCGAAGCCGCCGTTGGCAGCGTAGTTGCCACGGCCCCAGTTGCCGCCAACACCGCTGTAAGGCGTCTTCGATGCCGCGTCGGATGGGCACATGTAAGCAGGGATCTCTTGGGCCCGGGCGAGCTGACCATTGGGCAGGGTCACGTCTCGCTGCCACTTGTCGACCGTGTTGGCGTTGTTTTCGTTCACCTCGAAGATGTCGTACAGGGCCGACTGTTCGACGAAAGGCAACAGCTTGACGGCCCAGTTCGGACCAATCTGATCTGATTCGTTGTTGGGAGCATAGCCGTTGTTGTGGTTATACAACGCGGCTGGGAACTTCAGGAACGTGTCGTGGTGGTTGTGCGCCGCCAGACCAATTTGCTTCAGATTGTTAATGCACTGCGAGCGACGAGCGGCTTCACGAGCCTGTTGGACTGCAGGTAGCAGAAGGGCAATTAAAACGCCGATAATGGCAATGACGACTAGCAGCTCGACCAGAGTAAAAGCTCTAGGGTGTCGACGCATCAAAACAGACGAATGCGGCATGGTTGAGGCTCCTGCAGCGAGGACGGGAACGAAGATATCGCGAGAATGATAAGTGGCGCGAAAGAGAGACCCTGGATAGATGATTTCACAGAGTGCTAATTTGCACGCCGTAAAGAGATCAAGAGTGGGTTCTAAATCGCTACGGCTTTTATCGTTCTTCCCTGGACTGCCTGCAATCGTAAATAGCGAAAAAAACTAAAAAATACGGAAAACTTTTGATCCAAAGTTAACAGAAGTGAGTTGTGTGGAAAAGGAGCTCAAGTCAATTGTGTCAAGATTCGGCGGCAGGTGTGTTTGTTACTAGCCCGTAAGGGTAGGTATCGTATTTTTAGGCATTCCCCAAAAGCAGGGAATGCCGGTCGCTTTCAAGCGGGACTAGTTCTTCACGGGCTCAAAAGTAACTCTGTCGAGGTTCATCAGACCTCCGCGGCGATTTTCATTGACAAACACGACGAAGATATCGTGACGTCCGCTCTGCGGTTCAAACTTCGACGTGACGTCATGGAAGCCATCCCAGCTACCATTCACTTCAACGTCAGCCGAACCGATAACTGGGCCATCCAGGGCGTCGATACGTGCCTCGATCCGACCGCCAGAGCCTGCCGAGGTGACGCGGAACGTCAGCCCTCCGACGTGATCCATCGGAATCTGATCGAAACGAGCGTAGGTGTCGTGATCGATCGAGCCGAGGAACTTGCCGCCGGAAGCGGTGTGTCCACCCAGGATGCGTGGGCCATGCACTTCGTCGGCATCTTCCGCTTCCACCTTGCGCTGTCGGAGATAGATCTTGGCGGTACCCACTAGCGGTGGAATTTCGCCGTTGCCGAGATCACGGTAGCTCGCTTCGAGTTGAACGTAGCCAGCCTTCTCGACTTCCGCTGGCGTCAGTTCGATGTTGCCGACAAACCCGTCGAACACTTTGACGGCGTTGTCTTTCTCAAGTGTATAAACCCAACTCACCATGTCGCGAATCTCTTCGACCGAGTGCTGCGAGTGAGGCAGCATCGGGACTTTGCCCCAGACGCCTGCCGATCCTTCACGTACGCGTTTGACTGAGGCTTCCAAAGCTTCCGCGTTGCCACGGTACTTTTCGGCCACCTTCAAAAACGGAGGACCAACTCGCAGGCTGTCGACTGCGTGGCAGTTGAAGCAGTCGCTCTTCTTCATCAAGCGAAGCCCGATCGGATCGTTGTCGTCGATCGCTCCGCCAGGACCGCGTGGAATGCTACCGGTTCCCAGGCTCAAATTCAGCGCCGTACGACGCGGAGCTTCCTGATCGATCTCGTCGGCACCCGTTTCGTCCGCTTCCTCAAAGTCGGAGGTGCCATCTTCGATATCTTTGACCTTCAGTTCGTAGCGAATCGCCGCGACGGAATCGAAGAATTCGCCATCGACGGGCGACACAAACGAAACTTGGGGCCGAGCATTGCCGACGATCACGGGAACCGAAGCGACCGCTTCCGCACCAGATGGGTCGGTTACTTTCAACTCGACGTTGAAGACGCCTGGCTCGGTGAAGGCGATCTCCGGGTTGGCTTCCTTGGAGATCAGAACGGGCTTCGGGTTCTGTTCGCCGGCGCGATATTTGTACCAGGCATAGCTGAGCGCGTCGCCATCTTTATCGAGCGTGCCTTCGCTGAAAAGCTTGACTGCCAAGGGCTCTTTGCCGGTATTGTTCTCGGCAGCGGCGATGGCGGCAGGCGGTCGGTTGCCGCGAACGTAGTCGATCCGGACCAACTTGGCGTCGTCGTTGACGCCCCAGGTTTCGCCATATTCGACGACATACAAAGCACCATCGGGGCCAAATTGCATGTCGATCGGACGCGTGAATTTGTGATCCGGCATGAATGGTTCGATCTTGGCGATGTCCGATTCTTCGGTCAAATGAACCGCCAGAATCCAGTGCCGGGTCCATTCATAGACGAACACGCAGCGGCTGTAGTGCGGCGGGAACTTCGTCTGGCTGGGGTTCGCTGGATCGAAGTCGTACGAAGGACCAGCACATGCCGTGCGGCCGCCGGAACCCACTTCCGGGAATTTCTCGAAGGCGGATCCAGGATAGTAGATGAACGCTTCGGTGGCTGGCGGAAGATCGCGAATACCGGTGTTGTTCGGCGATTCGTTCACGGGATGAGCCGGATCGAACTTGGCACCGATTTTCTCGGTGGTGAAGTCGACGTCGTGGTAAGGCTGATTGTCGGCGATGAAGTAAGGCCAACCGAAGTTGCCTGCCTTGCGAGCCTGGTTTACTTCGTCGTAACCACGTGGTCCGCGCGGGCCATCGTTGCCGGCATCGGGGCCGACTTCACCCCAGTAAAGATAGCCAGTCTTCTGATCGACACTGATGCGCCATGGATTACGGCAGCCCATGACATAGATTTCAGGATGCCCTTGCGAACCATCTTTGGGGAACAAGTTACCATCGGGGATCTCGTAGGTGCCGTCGGCCATCGGACGGATACGAAGCACCTTGCCGTTGTAGCTCTTGGTGTTGCTGGCCGACTTCTGAGCATCCCAGGGGAACTTCTCTTCGCGCTCGTCGATCGGGGCGTAACCATGGGAGTCGCCGTGCGGGTGCGTGTTGTCGCCGGTGCCAATAAACAAGCAACCATCCGGACCGAACTCGAGCGAGCCGGCGTGGTGGCAACATTGCAGACGTTGTTCTTCGTACTTCAGCAGCAGCTTTTCGCTGGCCATATCAAGCTTGCCGTCGACCACGGTGAAGCGGCTGACATGCTGACCGGAAAACTCCGGTGGCGAGTACTGAAGGTAGAGCCAGTTGTTCTCGGCAAAGTTCGGATCGAGTGCGAGACCGATCAGACCGTTCTCTTGCGCGGTGGTGACTTCCACTTCGCCGACCAGCGATGTTTGTCGCGACACCGGATCGTAGACCTTCAATTGGCCTTTGATTTCGATATAGAAGATCCGACCGTCCGGAGCGACGGCCAGTTCCATAGGCTGCTTCAATTGCGTGGCGAGCGTGGTGACTTCCAAACGCGTGGGATCAAAAGGAGTCTCTTCAGCTGGCAGTTGATGGCAGGTGGCAGTCAAAAGGCCCAACACCATGAGGGTGCGTACCATGGGCTTCGTCAGCAAGGCAGACGGCATAGCATGTTCCTGAAAAGGCACAGATGGGAAAACCAGGGGAGGTCTGGAATCGGTGGGGTATGAGGTGGGCACTGCCGGAAGTCAAAGCGAATGGCAAATCCTTTTGACTTCCCTCAGCGTTCGCTTCAACATAGTTGGCGAGGAGGCTAGAGTCTACCTACTTCGAGTGGATCGCTGCGAAGCGTACGGATCTGGCAAGGACCTCACCTTACCTATAGCCCCAATCGTCCAAAGGTTACGAAATGAAATGCGTCTCACCCATCGTTGCGCTGGCGATCGCCCTGCTGGCCGGCGTGACCCAGGCAGCCGACCGCCCCAATATCGTGATGCTGCTGGCGGATGATCTGGGATACCAGGACGTGGGATGCTACGGCGGCCCGGTCAAAACGCCTGCGATCGATGCCCTGGCAGCTGGTGGAACGCGGTTCCATGACTTTTATGCCGGATGTGCGGTTTGTTCGCCGACGCGGGCCACGTTGCTCACCGGACGCCATCACATTCGTGCCGGCGTTTACAGTTGGATCGAAGATGGTCCGCAGCGTTCGCATTTGCTGCTCCGCGAAAACACCTTGGCCGAGCTTCTCAAGAACGAAGGGTACGCGACCGCGCACATCGGCAAGTGGCACCTGGGGATGCCAACCCCGAAGCTCGATAAGCCGACGCCCGATCAGCATGGATTCGACTATTGGTTTGCGACGGTGAAGAACGCCATTCCAAGTCATCGCAACCCGAACAACTTCATCCGCAATGGCAAGCCGCTGGGCGAACTCGAAGGATACTCGTGCCAGATCGTCGTCGACGAGGCGATCGATTGGCTGGAAAACAGTCGCGATGCGAAGAAGCCTTTCTTCTTGAATGTCTGGTTCCATGAACCGCATGCGCCGATTGCCGCGCCGGACGAAATCGTTTCGGACTACGGCGAATTAAAAGACAACGGAGCGATCTACTCCGGCACGATCGACAACACCGACCGCGCGATCGCTCGCCTGGTGAAGAAACTGCACGAGATCGACAAGCCAGAGAACACGTTGATCATCTACGCCTCGGACAACGGCAGCTATCGAGACGATCGAACCGGTGGCCTGCGCGGCAAGAAGGGTGTGAACTGGGAAGGTGGCATCCGCGTCCCAGGGATCTTCTATTGGCCGGGCAAGATCGAGGCAGGAAAAGAAATCTCAGGAAATATTCCGGCAGGAATCGTTGATATTTTTCCAACGATTTGCGGCTTGCTTGCGATTACCCCGCCAGAGGGTCGCCACTTGGATGGCAGCGACCTGGCCCCATTACTGGTGCGTGGCCACGGCGAGTTCACTCGGCATCAACCTTTGTTCTGGCATCTGCAACGGTCGCGTCCGATCGTGGCGATGCGCGACGGCAACTACAGCCTGGTCGCCGAACGGAACTACGAAATGAGTAGCGACAACATGTTCCAGGAAGCCTGGATTCCTCGCATAAAAGCAGGGACTTACAAGAACTTCCAGCTCTACGATCTTTCTGTTGATCCGCAACAGAAGCACAATCTGGCGGCGGAAAAGCCTCAACTGGTTTCGCAATTGAAATCAAAGATGTTGGAGATTAACGACAGTGTGATGGCCGATGGTCCCGACTGGAGTCAGCCGGTCAGTGATCGATAAATTCAACGGTTTACCACTAATGGGCTGTTTGGAATATTCCGTAGATAGCCTCGCCCCCCATCAAAGAATAGCTATCAAAAACTGTCCGAACTGTTTGCAAAGTCTTTGTGAATGGCGAATCTGTTTTGTTGAACTTCTTACCCGGATTGAGGAGTTGGACGCAAAATCGTATTTTGGTCCCCAAGACTTTCAATCTCGTATGGAGACGCAGCTTCGATGGGCGCTTGGGGACACGAAATCTTTGATAATGACGCGGCCTGTGATTGGCAGGATCGGTTGCTGCGCAGCGACGATCTGGCGTTGATCGAAGAGTCGCTGTCGGTTGTTGCCAATGTCCCGGAGGGGGAGACCATCGATGCCAGCGACGGATCGCAGATGCTGGCCGCATGCGAAGCACTCGCACATTTACGAGGTCGCCCAGGTCTGCACGAAGCTTCGATGGATGCGTTGGCCAATTGGGTTCAATCGCATTCCCACCTGGCAACCGACACGCTGGTTCCGGTTGCTCAAGTCGCACTCGAGAGAGTGGTATCGGACGACTCTGAACTGAAGCAGCTTTGGGCTGAGGGCGATCAGCTTTCGCTTTGGTTGGCTACGGTCGAAGATGTCTCGCGCCGCATTGCTTAGCGGTTCCGTCTAACGCCCCAGATACTTCATGGCACTCGCCACTCCCTGGGCGACGTGCGTCATCGCCTCGAAGTCGAGCGTGTCAGGCGTATCGGTAGGCTGGTGATAGTTCGGATTGCGCAGGAAGCTGGTGTCAGTCAGCATTAGCGCCGGGTAGCCTTGGTCCCAGAACGAACTGTTGTCGCTGCGGCGAATCTCTTTGATCTTCTCTGGCAGGCAAATCGAAAACAGTCGCTGCTGGGTGCCACGTTTGAAGCCGCGCCGAAACGCCCACGAGAGTTGCATCGAATTCAGGTTGCCAACCGCCGCCAGGAAGTTGCCTCGCTTCGGGAACAGCCCATGCAGAAACTTCGGAATCGTGACTGGCACCTGCTGCGAGTTCGGTTCGTCGCGGAAGTAACCCACCATCTCCAGGCATAGCATCACGATCTTCTCGTTGCGTTTCTTCGCTTCCCTTGCATGGTACTGGCTGCCCATCGAGTCGAGGCTCATGTAAGGAGCTTCTTCACAGGCAAACGCCACAAAACGCAACGTCTTGCGCGGCGTATGTTCTTTCAGCTGACGACTCACTTCCAACAATACCGCAACCGCCGAGGCGTTGTCGTCCGCACCGGGGGTGGTCGCGACCGTGTCGTAGTGTGCTCCCAAGACTACGACCTCTTTCGAGGGCTCGCTTCCAGGGATTTCGACCACCAGGTTCATCGCCGGGCCATCGACCGATTCGTAAGGTTCTTCGCGAACGTCGTGCCCCATCTCTTGCCACTGCGTCTGGATGTATTCGAGCGTCGCCGCGATGGTTTCTGGCTTGGCGAGAATTCTCGGACCGATCTGGCCTGCCAGGCGGTCGACGTGCTGTTCCAGTTTGGGGCGGATCGTAAGTTGATCGAAAGTCATGTGCATCCGTGGATGGGTGAGAAGGGAGTCCGCGCAATTATAGAAAAATCGAGCGCGCGGTTGGCAAGGTTTGAATTAGAATCGTCCCTAGGAAAAGACTCAGGGGCCCTCTTCTCAAGCTCAACCAGCCTGCCATGAAAGCCATTGTTCTGCAAACACTCGATGGTGCCCAACACATCGGGTTCATTCTGTGTGCCATTCCGCCTGGGGATATCGAAGGGGACTGCATGTTCTCGATTGTCCCGGACGATGCCGAGTTGCTGGAAGATCCCAACGTGGTCGGTTTGCTCGATCGTCGCGACCTGGGCGAAAGTCAGGTCGAACTGTCGGAAGATACCCGATCGCTCCGCATCCGTTCGCATCGGCTCGACGACATGTTCGTTCGCTTTGAAACCGATGGGGTGGGCGAGTGGGGCTACATTCGCCAAGGCGAACCGGTTGCCTGCGGTCAGGCCTCGACGATCAATTCGCAGCACTAGGCCAACCTGATTTAACTCATGTGCCTGCTGGCGGTTACGCGGCGGCCAGGCTCTCGGCGGGGCAGATCTGGAATCCATTTGGCCGATTTTAGAACTATCGGGCTGAAATGGCTTGTAGTACAATCGCTGCCATAAGATCCATAAATGTGCCCCGTAATGGTAGTTAGACCGGTGTAGTTTATTTCTCTCAGCGTGAAGTTCGTCCCCTTCGTGGCCCCGTTTAGGTGAACGGCTGCCCCACAAGGCTTTGTGCGAGCATTCTTGAATCCGCTGTACTGCACTTTGTTTTTACCTGTTTAGCGGCACCTGAGCCGGAGCTATTTCGGCGAAGTCCCTCCCTCTGCCTTGCTGGAAATTTCCCACGATGAAACCAATCGATACCCTGCGCAACCAATGGTTCGCCAACGTACCGAAAGACCTGCTGGCCGGCCTGGTCGTGGCCCTGGCTCTGATTCCCGAAGCGATTGCCTTTTCGATCATCGCCGGTGTTGATCCGAAGGTCGGGCTATATGCTTCGTTTTGTATCGCGACGATCTCAGCCATTGTCGGCGGTCGACCTGGCATGATCTCGGCGGCAACCGGGGCGATGGCCCTGGTGATGGTCACGCTGGTGAAAGAGCATGGCCTGCAGTACCTGCTGGCCGCTTCGATCCTGACCGGCATCCTGCAGATCGCTGCCGGCTATTTCCAGTTGGGCGTGCTGATGCGATTCGTCTCGAAGTCGGTGATCACCGGCTTCGTGAATGCGTTGGCCATCTTGATCTTCATGGCGCAGTTGCCGGAACTGATCAACGTGCCGTGGGTGGTCTATCCGATGGTGGCAGGTGGTCTCGCGATTATCTACCTGTTTCCTTACCTGACCAAAGCGATTCCCTCTCCTCTGATCGCGATCAGCGTGCTGACGGCCATTTCGGTCGCGTTCGGTTTTCAGATCCGAACGGTCGGCGACATGGGACACCTGCCGGACAGCTTGCCGGTCTTTATGCTCCCGGAGATTCCTTGGACATTTGAAACGCTGCAAATCATCTTCCCGGTTTCGGTCACTCTGGCCGTGGTCGGTTTGCTGGAATCGCTGATGACCGCTTCGATCGTCGACGAGATGACCGACACGCAAAGCAATAAGAACCAAGAGTGTGTCGGCCAAGGCTGCTCGAACATCGTTGCTGGTTTCCTCGGTGGTATGGCGGGCTGTGCCATGATCGGCCAGTCGGTCATCAACGTGAAGTCGGGCGGTCGCGGACGATTGTCGACACTCTGTGCTGGCGTCTTCCTGCTGATCTTGATCGTGTTCCTCGGCAAGTACGTTTCGATGATCCCAATGGCCGCCCTCGTTTCGGTGATGATCATGGTCTCGATCGGCACCTTCAAATGGGAGTCGCTCAAAAACCTGGTGCTGCATCCGAAGAGCTCTAGCGCGGTGATGGTCAGCACGGTGCTGGTGGTGGTCCTGACGCACGATCTGGCCCAAGGGGTGCTGGTCGGTGTGCTGCTTTCCGGCTTCTTCTTTGCCCACAAGGTCGGCCAGATTCTGGTGGTCGAAGGTGTGCCGCATGAAGAAGCGGATGGCAAGACCTACAGCGTGACTGGCCAGGTATTCTTTGCTTCGGCGGATCGATTCATCCAGTCGTTCGACTATCAAGAGAAGCTGAAGAAAGTGAACATCGATGTGACCGATGCTCACTTTTGGGATATCACCGCGATTGGTGCGCTCGACCGCGTGATCGTGAAGTATCGCCAGCAGGAAGTCGAAGTCGAGTTGATCGGGCTGAACGAAGCTTCCGCCCACATGGTCAATCGCTTCGCCATCCACGACAAGCCCGATGCCGACAAGCAGATGATCGGGCACTAGGCCTGAGGCAGACATTGGAAAAAATCATGCCACGCCCGGCCGATCGCGGGCATGGCATTCCAAGTGGGACGCTCTAGTCTTCGATCCCACTTAGCAGTCGGATCAGCGATTCGATCTGCTCGTGAGCTAAGCGGTTTTGGCGCACCAGGATGAAGTTGCCAGAGGGAACAGCACGGATGCTACCTCCCTGCCGCGAGTCCGACCAGCTATCGGGTTGAATGGTGCCGGTGATCGCCAGCGTCAATTCTTCTTCGTCCAGGATTCCATCTGGGTTCGCATAGACCCGAACGGTCATGTGGGATGCTTCGGCTTGGGCCGACGTGATAAAGATCATCTCGTTCTCGATGTACCAGCCCAGCTTATTTCGGGCACACAGAACATTCAGGCCATCTTCCAGGTCAACCCCTTCCACATTCAATGTGATCGGCAGGTCGATTTTCAGTTCGGCTTGCGCCAACGCATGTTGGTCGATCTGAACTTCCGTGTGATGAAGTTGCTTCAGGTAGTGCACGACTTCTTCCAGTGGCGTATCGATGAACTGAATCTTGGTTTCCTCGCTACGAATCCGCTTGAGCAGCTCTTGGTTCTTTTTCCCTGAATGGCCCAGCTCGAACGCGACTTTCATCGGAGCAGACGATTGCTCTTCCCCAGCGAAGACCAAATTTGGGGCACCGAGCAGAATCGCCAGCAATGCGACATATCGAGAAACGATGGAAGGCATCGGAAGTCTCCTGAAATGGGGGGGAACATGTCTATTGGCGTAGACTATCGGCAATCGGAATTTGTCGCCATCGCAATGCCAATTTTCCGGAGATTCGATTCGATCAGGACCCTTGCGCGATATGAGCGGTAGCATTGGCAGGTGGACTGTGTGACCTATATTTCGGAAACAACCACACAACAACCCTGCTTTAGGAAGAAGCCAAGTGAAAATTTGCAAACCCCTTACTATTGTGGCCCTGGTATTGCTGTTCGCCATGACCTTCTCGGAAATTAGTTCCGCCGAGGGGATTGGCGATCGCGAGAAGATGGCGTCGACCGTCGAAAAGCTGATGCAAGATAACGCGATCCCTGGAGCGGTCGTGCTGCTTCGCAAAGGGAATGACCAATGGCTTCAGGCATTTGGCGTCGCCGATCTGAAGACCGGTCAGCCAGTGACGACCGACATGGCGTTTCGCATCGGATCGAACACCAAAACGATGACTGGCACGGTGGTGCTGCAACTGATTCAAGAAGGCAAGTTGAAGCTGACCGACACGGTCTCGAAATTCTTCGACAATGTCCCGCAAGGCGATCAGATTACCATCGCTGATTTGCTCGCGATGCGAAGTGGAATCCCGACCTACAGCGACCTGAAGTCGGTGAATCGCCAGCTTGATCAACAGCCGCAAAAAGGCTTCACGACGGCAGAGCTGATTCAGCTTGGCATCGAGCAGAAGCCCCTCTTCAAGCCAGGGGCCGAGTTCAACTACTCGAACACCAACTACATCATGCTCGGGGTGATCATCGAACGCCTGACCGGTATGTCGCTGGAAGAAGCTTTCCAGCAGCGAATCTTCACGCCGCTTGCCATGAAGCATACTTCGATGCCAACGGCAACCGATTGGAAGATGCCGTCGCCGTATGCTCACGGCTATCTTTTCGGGACCAACGAGTCGACGCTGGACGATCTCGCCTTGCCGAAAGATCAGCAGAAGCTGGCAGTCGAAGGCAAGCTGCTGCCGACTGATGTGACCAACGGAAACCCATCGTGGGCCTGGGCGGCTGGTGGCGCTGTTTCGACGGCGGAAGACCTGGCCACCTATGTCGAAGCGATGGTTGCTGGCGGCCTGCTGGACGAAGCCTGGCACAACATTCGCCTCGACAGCTTCAAGCCGAACAATCCGATGCAGCCAGAAGCAACGGCCTATGGCCTGGGGATCGCCAAGTTCGGTCCGCTGCTGGGGCACGATGGTTCGCTGCCAGGGTATCAGTCGTTCATGGGATTCGATCCTCAGACCGGAATGACCTTGATCGTGCTGACCAATCTGCAGAACACGCCCAGTGGCGAAGGTGCCGCCAACCTGCTGACCAAAGAGCTGTGCAAGCAGATCTATGGGGCACCAATCGACTAGTTGAACCGCAATGTAGTCGACTTCTTCGGCGACCTGGGGTACGCTCTGTAGTGGGGTGTGAAGCCGCCAAGGTCGCCGGCCATACCCCTGCTCGTCTTCGATCTAATCCAGAAGATACTCAGGGATGCGGTACTCGGCCGCCTGGTTGTGAAGTCGCACACACATCAAAGCCGATTTGCCAAACTGAAAACCGTCGCGATGATCGCCGTGGCGGTTTTGATGGCGAAGGTGTTGGTTTCGATGGTCACCGAGTATCGAAACTATTTCCCGCCGAACTTCGAGGCGGTGTTTCTGCTAGGGCGAGAAGCAACCTTTCAGGGAGCCTATCCGCCGGCCTTCTATACCCACATCATCGCCTCGCCGATCGCCCTGTTGATCGCCACCTATCTGATGCTGAGCGGCAAGTGGCGAACGCACGCGACGCTCCATCGCAGGCTGGGCAAAGTGCAATTGGGATTGGTCTTGGGGCTGGTCGTTCCCAGTGGCATCGTCATGTCGATCTGGTCCTTCTCCGGACCACTTGCCGGTTGGGGGTTCGCGACCCAAGCGGTTGCCACTGGCATCACCATCGTCGTCGCTGCCCGCTACGCGATGCGAAGAGACTTTCTATCGCATCAGCGCTGGGCGACGTACTGCTTTATTTTGTTGATCGCTCCGTTGCTCTTCCGAATTGTGGCAGGGCTGACGATTGTGACCGACACCGAAACGATTGTCGGCTATCAAATCAATGCCTGGCTGAGCTGGATTGTTCCGTTAGCGCTCTTTGAAATACGAAGGTATCGCAAGGCCTCACGTCTGGTATCGGAACCGACAGCCGCCGAGGGATCGCCATGAGAAACGATTCGCACGGATTCACGATCAAAGAGTTGTTCGCCGTGATGTTTATCATCATGGCCCTCTCCTTCTGCTTGCTTCCCTTCGGTAGAACCGGAGGTCGGGCGGCCGCAAGACGCATGGCGTGTCAAATGCATCTCAAGCAATTGGGTCTGGCGATGCACATCTATCACGATGCCCACGGTGTGCTGCCACAGGCGGTCGGAGGGACGGGAGCCGGCGGCAACGAGAATCGCCTGAACGGTCTCGTTGCCTTGCTACCCTATCTGGAAGAGACCAGGCTCTTCGATCAAATCATGCAAGGCGAGCCTCCCGGAGGTCCCGCACCGTGGGACTTGAATTATCCACCTTGGCAGGCCGAGGTGCAGTTATTTCGTTGTCCGACAGCAGCCGATACCGTAGTCGATCGTGACTATCGCTGGACAAGTTACGCGTTTTGCATTGGCGATGTCGCCAGCGATATCCACTACCTGCCACAAGCCCGGGGTGCCTTTGCGCCAGGTCTTAGCACGCGTCTTGATGAGATCGGCGATGGTCTCTCGCAAACGATTTTCATGTCGGAGATCAGGCCGCCCGACGGTCGTCGCACAATCGGTCAGATCGCGGTGAATCTCCCTCGCAATGTCTTGGACGACGTCGGCATCTGTCAGCAACTGGTCGATGCGAGCAATCGCTATTATCGCAACGACGTCTCGCTACATACCTATGGCCGCGGATACAACTGGGCCGATGGTGCGGCGGGACCTGGGCTGGTGAATACGATCTTGCCTCCGAACAGTCCCAGTTGCGCCGTCGGTGGAATAGAAGCAGTCGACGGCATTTACTCGGCGGGAAGTCATCACCCTGGAGGATGTCAGGTGCTGCTGGGGGATGCTTCAGTCCAAATGATTTGGGAACGGATCGATTGCGGAGACCTTGGGGCAGCACCGCTCGAGATGGACAAGGCTGCCCCAGAGGTTGAGCAACGGGCGAGTCCCTTTGGCGTGTGGGGCTCCCTTGGTACGGCGAATGGGCACGAAGAGATCGACGATGATTTTTAATGCACCAAAAACATGCTTCCCTGGCTGTTCCCGATCGGGCTACTCGTGGGTCGAAGTCTTGGCGGTGATCGTTATTTTGCTGCTGCTCTTTGCCCTGCTTATGCCAGGGTTAGGTCATCCTCGAGAAGCCAGCTATAGAATGACATGCGCTTTTCACCTGAAGCAGCTAGGGCTCGCGCTGCACAACTATCACGACATGTACAGAACATTTCCGCCGGCGATCATGGGGCACTCGATCGACCGCACGCTCGAAGAAGGGAACTTCGAACGGATGAGTGGGCTGGTTCTCTTGTTGCCTTACCTGGAGCAATCGAATCTTTATGAGCAGAACATGGAAATGCAACAGCAGGAGGATCGAACCCAGTTGCCTTGGCACAACTTAAAGGTCGAGCAACTGCTTTGCCCCACCGCAAGTCGATTTGTGCATGGAGGTAATCCCACGAACTATGCGTTTTGTATCGGTGACTCGGTTCAGATTCTGCCAGAGCCTTCCCAGGCAACAGGAGCCTTTGGTGGCAGTCTCGCTCGAAAGTTTACAGAGTTTACAGATGGCACGTCCTATACGATCTTGATGGGAGAAATCGCCATTCCTCGCGGACTGGCCCTCCAAGGGCAGATCGCGATCGATCAACCCAGGGCCATGTTGAACGATCCAAGACTCTGTTGGCAAACACGCGATTCCAAGACACCGTACTATTTACCGAAGGTCGCGTTGCATCCCCAGGGACGGGGCTGGCTGTGGGAAGACGGCATTGCTGGCATGCCGATGTTCAACACCCTCTTGCCCCCTAATGCACCTAGCTGCGCCGTCGGCGGTAGCGACGGAGTCGACGGGATCTATTCGGCCGGCAGTTACCATGTCGGAGGATCGCAGGTTTTATTCGCGGATGGTTCGTCCCGTTTCATTGCAGAGAACATCAATGCCAAACAGAAGTCGGACGGCGCGAGTCGAAATCGCAATCCATATGGTGTCTGGGGAGCCCTGGGCACCGTTGCCGGAGAAGAGGAATTAGATGCTAGAAACTACTAATCGAGATCAACGGCGAAGTCACGCTCCCTCCGGTTTCACTTGGGTAGAGTTGCTGGTGGTCGTGGCGATCATTGCTGTCTTGATTGCTCTGATGCTGCCTGCGGTCCGCCAGTCGCGGGAAGGGGCGCGCCGGATGCAGTGCCAAAACAATCTGAAGGAACTTGGACTCGCCCTGCACAACTATCACATGACGCATGGGCATCTGCCCGATTGCTGCTTCGGAACTGAAGACAACCAGCGGCGAATCAGCGGAATGGTGGCGCTGCTGCCGTTTGTCGAGCAAGAGGCCATCTATCAGCAAATTGCCCAGCCGATGGAGATCGGCGGTTCCGAGTATCCAGCTTGGGGACCAGAGCCTTGGAACGAAGACTACCCGCCCTGGCAAACGCAACTCGACCTGCTGCAGTGTCCTTCCGAGATTGGCTTGAGACGATCCGATGATGAGGACCGCCTGGTAGTCAACTACATGTTTTCCGTTGGCGATACGACCGATATCTATGGCCAAGGTCAGCCACCACGCGGGGCGTTCGCTCCCGGAAGAACGACCCGGTTCACAGACTTCCGCGATGGAACCGCCGCGACGGTGATGTTGGCGGAGGCACAGGTCGGCAAGATCACCGTCGATCATCCGGTCGAGTTTCTCGCCAGTCCGATCCTCTGCGATCAGTTGCCGCAAGATCGGCCCTGGTCGGATCATCCTCAGACGCGTGGCTATCGCTGGGCTGATGGTGCGGCGGGACCAGCGATGGTCAATACGATCCTGGCACCCAACAAAGTAAGCTGTGCCGTCGAAGGGAACGCGGCCGTCGATGGGCTCTATACCGTCGGCAGTGTTCATGGAGGGATAAGCTACCTCTTGATGGCCGATGGATCGAGCAATGCAGTGAACGACGACATCGATACCGGCAACCTCTCGCAGGGGCCGATTGTGACGGATATGCCAGGCGTAAGCCCTTATGGAGTGTGGGGAGCGATGGGAAGCATCGCTGGCGAGTCGCCGGTGACGGAATAATCGGAACTTCAACTTCCAGGGCGATTGCAGACTATATTTGAGCTGGGGCAGTTGGTTGAAGTTCTCTCTGTGAGACTGCCTGTGATGAAACGCTTAATTTCGAAGTTCGTTACCAGCGTATCGTTTCTGGCCGTTGCCTGGTGGGTAGCGGTACGTGTCGCATGTGTAGCACTGTCCGGGGTCGCATTGACCTGGGGTACCGGCATCAGTTGGGCCTTCGTCGTACCCGTATGTGTCGCGATCGGTATGCTGACACTGCTAGTCGAAGATGGCTTTCGCCAGGCCTCTCTTGCTCGACGCCGCCACGACCCAACCACCTAAGGGCTTACCTTCTCCGGCGGCATCATCTCTTGAAGTGCGATCACTGCCATAGACGTCGCCACCAACGGATCGTCTTCTCGCATCGTGGCGATCGCATTCTGCCAGGAACCATTATCCTGCTGCTGCGATAGAAGCCGCTCTCGAAGTTGTTCCCGCTTCTGCGAAAGCTTGGGTAACGATATTCTTTTCGCAACTTCGCTTGCTCTTGCCGCGTGGTAGAACCACAGCCCAGCCAATTGCTGCCTGGCTCGCGATGCTCTTTCCGGAAGATCTTCCGCCACCGAGGGAAGTGGCATCGCCAGATACTGCTCGAACGCCTGGCGAAGTTCAGCCGACGCAAACAGCCCAGTGGCCTGCATCGCCAGCCAGCCATCGCATGTGGCCGAAGGGTAACCGGCCGCGACGTCTGGCTTGCCGTCGGACTCCACCATGCCTGCTTTGTTGAGGGGGGAATCCGCCGGCGGAACGAACCCAAACCCGTCGCGGCCTCGGCAGCGATCGATGAACGTGCGCGCCCTGGCGTTGGTCTCTTCTGGCAAGGCATCGTATTGCCTCAGCACCGACAACACATGAGCGGTCACCGCGATGTTCGCGCTGTCGCCTGGCAGACGGGCCGATCGTTCCGGCGGCAAGGGACCCCAGCCACCGAACTCTTCGTCCTTCGGCTGACAGCCAGCAGCTGGGCCAAACTGGGCATCCCACAGTGCTGCAATAAGCTTCGCACGCAGAGACTCCGAAAGCTCCCACTCCGGCACGATCGCCGCCGCTTCAAGCAGCAGTGCCGTGGCATAGATCGGCTGATCGGTTTCTCCGTTGGGGCCGCAGACCAGGCCATGCGAATCTTGGCGACGCATCAGAAAGTTCACGCCACGCCGACCTGCGGCGAGGGCCGCTTGCCATGCATCGTCCGGGACTTGGGACCCGGTGGATGCGATCGCCTTTAAGACGAGCGACGTCAGCCCGATCCCTTCGCGTAAGTTACCATAGGTCCGCGAGTGCCAGCCGCCGCTGCCGGCTTGTTGCGAAAGCAGCCAGGCCAGACCTTGCGATCGGGCTGCCGCGATGGTGGTTGCTTTCGGTGCGGAATGCAGCCGTACGGCGGGAAGCAGCAGCGAACCGATCAGCCCGCCCACGAATCGACGACGGGCGATCATAGGTCAGAGATCGCAAGCTGATGGTTGGTGCTTTGCAGCGTCAACAAAGCGGCCGCCGTGCAGAAGGTTCGGTCGGTGATGCAATGGTGCCCGGTCCAACTGCCATCGGCGTTTTGCGTTCGCAGAAGTTCCTTGCGGACCGTTGGTGACCACTGCTTCCAACTCGGCTGGAGTTCCATCAGCATGCACTGCGTGACAAGGTAAAACGACAGGTATTCTTCACCACCGGCATACTGAAACGCCCGGCGATCGGTCGTGATCAGCTTCAACAGCTTATCGGCGGACGAGAGGAAGTGAGGATCGTCGCGATAACCCATCGAGTAAAGCACCCGCAGGCTCGAGGCTTCTTTGTAGAAGTGATGCATCCAGCCATCCTCTTCTTTCGGCCGTTTGCGAAGATCTTTGATCAGCGACTCGCCAACCCGCTCGGCGGAGGCATGAATCGGAAAGCCGGCTGAGCTTGCCGAACGGAGGCTTTCCCAGCCGAGGACCGTTCCCAGGATCGGTGCCCAACTCTCCGTTCCCCACGTGCCATCTTTCAGTTGGCTGCGACCGATGTGATCGACCAGCTTGGCCAGGGCAGCATGAATCACGTCGATCTCTTCGTTCGCCTCGAAGTAGACCTCGCTGAGGAACAGCGTCGCAAAGAAGACGTCGGCATTCATTCCGATCTTACGCTGTACCAGCGTTCGTTCGCGGACCTTGGTACCGGCGAGGGGGCGATGCTCGATCTGATCGAGGACGCCATGCAGAACCTTTCGGGCATACTTGGCGTATTCACCCCCGTACGGGGTGCTTCCTTGTGAAAGGAACATGAGGCCAGTGATCGCGGAGCAAGAGAGGTCAGGCCCGTACAGGCGATCGGTGCCGACCGTGCCGTCTCGCTGGATGGCCGAGATCATCCAGGCAATTCCCTTGTGGATCGACTTCTGCGTTTCGGGCTCGTTGTGAATCGGATTATCCGCCGACCAGACCGATACCGGACGGCCAGCAAGCAGGAGCCCAGCCCCGATTCCACTTCCCAGGAATTGGGACAGCCATTGTCGTCGATGCATGCGTGACTTTCGTTTTGCAGCCCCCAGTTCATACCTGAAGGGGGCGTCTCGGTGCCTCTTCCTGACGACTTGCCCGCGTGAGAGAACCGCCGGCCAATCATCACCAGATGGCATTTGCAAACGATGTACCGGGCAATGATATCGGCTTCTTTCGACTCCATTTCCTGCCTGGATGTCGATCGAGTCGCCTGGCATGTCGGCTGGGGCGACATCGTCGCGTCGAACCAACGGAAAGGGGACCTGAAAGCTCTCTGCCACGTCTGGGGTGGCGGCTAAAAACCAGGAAAACGGATTGCCCTGTCGTAGGGACACCGCTAGAATGAATGCAACTGAGACTCAGTATCTATAGCAAGCTGCCGCGGTTTGGTGCCGTTCGCTAGCCACCGGGACGTGACCCAAAGGCTTCTTTTGCCTTGATTGTCCGCCCCAGTCTCTTGGCTGCGTGTTCTTCTTTTGGGCTGCCTGGCAGCGGGAACGAACCGCTTTCCCTTTCGATACTCCATTCAGGCGAGAACGAAATGGTCCCGACCGAAAGTGCCTTTCATCAGGCTTTATTTTATTACTACCAGGGAAGTTACGTAGAGGCCGTCGACACGTTGGCCCTCCACTTAAAGACCCAGCCCGATGATCCATCGGGCTGGGAGCTGAAAGGAGTGCTGTGCCACGCATTGTGCGACTTCGCCCCCGGAAAAGAGGCTCTTGAGTACGCGTTGTCGCTGCAAGGGCTTTCGATTTCTGGCCAGTTGGCCCTGGCCGATTGCTATGCCCAGATCGATCAGCCTGAGCTGGCGGTCGATGTCTATTGCCACCTGGCCCAGTTGCCGATCCTCGATGGCGAAGTCCTCGCGCGGCTCGCTCGCGGTTTGGGGATGGTGGGGCAGTTTGCCTTGGCGGCTGATGTCTGTCAGCGAGCCTGCCATGTCGAGCCTGACTCGCACAACGCCCGGTATGGAGTGGCGTTCTATATGTCGAAGGCTGGTTACCCGGCCGAGCTGATCGAACCGATCCTGGTGGGCGTGATTGCCATGGCACCGCAGATCTTCTTCTACCGTGTCGCGTTGGTGACCGTGCTGACGCGACAGAACAAGACGCAGCAGGCTTACCTGGCGGTGGCCGACGCTAGTCTCGATGAACTGGCGTCGCTGAAGTGTGCGTGCTGCCTCAAGCGACTCGCTCAGATCTTCAACGATGCCGGAGACAATCGTCGGGCGTCGGTTTGTCGCGAGCGTCTTGGTGCGTCGCAACCATCGCGCGACGCGTAGTCCCCTGCCCTTCCCTTAGAACAAGAGACAAGAGAAATAACCATGGATATCTCGATGGCAATCTTCTACGGCTCGACCACCGGAAACACCGAAGGGGCCGCGAAGAAGATGAAGGAACTGCTTGGCGACTGCGTGACCGACGTGGTCGATGTGTACAAAGCCAGCCCGCAAGATCTGCTGAAACACGATCTGTTGTTGTTCGGCGTTTCGACTTGGAACGTCGGCGAAATGCAGGATGACTGGGCCAGCCTTCTGCCGAAGCTTGAAGGCTTAGACCTGACCGGTAAGAAGGTCGCCTTCTTCGGCATGGGAGACGCCGTTGGCTATCCCGACAACTACCTCGACGCGATGGGGGAGCTTTGGCAGACGATTCGTCGGTTGGGTTCGCCGGAAATAATCGGGGTTTGGTCGAACGCCGGCTACGAGTTCGACGACTCTCAGGCCCTTTACGACGATACCCACTTCATCGGACTTGGCTTGGACGATGACAACCAGTGGGATCTCACTGACGAACGTATCGAGCAATGGTTAGCCCAGGTGGTGCAAGAGGCCGGAATCGTCGAGTCCGCCTAACTAGTGAGTCAGGTTATCGCCGTTCTGGGCTGGGTCGTGACCCGAGCATTCCACGACCGAGCTCAGGCGGCGAGCTACCTGGCGGCTTCGATCGATTCAAGAAACAAAAAACGGCACGTCATCCTGGGATGACGTGCCGTTTTGCTGGTTTGTAATCGAACGCGATTACATCGCGCCGTTCAGCTTGCCGAGCATTTCTTTGGCGGCATTCTGAATGATGGGGTTGTCCGACTTCATGGCGTCCTTCAGCACTGGCAGGACTGCTTCGCGGGTCGCAGCCGAGTCGCTGTCGACCTTCAGCAAGGCCCATGCACACGAAAGCTGCATGGCAGGATCGGAGTGATTCTGCATGACCTTCAGCAGGGTAGCTTTCGCTTCGACCGCATCAGGACCGATACGTCCCAGGGCCAAGGCCGAATTATGAGCGATCGAACCTTCGCCCGATTCGAGCGACTTCGTCAGCTCGGGCGTGGCAGCCTTGGCGGCAGGACCAATGTTTCCCAGAGCCACGACTGCCTGGTTGGCAACGCGTGGGTTTTCGTCGTTGATCAAGGCGATCAGATTCGACGTTGCCGGAGCACCGTCTTTGCCGAGGCTACCCAGGATCGCGATCGCATCGAAACGCGTGCTTGGGTGCTTCAAGGCGGCGATCAAGTAATCGACGGCCGAAGGACCCATCGTGGAGAGCAAGCCCATGGCGTTGCTGACAACCGGTTCGCCAGCATCGTTCAGGGGATCTTGCAGTTCGGCCTTCAGCGTTTCTGGCTTGGCCTGCAGCGAAATCAGTCCCTGGGCCGACATGGCACGGATGATCGCGTTGGACGAACCAACCCCTTGAGCCAGACGATGAACGGCATCTTGCTTGAAGGCTTCGTTGTCGGGATGGGTGAAGGCCAGAGCCCAGGCACTCATCGTGCCCAGCAGCTTGTCTTTGCTTTCGACGTTAGCTTTGATCTTCGCTTCGACTTCTGGCGACATGGTGCCCATGCGACCCAAGGCGTAGGTAGCCGAAACGGCCAGCGTTGGATCGTCCAGACACTTGACGATAGCATCTGTAAAGGCAGTGGCAGCCTTCGGCATCGTGGCCAGGGCCAGCAGCGCTTCACGCTTCAACGCACCCTTGCCGGTGGTCAGCACCTTGGCGAGTTCCGGAGCGGCGTCCGAAGCCTCTGGGCCAAGTTCACGCAAGATCAAGCAAGCCCACAAGGCACCCTTCTCGCTCTTCAGAGCAGCGATCAGTTCGGGGACGGCTGGCTTGCCGGTTTCGGTCAGGGCGTTCATCACGCGCAAGCGAACAGCTGGATCGGCATCGCCCAGCAGCTTGGCGAAGATCGGCAACATCTTTTCGTGGCCAGGATGCAGCGCATACAGAGCCGAGATCGCTTCGCGGCGAACTTGTGGATCTTGCGAACCGGTCAGCGCCAACAAGCCTTCCAGGGTGGTGTCGTCGGCGACACCAATCTGGCCGAGGGCATGGGCGGCCTGTGCGGCAACTTGCGGCGAAGTATCTTGCAGCAGCGAGGTCAGCGGAGTGACGGCCGAAGCAGCCTTGTCGCCGAGCGAGCCGAGCTCTTGAATCGCCGCGATGCGAGTCGCTTCGTCGGTCGACTTCAGGTTTTCAATCGATTGTTCAACAGTTGCTGCCGAGACCGAGCCAAACGACACGGCTACCAGCAGCAGAGCAAAGGCAAAAAATGAGCGTTTCACGACGCGTTATCTCCAAGTGTGGCTGAGTGTGCGGGATGCTTACGGCAGTTGGTTCTGCGTGGTCGAATAGAGAAGGCTCTTCAGGAAGTCGTACGACTCCATGTACTTCTGAGGCGGAACCTTCGAGATGCCACGCTTCAGGATCACGGCCATGTCTTCGACCGCCTGCGTGAACTGTGCCGACTGCTGGGCTCCGAGCGAGCCATGATCGGTTTTGAATTTCAGCATGGTTTCGATCTGCTTGCGATCCTCGGCAAACTCGGGGTATTGCAGCAGTTCTGGCCAGTTGACCGTACCGGCGACCTGATCGAGGCTACCCGACGGGAGCGGCTTCGGAATGCCTTCCCGGGCGAGGTGCACCAGTTGCTCTTCGGTTGGACGCGGATGCTTCTTCGCTTCGTACGCGTCGTGCTCGGCACGCATCTGGTAATAGGTGTCGGCATAGATCTGTTGGTTTTGGATCGACAGCCGGTTGGCTTCTTGCTGGTTGATATTGGCTTCCGAGGTTTGCAGGTTGTACGACCCGGCAGCGCTGGCAACGTCGGCCATCCCTTCCAGGGCACCTTGAGCCGCGGTGGCGGTGTTGGTGAACATGCCATACCCGGGATAAACAGGAGCAACCGGAGCGGTGTACTGAGGGGTAGGATATTGCGGGGCGGAATTTTGCGGAGCAGGCGTACCTTGGCCAAAGACCGGCGAGGCAACCAACAGCAATGCAAACGACAGTAGCGGAAATCTCATGGAAATACCTTCTAAGTGGACGAGCCTTGCGTATGGATCGGGCAAGGTGACAGGGCACTCTCAGCAAGCCTAGCTTACAACTTGGCCTGCGAGGGGGTGGCGAAACAAGCAATACGGCTGCTTCAGCCCGCGAAATTCTCCCAACTATCACAATGCAGACCCCGCAGGCGAAAGGCGAGGGGCCAAAGGCGATAAAACCGAGAAAAAAAGGAGAATGTTGCCTTGCGCTTAGCTTTTTCTAGGGCTTGCCTCATTTGGAAACTGCGTTGAACAGAGATCCTACCCCCTCGTAAAATGCATCGCATGAGCCACCTGCTGACACCTCGCAATAACGCCCCATTTCTGAGCCCTGAAGAGATCGCCGCGCGATTTCAAGAGGCTTTCCCCTTTTGTGAAATCGACCGGGAAGGGGGAGCCGACGCCGTGGGAGAAACGATCGCGGCACTTCTGCGGATGAACGCCCCGGCCGAACTGATCGAGCAGCAGCGTGCCCTGCAACAAGAATCGATCGCGGTGGTCCTGGCCGATGATCCCACGAGCGAGCACGATCTGAATCTGGTGCTCAAGCCGGGCGAAGGGATCCTGATTCCCTATTATTCGGCCCAACATCAAGAGGCGGTTCGTCCGCTGGTCGAGCGATGTGCGGAAGTGCTGGGCTATGAAATTGGCTGGCCATAGGGTGGCCGGCTGGGGCGAGGCTTTTGGAAGGTGAACGCCCTGCCAGGCGGCTTTCCACACCTGCCCTTGCTCCCGAAACGCTCCGTTTGCTAACATCCCCGCGCTGCCGGGCTCGTCGGCATTTCGATGCTGGAACTTGAGCCCTGATTTATTCGAATTTCACGCGGGTTTTGATCACCATGAGTGTTTCCGTTGTTGTTCCGGTTTACAACGAAATCGAGACGATTCCTCTCCTGTATAGCAGCTTGCACCAGGTGCTAGCGAATCTGGGGCGGGATTACGAGATCTTGTTCGTCGATGACGGTTCGAGCGATGGATCGACCGCCAAGCTGAAGGAAGTCGCGGCGACCGACAAGCATGTGAAAGTGGTCGAGTTCCGTCGTAACTACGGACAAACGGCCGCCATGCATGCCGGGATCCAGCACGCGTCGATGGACGTGGTGATCACCCTGGATGGGGACATGCAGAACGATCCCGAAGACATCCCGATGATGCTCTCGAAGATCGACGAAGGTTACGACCTGGTTCATGGCTGGCGGAAGAATCGTCAGGATGCCTGGGTCAATCGCAAGCTTCCCTCGAAGATCGCTAACTGGCTGATCAGCCGCGTTACCAAGTTCCCGATCCATGACCTGGGTTGCACGTTGAAGGCAATCCGCCGCGAGATCGCCGTCGAACTGGAACTGTACGGCGAAATGCACCGATTCATTCCGATTCTGGCCCATCAGCGTGGTGCCCGTTGCGTCGAAGTGGTGACCCGTCACCATGCTCGCCGTTTCGGTCAAACCAAGTACGGCATCGGTCGTACGACCCGCGTGGTGCTCGACCTGCTGACCGTTACTTACATGCAGCAGTTCTTCACCAGCCCGATGAAACTATTCGGCCGCATGGGCTTTGCCTGTCTCGGCATTGCTTTCCTGAGCGTGCTGACGACGATCGGCATGAAGCTGGCCGGCGGCGTCGACATGACTGGCAACCCACTGCTGCTTCTGGCCGTGTTGAGCACAATCCTGGGCTCGCAGATGTTTGGCATGGGGCTGCTAGGCGAAGTGAACGCTCGGATCTACTACGCCTCGAACGGCAACGATTCGTACGCCGTCCGTAGCTTGACCAACTTCGACGAGGAAAGTTCGCACGCTTTGAAACTGCGTCAGGCTGCTTAAGGCTCAGTCAGCTTTGACGACTACCGGAGGCTTCCAGGTTCCTTGACCTGGAGGCAGAATCGAAGGAGCTTCGGTCTTCGGCCAATAGAGCCGCATCACCATATAGATCGGCCCATCTGGGGCCGGCAACCAGTTGGCCTTCAGCGCTTCGGCTGGAGGCTCTTTTTGAATGTAGAGGGTCAGCGAACCATCTTCATTCTTCTTCAACTCAGGCAGCATCGGCGAATTGATCAGGTACCGATCAATCGGATTCTTGATCAGTAATTGCGTCGTTCCGTCGTACATGGTGATCGACCAAAAGGCGTTCACCGGTGGCAACTGCTCGGCTGGGAAGGTGATCGTATAGCGGTTTTCTTTGCCATCCAGCGGATTGCCTTCGCTGTCGACCCGAGCCAGCGGATAGGTGGCCTCGATCGAGTCGTTGGCATAGATCCCTGCCATCGCGATCGCTGCTCGTAGGAGCCAGTCTCCCTGGTACGACTCGCGATCGGCTTGAACATTCATGACCCGCCAGCCGTTGATTGAAGTTCCGACGCCATCCGCTTTCTCACGGATCGCGGTCAGACCATTCTCGGCCCCAAGACGCAGGGCAACTTCCTGGGCACCGGTCAACTCGCAGCAAGGAAATGGCTTGCCACCCTCGACGCCCATCTTCTGCATGCGTGCCCGCAAGCCTTCTTCGGACTTGGCTTCGCCAATGGCAGGACAAAAGCGAAGGACAAACGCCAGGTAAGCATATGGATTGGTCGCCGCCAGTTGCTTGTCGATCTTCGGCCAGTTGACCGGTGGAGGCGAATCTGGCGAAGGCTCGCCCAGGTAAAGCGAAAGCGGAATGATCTGATAGCCTGTCTGGATCTTCTTGACGTTCTCGAGATCGTCGGGGCCGAATAACTGCGTCCGGAAAATGGCCATCGAAAAATCGGTCTCGCAGTGGAAGACCTTATCGACCCCTGATGGCGTTTCGCCATCCCAGTTCGGGCCAGCGATCATGAACTTGCCAGCCTTGTTGCCGGTGGCTCGACTGCCGACGTAACCATAGTTGAACGTGTAGAGATCGACCAACTGCACCGAGTAGTAACGCTCCGCTTCCATCTCTGGCACGGCGAAGATGATCGGTTCGGCCCGCAAGTCGGCGCAAAAGAACGAGTACGGCGTATCGCTGTTGGGCGTGACCACCGAGGTATCGGCTGGTGTGTAGACGTGAGCCGAGTTATAGATCTCGTTGAACCCGCACTTGTACTGGCTCGACGTGCTGTCGATGAAGTACTCGTACATCGTCGCGTAGTTCATCACCAGCGGATAGCCATATACGAAGGCCTCTTGGGCCATTGCGGCTTCGTCCGGACTGGTCTCTTCCGCCAGGCAGAACGAGGGTGAAATGAACAAGCTAACCGAAAGCAAGAATGCCGCGAGTACGTTCTTCATCACTTGTCCCCGATTCAAATGCGAAGTGCCGGCTTGGGGACGCCATCGGCCCCCGAACTACCGGTCATCATAATCGGCTTGCGTTCGGGTTTGCAAAGAAATGAATTCTCGGTTGCGCGTGTTTCGATTAACTTCCCAATAGCCAGCGAGAAATCTTCAACAACGTGCGGCGCGGAACCCAGGGTGTGACAAAGTTCAGCAGGAACCAGAGCCCCCACTGATCGATCACGACCAATCGTCCCTTCTTCATCGATCGATAGCCGAGTTCGGCCACTTTGCGAGCGCTGGCACCCTTCTTGAACATGCCGACATCTTTGGCGTGGGCACGATCGAAGAACTCGGTCGCGACCGGCCCAGGGCAAAGGGCGGTAACGGTCACCCCAAACTCGGCGACCTCTTCGGCGATCGCTTGCGAAAAGCTAAGGACGTAAGCCTTCGAGGCGTAGTAGACCGCCATGGTCGGCCCTGGCAAAAAGCCAGCTGTCGAACCGACGTTCAAAATGTGTCCATGTTTCCGCTGCAGCATGTCAGGCAGAAAACGATGCGTCATCTCGCTGAGCACGGTGACGTTCAAGTGGATCATGCCACCATCGGTGCTCCAGTCATGTTTGTAGAACGGACCGTGGTTTCCGAAGCCGGCGTTGTTAATCAGAAAGTTGACTTCAATACCGGCGGCGTCGACCTGGTCGTAGACCTTCTTCACCGCGTCAGGCTCGTTCAGATCGATGGCGATGCAAAGGACTTCGACCTTGTGTTTCTCGATCAATTGTTGCTTGAGTTCTTCCAGAACTTCGCCCCGACGGGCGATCAAAATCAGGTCGCCTCCGGTCTCAGCATGTACCCAGGCAAGTTCGCGGCCAATACCGCTGGAAGCTCCGGTGATGAGGGCGGTGTTCTTCATGATGCACGTTCCTTCCTGTAGTAGCGGGGTCTTCCTTCTATTGTGCACTAAGGCGAGCTAGTGCACAGCCACGAATGCCGTTTGCCCAGCTTGTTTGTGGGTAGTCGCGGGCAGTACGATGAAAGTGGTCGACCAACGACAATCACCCCAACCGAGGAAGGGTTCGCGATGAAAGCGGCATACATTGAAGAAACAGGACCACCAGAAGTCATCCAAGTTGGCGAGCTGCCAACGCCTGAGCCGGGGCAAGGGCAAGTTTTGGTGAAAGTCGGTACGGCTGCCCTCAATCCAATCGATACCTACCTTCGCAATGGGGCGAACTACTGGGAATTGCCCAAGCCGTTCGTCACCGGAAGCGACCTCGCCGGAACGATCGAAGCGGTCGGTCCCGGGGCCAGCAAGTTCGCGGTTGGGCAGCGAGTTTGGGGAACCAACCAGGGCCTGGTCGGTCGCCAAGGAACGTTCGCCGAGTATGCCGTCGTCGACGAACACTGGCTCTACGCGACCCCGGACAGCGTTTCCGACGACGCAGCGGCTGCCTGTGCGCTAACCGGCGTGACCGCTCACATGGGACTGGGTGCCGACAATGCCCGACTGAAGGCTGGCGAAACGATCTTCGTGCATGGCGGCTCAGGTGGGGTTGGCTCGATGGTCGTTCAGATGGCCAAAGCGATCGGCGCGACGGTTCTCGCCACCGCCGGTAATGATGCCAAGGCCGAGCTTTGCAAAGAACTGGGGGCCGACTACGTCTTCAACTACAAGACGCAGAACGTCACCGAAGAAGTCTTGAAGGTCTGCCCCAGCGGCGTGAACGTGATCTGGGAAACGGTTCGCGAGCCTGACTTCGACTTCCTGGTGAGCATCGCCGCCGAGCGTTGCCGGATGGTGCTGATGGCCGGCCGCGATGCCCGGCCAGAGTTCCCGGTGGGTCCGTTCTATGTGAAGGGCTGTAGCCTGCATGGGTTCGTCATGTTCAAGGCAACCCCGGAAGAGATGGCCGTGTGTGGCGAAGAGATCAGTCGCTGGCTCGCCGAAGGAAAACTGAAGCCGCAGATCGGCAAAGTGTTCCCACTTTCCGAGGCCGCCGCCGCCCATCAACTGCAGGAAGATAACACCCTGCGACAAGCGGGCACCCTGGCAGGGAAAATTCTGATTAAGCCGTGAAGCTACGGTTCAGGGGGACTATAATGCGGGGCCAGTCGCAATGATTGTCAGCTAAATTGAAATCCCTCACTTGCGAGCCTACCTCATGCATTCCCCCCTTTGCTTGCTCTCGCTGCTAATTAGTCTCGTTGCCGCGTCGGTCGTTCAGGCGACCGACTATGGCGACATCGTCACCGTTGCCGGAACCGGTCAGAAACAGGTTTCGGCGAGCGCCGGACCGGTCGATCAGGTCAACATCGGTCAAACTTTTGGTGTAGTGATCGGCCCGGACGAAGCTTTGTATGTCTGCGAAGTCGAGAACCACCGTGTGCTTCGCGTCGATCTGAAGACGAAGCAGATCACGACGGTCGCCGGCAACGGAACCAAAGGCTATTCCGGCGATGGCGGTCCTGCCACCGACGCGCAGTTGAATGAACCTTACGAGGTTCGTTTTGCCAACAACGGCGACATGTACTTCGTTGAAATGCGGAACCATGTCATCCGCAAAGTAGACGCCAAGACCGGCACCATTTCGACGGTGGGCGGAACGGGTAAAGCTGGCTACGGTGGCGATGGTGGTCCTGCCACGAAGGCTCAATTCAATCAGCCGCATAGCATCGATCTTTCTGCCGATAACCAAAAGCTGTTTGTGGCCGATATCGGCAACCATCGTATTCGTGCGATCGATCTCGCCACCGGCACCGTGCAGTCGATTGCTGGCAATGGCGAGAAGAAGCTTCCGGTTGATGGCCAGACTGTGGAAGGCAAGCCGATCCTCGGACCACGGGCCTTATTCGTCGACGGCAACGATCTGTGGATTGCCCTCCGTGAAGGCCATAGTGTTTGGCGCCTGGATCTGAACAGCGGCAAGATCGAGCATGTTGCGTGCAGCGGCAAACAAGGCTACAGCGGCGATGGCGGCAGTGCGAAAGAAGCCACGATGAACGGCCCGAAGGGAATCGCCAAGGCACCCAACGGCAAGCTGTACGTCGTCGACACCGAGAACCAGGTCATTCGCGAGATCGACGTTCAGAACGATCGCATCCGTACGGTTGCCGGCGTCGGACCGAAAGGCCGCGGCTTCTCCGGCGATGGTGGCCCCGCCACGCAAGCCAAGATGGATCGTCCGCACGGGATTGGCATCGGAGCGGACAACGCGCTCTACATTGGCGACACCAACAACCATCGGGTTCGCAAAGTGATCCCGGTTTCAAAATAAGGAATCGAACATGTTCGCGTTGAACCGTCGACAAATGTTGCAAACTTCCCTGGGCACTGCGGCAGCGATGGGACTGGGCAGCACGCTTTCCGCCGAAGAAGCCAAGCCGTCTCGCTGGAAGGTGATCACCTTCACCAAGTTCCTGCAGCCACTCTCCTACGACCAAATGGCCGACGCCATCGCCGAGATCGGTTTCGATGGCATCGAAGCTCCGATCCGCCGTCGCGGGCACATCGAGCCAGAGCAAGTCGCTGACGAGCTGCCGAAGTTCGTCGAAGCTTTAAAGAAACGTGACCTGACCATCGACGTGATGACGTCGAGCATCAACAGTGTCGATTCGCCCAACGCGGAAGAGACGTTGAAGGTTGCCAAGGAGTTGGGGATCCCGAGCTACCGGATGGATTACTACCGGTACGACTTGAAGAAGCCGATCCTGCCGCAGCTTCGCGAAGCAGGGGCCAAGCTGAAAGACCTTGCCGCGATGAACGAGGAAATCGGAATTCAGGCGGTCTACCAGAATCACTCCGGTGCCAACTTCATGGGGGCACCGATCTGGGACATGATGCAATTGGTTCGTCAGTACGATCCGAAGTACGTTGCCATGGCCTTCGATATCGGCCATGCACGCTGCGAAGGGAACATGGCCTGGCCAATCCAGTGGAATCTGGTTCAGTCGCATCTCGGCTCGGTCTATGTCAAAGACTTCAAAGGCAATAACGGCCGGCCAGAGTGGTGCTCGGTAACCGAAGGGGAAATGCCGAAGCAGTTCTTCCAACTGCTGAAGGAAAGCAATTACCAGGCACCAATCTCGCTGCATGTAGAGTACTTACATGGCGACGCAGGGGCTGAGGTCTCGAACCATCTGGCCGCCATGAAACGTGACTTGGCTTGGCTGAAAGAGCAGCTTGCGTAGCTTGCGATGTTGCCAGCGGGAACCGCTTGCAGGCCAGTAATCAGGCCGAAATCGCCGGAAATTGAACCTTTTGCCCCCCACTTCTGTCTAGGGGGAGCACCGGGGACCGCACTCCGCGCACATGGCGGTGTGCGGTACAATGCCCCGTTCTTGAAGACAAAACCCCTGCGATAGGACCTCACCCAAGAGGAATCCCCCATGGCACGACGCATTTTGGTCACCTCGGCCCTGCCCTACGCGAATGGGCCGATCCATATCGGGCATCTGGTGGAATACATCCAGACCGATATCTGGGTCCGTTTCCAGAACCTGTTTGGAAACGATTGCCGCTACTTCTGCGCGGACGATACGCATGGCACCGCCATCATGATCAGCGCTCAGAAGAACGGGGTGACCGAAGAAGAGTTCATCGCCAAGATGAGCGAAGAGCACCAGCAAGACTTTGCTGGCTTCGGGATCGAGTTCGACAATTACGGCTCGACCAATAGCGAAGAGAACCGTGTCCTCTGTCACGAGTTCTGGCAGTCGCTGCGCGATGCCGACCTGGTGGTCGAGAAGGATGTGCATCAGCTGTTCGACCCGGAAAAGAAAACGTTCCTCGCCGATCGTTTCGTCCGGGGAACTTGTCCGAATTGCAAGTCCGAGAACCAGCCTGGCGATAACTGCTCGAAGTGTGGCGCCGCCTACACGCCGGCCGAATTAATCGATCCGAAGAGCACCCTTTCCGGAGCGACGCCGGAACTGAAGACCGCCAAGCACTTGTTCGTTCGCCTGGAACAACTGCACGAGTTCCTTAACGAGTGGACCCAGTGTGGCAAGCATCTGCAGGACGAAGTGGCCAACTACCTGAAGGGCCACTTTCTCGATAACCCGAAAGAGCCAGAGCTGAAGGACTGGGACATCTCGCGTCCAGGGCCTTACTTCGGTTTCGAGATCCCCGATAGTCCTGGCGACTATTGGTATGTCTGGTTCGATGCTCCGATTGGCTACATCGCGTCGACCTGGCAGTGGTGCAAGAAGAACGGCGAAGAATTGGCCGACTGGTGGAAGAATCCAGAAACGGAAGTCCATCATTTCATCGGCAAAGACATCACGTACTTCCACACGCTGTTCTGGCCTGGCATGCTCAAGACGGCGGGCTTCACGCTGCCAACCAAGGTGCACATTCACGGATTCCTGACGGTCGATGGCAAGAAGATGTCGAAGAGCGACGGGACGTTCGTCAAAGCGGCGACCTACCTGAAGCACTTAGACCCGGCCTACCTGCGATACTACTACGCCACCAAGCTCGGCCCGAGACTGGACGACTTGGATCTGAACGTGAAAGAGTTCGTCGAGAAGGTCGACGCCGACCTGCGTGGCAAGATCGTGAACCTTGCCTCGCGGGCCGCCAAGTTCGTTGAGAAGACCGGCCTCTCGGAAGTTTATCCGGAAGATGGCGGCCTGTTTGAAAAGGGTGCCAAGGCAGGCGAAGAGATCGCCAAGGCGTACGAAGATTGCGACTTGAACAAGGCGATGCGTCTGATCCTGGAGCTGGCCGACGCCGCCAATCCGTATATCGAATCGAACAAGCCGTGGGAACTGCGGAAAGATCCGGAGAACGCCCAGAAGCTGCAAGATGTGTGTACGGTCGGTATCAATTTGTTCCGTCAAATTGTGGTCTACCTGGCTCCAGTTCTGCCGAAGCTGGCGGTCGATACCGGCAATCTGCTGAACGATCCGATCGTCAGTTGGCAGCAATCGCAAACGCCGCTGACTGGTACGGCGGTCAACAAATTTGAACACTTGATCCAACGCGTCGAAATTGAAAAGGTGCATGCCATGATTGAAGACAGTAAAGAAGAAGCCGCCGCCGAAGCTCCGGCCGGTGCCAGCCAGGCCGACGAAACGGCCGCCAAGTTTGAAGACAGTGCCCAGCCAATGGTCGACGAACCGATGGCCGAAGAATGCACGATCGACGACTTCGTGAAGGTCGACCTGCGTGTTGCCCGCGTTCTGTCGGCAGAAGAAGTGCCTGATGCTCGTAAGCTGCTGAAGCTGACGCTGGGCCTCGGTGGCGATCACCGCAAGCAGGTCTTCGCCGGTATCAAGGCTGCCTACAAGCCGGAAGAACTGGTCGGCCGATTGGTAATCATGGTCGCCAACCTGAAGCCACGTCAGATGAAGTTCGGCCTGAGCGAAGGCATGGTCTGCGCCAGCGGTCCTGGCGGCGAAGAAGTCTTCCTGCTGAGCCCCGATGAAGGTGCCAAGCCAGGGCAGCGCATTCACTAGGTTGGGTTCGCCAAACGAAAACCAAAAAGCCCTGCCAGGGATTACCTTGGGAGGGCTTTTTATTGTTGTTGAGGCAGGAGTTCCGCCCCCTTATATTCCGGCCTAAACAAATCGAGTGGGAAAGTGAACAACGCAAGCAGTTTTGTCCGCGAGTTCATACTCCGAGCTAAGCAGAATCCAGCACTAAGAAAGCTTCACGCGATTGAAGCAGCTTTTCAGGGATTCTCTGAGAAATTCCCGCAACGTCGATCACGCCTCATGGAAGGGCCGTTGTCATTTGGCCAGTTTTCAAATTGGGTAGCTCGGAAGTACGGCAAATCGAGAAAGTCAATTCATGGTCGTTGGACGAGATACGAAGGAAGTGCATGGCGGATGATTGCCGAGAAATTCGGGAGCGACGAAGCAGGATACGAAGAATTTGTAGATCTCTTTGATCGCTTTAAGGAGCTCACGATCCACCGAATAGCGGTGGCCAAGTCACTTCCAGGCCAGGGAATATATGACGTAATGGAAGTTGAGGCGTGGAAATGCACACAAGATGAAGGTGTGTTTTTAAATCTCATAAGCCGCGATGGCAATGCTAGGGTTGAAGGGTACTATGCGTCACTAGATGAATTGTTGCGATCAGCAGAAGCTCAGTATCACGTAAAAGAGAATTGCTGGGAGTTCGAGCAGCTGAGAAGAGAGAATGGGTCAGGAACCCCGCCCCGCTAATTTCTTCTATGGGAATATGCTAATGACATCCATTTCGGATTCTGACTATAAGTCTTTTTGCAGTGATTTAATTCAGCGAGCTATGGAAAAGCCGGGCATGTATTTTAAATCACTGAAGGATCTTGAATACTTGCTATACGGTCACCAAGAGGCTTTTGAAAAACTAGGCGCAATTCTTCACCTAAACGGTTTTTATTTTCGGTTTGCGGATTGGCTGCATTCATTAACTGGTGAATCAAACGCAGCTGGATGGGCATTCGCGCTTGAAGAGTTAGCCAAAAACAAGAAGGAAGATCCCTTGGTTGTATTTGCAATGTTGGCAGGGCAGTTTATTGCTGAATGGAGATCGATGTAAGGAACGAGGTCAGGAAAGGAGCCCGGCCTATTATCCTCGTGAGGAAATGGATATGTCAAAAACAAGATGTAGATGTGGATTTGTATTAATTGATATCGAATCTCCTTGCGAAGATCTATATTGGGGAATTCCTGATGCAAAAATGTGGCCGTTAGTTAAAGAGTTTTCAAAAGCACCTGAGTCTGCTTTTCCAACCGATGATATTTCTGCCGCTTTAGCGGTTAACGGATTCACATTCTATAAGTGCCCAGAGTGTGATCGACTGCTCGTGTTTTGGGATCCCGAAAATCCAGAGTACTGTTCTTATCGTCTTGAAGAATAAAATAAGGGGACAGCGGTCCTGGCGGCGAAGAAGTGTTCTTGCTGAGCCCCGATGAAGGTGCCAAGCCAGGGCAGCGCATTCACTAAGCGTCGGTCGAAAACTAAACGAAGCCCACGTCACGATCTCAGGACGTGGGCTTTTCTGTTTCTTGTCTCGCGGGATGCAAAGCCACTGTACAAAATCTTGGCGATCGAAGTCGCATTCTGGCAAACTGACAGTAACGAAGCTTTTCGTACTCGATCCTAAAAGCAGCGCATGAACACCAAGACTCTCTCTGACAAGCCACAACGCCGAAGCTTTGCTTCACGCAGGGGCGTCTGGTCGGCTATCTTGGTCGGACTGGCAGTGTTGAGCAACTGGCCGATGCGATATGGTTTGCCGGTTGGTTTTTGGACGAAGATTGGCTTTCCGTTTCCAATTGCTCGTTGGCAGCGTGGCGAGTTAGAAACGTTTCACTGGCAGGCGTTGTGTCTGGATCTGCTGGTGTGGGGCCTGTTGATCTGGTTGGTGCCGATCTTGTTGCGTCCCAAGGCGACGACCTGAAGAATCGAGTTAGAGGCGAACGTCAGTTCTTTCTCAGCCTTAGCACGGCTTCGACGTGTTCAACTTCGATGTCCAACTGCTGGGCGATCTCACTGGCGGACGAGCCGTTGTCGGCCAGGCTGTAAATGTCGGCCAGTTTCTCGTCGTCGCAGAGAAGCTCTGAGACAGACCGAAAGTTGGGGCTTCCTTCACGAACGATTTGTTCGCTTTCTTCTACGACGGGCCGCAGCGTTTCACGCTCTTCCGCGGGAAGTTGGCTGGCGGCTTGTTCCAGTTTTACAAGCGTTCGCTGCAAGATCAGCAGCTTCGTGTCGACCAATCCCTGAAACTCGCGCGTTCGCTCGAGCATTTCGACTTGCCATTGGTTCAGTTCGTGTGGACCATCTGACATGGTCCACTGCGACTGAGCCGGTCGAGGGTTTCGAACCAGGTGCCCTTCTTTCTTACGAGCCTTACGAACCTGGGCCTGGCTCTTCCAACTGCGACGCATTAGCAGCCAGATTATCAGGATAATTCCACCGAAGAACATCAGGTACGGTGCGTAACTGTCTTCCCCCATGACCGGCTTCCTTGCGGTTGGTGCTGGTTGGTCTTACTGATCGAGAACCAGGTACTTGTCCAACAATGCGTCGACACCGATGCAGTATTGCGAGCTGCTTTCGTTTTCTTCAAAGACTGGGTCCATCGCCACAGCCGAAACCGACTGGCGCAGGCCGAGCAAGATCTCGCGGACATGTTCCATGTTATGCAGCGTAATAACCTTGCCAGATTCTTCCTGCTTCTTGGCGTAAGCCTTGGCTTTCTCTTCTTCGGTGAACAGATTGAGCAGCGTGATCGATGCTCCGTTTTCGTCGTTGCCGGAGATACTGGAAAAGCCTTCTTCGGTCTCTACCACGAAGACCGGGTAGTTCCAAGGAGAGTTATCAACGATCAAGAAGTCTTCCAGCAATCGTTTGATTGAAGAGACCCACTTGGCGTTGATGTCGAACTCGACCGGCTGCGGATCGTAGGCGACCTTGGTGACCGGCAGCTTCAGGCTCTTCAGAAACCAGCGGAACTCGCGATCGTTGTTTAACTGACGAGGTTCGCCAATGATCGCGAACTGCTGCATGAAGCTGAGGGCGACCGACTCGGAGGAATGCGTCGTCAGAATGTGCTGTGGTTGTTCGTCGGTATCTTGAGGGTCGACGATCGAGGTGTAACCACCTCCATGGGCAATCAGATAAACCGGATATTCCCACTGAATCGGTGCGGACATGTCCGTAGCTCCTCCTGGTGTCGAGTCCGATTAACGGTTTACGGCAGACTTCAATTGTTTGGCAATCTCGCGATTCTCTCGCTGGATAAGCTGGCCACAGGCAGCGGCGATATCGGACCCCAGTGAATAGCGAATGGTCACCGGAAAACCGGCTGCCTGGAGTGCCCTGCCAAATCGTTCGCGTGCCTCGGTACTGCTTCCCTGAAGGTGGTCGGCACCGTCGATCGAATTGTAAGGGATCAGGTTAATGTAGGCGTGGATGTTTTTGAGGAAAGCGATCAATTTTTCGGCATCCTCCGGGCGGTCGGTTCGCTGATCAAGCATCAGATACTCGATCATGATTCGGCGCCGCTCCGAGAGTTGAAGCTTCAAAAGTGTCTCGCGCAGCTGCTCAAGCGGGACACTTTTCGCGAGCGGGATCAGCGACTGTCGGCCGGCCACGTCGGCGCTATGCAGGCTCAAGGCGAGCTTCAGATCGGGAAACTTCGCGTCGATCCGTAGCATTTCATCCGGAATGCCGACCGTCGAAACCAATATTCTTTGGGGGGCATAATCGAACACTAACGGAGAAGTGAGCGCGCTGAGCGCCGTGTGGACGTTCTCGGCATTGTGCAGCGGTTCCCCCATGCCCATGAAGACAATGTTGCGAACTCGGCGGTCTTCGGCCATCAGCAGTTCGTTCGCTTGAACGACCTGGTCGAGAATCTGGGCAGCTGAGAGGTTTCGGGCAATTCCCATCTGCCCGGTTGCACAAAACCGACAAGCGGCCGCGCAGCCGATCTGCGACGAGATGCAGAGCGAGGTTCGGCCAGTTCCGGCCCGTAGAATGACCGATTCGATCATCAGCCCCTCTTCAGTGCGGAAAAGGAGCTTGGTGGCTCCGTCCTTCTGCGAGTCGAGCCTTTCCGCCAGCTGCAAGGTATGGGGCTGGGTTTCCTCGCGTAGGACCTGGGCGACCTCGGGAGCGACATCGGCCAAGGCTGCTTCGAAAGACCGTCCCTGCTTCAACCACCGCGTGCGAAATCGGCGGAGCGAATGGACGGTCTGCGAATCGTTGCCGAATCGCGCGTTACAGGCGGTGACGTCGTACCAGTGCAGCATATATCAGGGGTTTCTCTTCCAGGGTGCTCCAGTATACCAGCACTGTCTAGTTTGCGGAGATTAGCCGAAGGGGCGTAAGCGGGAAAAACAGGGGAAAACGAAACCAGGGACCATCGCCCGAAACGGGTCGCGGCGACATAATTCCGTTTTGATTGGACTATACCTCCTGGAACCAGGTTCACGCTATGTCGACCATCCTAACGACCGCCTTTCTGCTAACCCTCTCGAACATTTTCATGACGTTTGCCTGGTACGCCCACCTGAAAGATATGGGGCACAAACCATGGATCCTCGCAGTCCTGGCCAGTTGGGGGATCGCCTTTTTCGAGTACCTGATTCAGGTGCCTGCCAATCGTATTGGCTTTGCACAGATGGACTTGGGGCAACTCAAGATCTTGCAGGAAGCGATCACGCTGACGGTGTTCATACCGTTCGCCCTGTTCTACATGAAGCAGCCGCTGCGGCTCGATTTCCTGTGGGCCGGCCTTTGCATTTGCGGGGCGGTCTATTTCATCTTCCGCGGGAACATCAGCCCCGCCGGATAGACAGAGGAGCTGCCTGATGACGATTGCCGAGGAACTTCTGAAACGCTTTCCACCGAGCGAGCAGGGTCTGGTCGAGTGGCTTTGTCCGCAGATGAGCGATGCCAGGCTCCAGGAAATCGCCATGGCGGACAACGGCTTCGGCAAGGAAGAGATGTTCGTGCTGCTGAAGCAGCTATGCAGCACCGGCACCTTTGTCAGGCCGATGGATGTCGATCTCCGGGAGGTGCTGAGCCTGACCTGTTGGGTCGATCCCGATCGACCCAATCCACCACCCTACCCGCCTGGTCCGACCGCCGAGGAAGGGCATCGAATTCGGCTCTTTGCATGTGCCGTACGTCTGCAAGATGAAGCGGATCCATGTGATGCGTACGACACTTGCCTGGCAATCGCTTTGGAGAGTGCCGCCGTTGTCGGATCAGAGGCGGACCAGCATTTGGGACGCTACCTGACCTGGCGGATCCCTTTAGAAGCTGCGCCACGATTTCGCCTTCTTTGCCGACTCGGGCTTCTCATTCTATTGCTGCGAAGTAAATCGATGGCGGCCGACCCGACCATGCTCGAACAACTTGCCAATCAGATCATGAATGAAGAGCATCTCGGGGGTCGCCAGTGGCGTTACTGTCCGACCGATCCGGAGCCAAGCGATTACAGCGTCACGCATGGGTTCTGGAAAAAGACGATCGCGGCGTTTCGGCAGCAGGCCCGCATGGTCGAATCGGCCGACCTGCGAGAGAAGCTGGAACTTTGCGCGCTATTGGTTACGCCTGCATCGTGAGCTTCGTTTGCCTATGCACCGACAGAGGCATGCCAGGCCGAGAAATACAGGCTATGCTTGAAATAGAGATTGAGGCAACCACATGACTTTTTTCAGTAAGTGAGGTTAGCCATGACTCCGACCACCTATCATCACTGGAAGCTGAATCAGATCGGTGGCGCCGTTGCGGCGATGGGCATCTTCTTGATCTATGGATCGGTACTAGAACATGGTGCCGCCCAGTCGATGCCTTCGATGTTTCCATCCGGCCTCTTTGCCGTGTTGGCAGGGATGGGAGTGTTTGCGATGGGCGTGTCGATCTACCTAAAGCATTGGAACGAGCATCACGCTTAAACGCTCCGATGCTACGTGAAGCGATCGAGGTACCTGGCGGGGACTTATAGAGTCCCCTGCCCTGGCGATCTTATACCGACGCCACCGAGCTGAGGCGTTCTGCCCGGGCCTGTTTGCGTTCTTCCTGACGCTTGATGATGTGTTCCAGGTCGTCACGCGGCGTGGCGTTGATCAGCTTTCGCGTGTATTCCTCTTTCGGATTCGCGTAGATATCTTCGGCCGGACCGAACTCGACGATCTCGCCGGCGTTCATCACCGCCATCATGTCGGCCATAAACTTCACCACACTCAGATCGTGGCTGATGAAGATGTACGTCAGGCCGAGCTTTTCTTGCAGGTCTTTCAGCAGGTTCAGCACTTGAGCTTGAACCGACACGTCCAAAGCGGAGACCGATTCGTCGCAGACCAGGAAGTCTGGCTCGACGGCGAGTGCTCGGGCAATGCAGATACGCTGACGCTGACCGCCTGAGAACTCGTGCGGGTAACGACGCAGGTGGTCGGGGTTCATGCCGACTTCGTTCATCAGGTAAGCAGCGCGATCGCGTTGATCTTTCTTCGAGCCACCGATTCCCTGAATCACCATCGGCTCACAAACGGCTGACTCAATCGTCATACGTGGATTCAAGCTGCCGTACGGATCCTGGAAGATGATCTGGATCTTCTTTCGCATTTCGCGAAGGGCTTTGCCACGCAGCGAACGGACATCGATCCCCTCGAACTCAACGGTGCCGCTAGTCGGTTCGATCAATCGCAGAATGGCTCGGCCGGTGGTTGTCTTGCCGCAGCCAGACTCGCCAACGAGACCCAGGGTTTGTCCTCGGTAAACATCAAAGCTGACGCCGTCGACTGCTTTCACATGCCCTTGAACCCGCGAGAAGATCCCTTTACGAATCGGGAAGTGGACCTTCAGATCGCGTACCGAAAGCAGCGGGTTCTCGTTGTCAGGAACGCACTTGGTATCGGCCGAGTAGACGTCGTCACGCCACTTGTGTCCGATCGCTTCGAGCTGTGGTTTCGGATGGAGAAGACGACCGCGACCGGTGACCATCAACTGGTCGAACTTCTCGGGCGTCATTTCCTTTTCGGTGATCTCGATGCCGGTCGGCGTTTTCTTCGAGTCCATGAAGTCGCTCACCGTTGGCAGGCGACGGAACTTCGTGTCGAGGCGTGGTCGACAAGCGAGCAGACCCTTAGTGTACGGATGCTTGGGATTCTCGAAGATTTGGTGGATGTCGCCATGTTCGACGATGTTACCGCGATACATGACCAGCACGTGGTCGGCGATTTCAGCAATCACCCCCAGATCGTGCGTGATGAACAAGATCGACATGCCGCGGCTATCACGCAGGCGGCGAAGGATGTCGAGAATCTGAGCCTGGATTGTCACGTCGAGCGCCGTCGTCGGTTCGTCGGCGATCAGCAGCTTCGGATTGCAACTCAGTGCCATGGCGATCATCACGCGTTGCTTTTGCCCGCCAGACATCTGATGCGGATAGTAATCGACACGCTTGTGCGGTTCCGGAATGCCGACTTCGTCGAACAGTTGAATCGTCTTTTCGCGGGCTTCCTTCTTGCTGACCTGCTGATGCAGTTGGATCGCTTCCATGACCTGGGAACCGACGGTGAAGACCGGGTTCAGCGAGGTCATCGGTTCCTGGAAGATCATGCTGATGTCTTTACCGCGGATCTTCCGCATCGCGGGATCGGGCAGTCGCACGAGATCGGTACCAAGGAACGAGATCGTTCCACCTTCGATCTTGGCATTGCGCGACAGCAGTTGCATGATCGACAGCGAAGTGACTGACTTGCCGGAACCTGATTCGCCGACGATGCCGAGGGTTTCCCCTTCATCGAGCGAGAACGAGATACCGTCCACCGCTTTGACGGTTTCTTCGCCGTGGAAGTAAGTCTGAAGGTTGTCAACTTTAAGCAGTGTTTTGATCATCGTTTAGACGTCGCGGGTGCGAGGATCGGTGGCTTCCTGGATGCCTTCGCCAATCAAGTTGTAGGCCAAAACCGTGGTGAAAATCGCGAGACCAGGGAAGAAGCTCAGCCACCACATCGAACGAATGTGGTCCTGACCTTCTTTCAGGACATCGCCCCAGGTCGGAGTTTGCGAGTCGGCCCCGATACCGAGAAAGCTAAGCGCACTCTCGGTGAAAATTGCCCCGGCAATCCCGAAACTGATCGGCACCAGGATTGGAGCCAAGGCGTTTCGCAGAATATGTACGAACATGATTCGCAGTGGTCCGGCTCCCATCGCTTTGGCAGCGGCCACGTATTCAATCTGTTTCAGTTTCATGAACTCGGCACGCGTCAAGCGAGCGATCCCGGTCCAGCCGGTCAGTCCGATCACAAACACGACCTGCCAGATGCTGGGGCTGACCACCATCGCCAACAACGCGATCACCAAAATCAGCGTTGGCACGCACAAGATGATTTCAATGAACCGCGACAGGATGAAGTCGACCCAGCCACCGTAGTAGCCTGAGACCGCTCCGATAATGATCCCGATGACCGAAGCAATCGCCATCGAGACAAAGCCGACTAGAAGGGCGACGCGAGTACCATGGACCAACTGGGCGAAGACATCGACGCCGACGCTGCTGGTGCCAAAGAAGTGCTGGCCACTCGGATTGCCCTCGATGCTGAGGGGATTCGCAGGTTGCCCTTCAAACCAATCGGCCTGAACGCGTTCGATCGGGTCTTGGCGGATCAACGGCCAGATTGCCCAGCTATTGGGGTCGTTCTGTTTGAGGTTGGGTTCGTAGCGATTGTTGAAGTGATCGCCGGTGGTGAAGATCGCGTTCTCCCACGACGGGTTGTAATAGCCCATCGCCGGGAAATAAATGTTGCCTTTGTAGTAGCAGACGATCGGCTTCGTGCCGACGATCGCTGGCGAGAAGATCGCGACCAGGCCCAGGAAGATCACGTAGATCAAGCCGGCCATGGCAAACTTACGCTTGCGGTAATGTCGCCAACTGGTAGCCCAGAAGCCGAGCGACTGCTGCGGCTTGATCGGTTGTTCGGCGAGTTCTTGAACGGCGCTCATGCTTAGGAATACGTGATCCGAGGGTCGACAACTGCGTAAAGCACGTCAGCCAACAGCTGGCCGATCAGAGTCATGACAGAGAACATGAGCACCAGGCCCATGATCACAGGGTAATCGCGTTGCGAGATCTTTTCGATGAAGAGCCGTCCGATCCCGTCCCACTGGTAAATCGATTCCAGAATAACCGAGCCAGCCAGCAGGGCCGGCAACGTCAGACCGACCAGCGTGAGCAGTGGAATCAACGAGTTGCGGAAGGCGTGCACAACGAGCGCTCGGCGAGGGCTCACCCCTTTGGCCAGCGCGGTGCGAATGTAATCTTGCTGAATCGTTTCCAGCATGTTCGCTTTGATGAAGCGGGTGTAGTACGCCAGCGAACCATAGGTGAGGCAAGTAATCGGCAGGATCACGTGTTTCAGCACGTCCCACGTTTTGCCGAGCGTGCTGAGGCTGCTGTAGTTCTCGCTGGTCATCCCGCTGAGCGGTAACCAGTCGAGCTTCACCGCGAAGAATAAGTTCAAATAGATGGCCGCCACGAACGTCGGTAACGCATACAGAATGTACAGCGTGATCGCCAGCGTGCGTTCGCCTGGCGTGGCGTTCTTCGCCGTTGAGTAAAGCCCCATCGGTATACAGAGCATATACGTCAACAGCAGCGAGGTGACGGTTAGCTTGAGCGTGTTGGGAAGTCGCGTGCCGATGATGGTGGTCACACGGCGGCGGTCCGAGAAGTTGATCCCGCGTCCGAGGTCTCCCTGGAACACGTTGCCCAGCCAATAGCCGTACCCGACGATCCAATGCTTATCGAGATGGTACTGCTTCATCAGCTCTTCCTGCTGACGTTCGTCCATCATCTGCCGCACGTTGGCGGTCTCGGTCATCTGCGTCAGTGGCGTGCCTGGCATGTTACGGATCAAACCGTAGACCAGGCACGTTACCGCCAGGATGGTAAAGACTCCAATAAATAAGCGGCGTGCAATATACGTCAGCATGCAGCCAGTGCTCCCTGGTTGTCTCGAAAGAGGGGCGAGGATCGCGTTACGCTAGGCCCAGTGGTTATTCCGACTGGGCTTTCCAAACCGAGAACGCACCTGGTTCATAGAACCAAGGTCCGGTCGGGCTGAACTGGTATCCTCGCATGCGCTTATTGAAGCCATACAGGTCAGCGCGGTAATAGAGCCAAGTGTATGGCTGATCCTCGTAAAGGATCTTGGCGATGTCATGATAATGCTTGGCTCGCTTCTCGCGGTCAAGTTCGGCTAACCCCAATTTGTACAGCTTGTCCACTTCTGGATTCGAGTACTGACCATAGTTTCGGGGAGCCCCGGTGCCGTAGATATTGTCGGTCGAGAAAGGATCGCCACCGGCACCCCAGCCTGCCATCAGGGCATCGAAGTTGTGGCTGCGAGCCTTGTCTTGCAGGACGGTCCACTCGAACTGACGAGGTTCCGCCTTGATACCAAGCTTACCCAAGTCGTTCGAGACCTGGCGAGCAATCTGTTCCGAGACTGGGCTACCGGCTGGGTGCATCAATTGGAACGAGAAGGCGACCTTCTTGCCGTCGATTTCCTTGTCGAGGATGCCGTCGGAGTCGGAGTCGGTCCAGCCAGCTTCGGTCAGGAGTTCACGCGACTTGGCCAGGTCGGTGTCATACATCGGCAGCGAAGGCTGCGGAGCGAACCAGGCTGAAGGATGGAACGGGCCGTTGGCTTGTTCGTGGATGCCCTTCATGATGCCGTTAATGATCGCGTCGTAATCGATGGCGTGGCTCATCGCGCGACGGGTGCGAGCATCGTTGAAATAAGGCGTCTCGGTATTCCAGGCGATGTGCCCTTCCGACCAGGCGATGTGCTTGACCTTGATGTTCTTTTCGTAGAACTCGGCCGTGTTGGTTTCGGTGTCCCACTTGGTGGCCGAGATCTGCGAGTCGTCCAGCTTGCCGGCGGTCATCGCCAACAAAGCCTGGTTCGGGTTCTCGATGATTTCCATACGGATCTCAGCGAAGTGTGGCTTCGCTTGGATCTGCTTGCCATCCTTCATGTAGAACGACTCGCGACGCTTCAGCACGATACGCTGATTGCGATCACGCTGTGTCACTTCGTAAGGACCACCAACGGTTGGGTGAATCTCTTGTTCCAGGAAGAAGTCGCTATCGGTCAGCGTAGGATCAACTGCGATAGCTGGCTCGTACAAGTGCTTCGGCACGATCGGGAATTCCAACTTCATGTCGTTCACCGGGCTCGACATCTCGTGGAAGATCACGAAGGTGTGGTCGTCGTAGGCTTTGATCAGCTTCACCTTGTCGAGCGAGCTTGGCAGGGCTGGGAACATTACGCTCAGCTTCGGATGCAGCAGCACCTTGTAGGTGAATTCCCAGTCGTAGGCGGTGATCGGCGTGCCATCGCTCCAGGTCAGGTCGTCGCGAATGACCACCTTCTGAATCGTGTTGTCTTCGTTCCCCTGCCACGTCTTGATGAAGCGGCCATCGCCGACCGATTCGAGATCGATGGTCGAAGTCGTGGCCGAAACGCCGCACATGTAAACGTAGAAGAAGTCACCCACCGAACTCATACGCAGTGGGTTCAAGCTGTTGACGTCACCATTTTCGTGGTGGACCCAGCTGGCGTCTTGTTCGGCTGGATTCTCTTTGGATGGTTGGATCCGCATCGACTGAAGGATCTTCTTGTAGTCGGCGTCATCCTTCGGTCGGATTTCGCAGGCTTCCGCCGGAGTCATTGGCGGTTTGAAATCTTTCAGCTCTTCGTCCAGATGGGGAAGCGGATCGACGACGGTCTTGTCGGTCCACTTGTTGGCCGAGTCGAGCTCTTCCAGGGTGGCTGGCGGGGTGAAGTCAGGGAATGGCAAGCCTTCATCAAAGTTAAATTCCTTGATGGCCTGCTTGAGCTCTTCCGGAGAGAGATCGGAAGCTCCGCTGGTACAGCCGACCAGCGCGGTCAGCATCAACAAAGAGAAGAAAAGATGGATACCCAGGGCGCCACGGACAACTGTCATTACGCAACCTCTTACCAAGAACGCATCGATAAAAGGCCGGCGTCGGCTACTCCTTCGCCGCTAGCGGAGCTGTCTACTGACCCATTCGATGCATATTTCCTAAACAATCCCCTTCGAATCGTAAACGGATAAAAAAAGTGGGTCAATAACGGCCGCTCTGCGGATTCCCTTGGCTCAAGTGAATGGAGGGAGGTCGCTCTTTGCATATTTCGGGGGGAACGAAGTGATAGCAGGTCCACTTAGGCAATTTTTGCCAGTTGTTGCGATTTTGCTGATTTTATGGGAGGTCAGACCCGATCTTTCCAATGAAGGATGAGACTTGATTGCGCCGGGCGTGGGTTTTCGTACGCTACCCGCACCAAGCAAACGTTACGTCATTGGTATGAGATTGAAGATGTCCACCACCCTCAAAACTCCTTGGTTGCTGCTGATCGTCGCCGCGGTGCTGACAACGGCAAGTCCCAGCATGGTCCATGCCCAGGCTACCGAGCCTCAATGGATCTGGGCGCCGCAACACCAAAAGGACCAGGTGCCATCGGCAAGTTGCTACTTCCGAAAGAACATCCGCATCTCGCAGATGACCGGTGGTCAAATCATGATCACCGCCGACGACGAATTCGAGATGTGGATTAACGGAAAAAAAGTCGCGGAAGGAAGTAACTGGAAAACCCGTCGAAATTTCGACATTTCTCAGTATCTCGAGATCGGTACCAACGTCATCGCCGTCCAGGTGAGAAATACCACCGGCAATAGCGCAGGTCTGCTTTCCGAGATCACCATCTTCGGACCGAACAATCAGAAGGTGACCTTCCCATCGAACTCGACCTGGCGAACCGATTTGCGACCGTTCCCGCTGTGGCAATCGAACTTCTATAGCGATACCCGCTGGTCCAATGCCATGGAAATGGGACCGGCGAACACCACGCGTCCTTGGAATGTCGCGGCCCCGGCAGCGGAACCTGCGCAGACCGCGGCCGCCCCGACCGCACGACCCAACGGACCACCTGTGCCGCCAGCTCCGACGTTTGCCGAAGTGCCAAAGCCTTCGCAGCGTCCGATCGAAGCCAAGCCGATCTCGACGGCCAAGAAGACCCCGGCCAAGCAGCCTGAAGTGGCCGCGACCCCAACTGAAGAAAAGGCGCCGACCGAAGAATCGCGTTTCCGCATTCTGCCAGGCTTTGCCATTCAGGAAGTGATCTCCGCTGAAAAGACCGGCGCTTTGATCTCGATGACCTTCAACGAATTCGGCAACATCATCGCCTCGAAAGAAGGTGGCAACCTGATGCTGCTGTACGACTCGAACGATGACGGCGTCGTCGACTCGATGCGTACCTACAACGACACGATCAAGAACGTCCAAGGTATCCTGCCCCTCAACGGCGACGTGTTTGTCGTCGGCGAAGGCTCGGAAGGGACCGGCTTGTATCGCTTGAGCGACACCGACGGAGACGGCGACGTCGAAGAAGTCGGCACGCTGGTCAAGTTCGATGGTGCCATCGGCGAACATGGCCCGCACGGTCTGGCCCTCGGCCCGGACGGCTTGATCTACATGGTCGCCGGTAACGATACCAAGCTCGACTCCGAAGTTTCCGAATCGAGCCCACACCGTCACTTCTACGAAGGGGACCTCGTTCCTCGCTTTGAAGATCCAGGCGGTCATGCCGTCGGTGTGAAAGCCCCAGGCGGCATGGTTCTGCGAACCGACATCGAAGGCCAGTCGCTGCAAATCGTGGCAGGCGGTATTCGTAACGCCTACGACCTGGCATTCAATCGCGATGGCGACTTGTTCATCCACGATAGCGACATGGAATGGGACGAAGGCTTGGTCTGGCATCGTCCGACCCGCATCTATCAAGTGATCCCTGGCAGCGACTTCGGCTGGCGAAGTGGTTGGGCGAAGTGGCCTAACTACTATCCAGACTGCGTGCCGCCGATCCTGGAAACTGGGGCTGGTTCGCCAACCGGTCTCGTGGTCTACGATCACTTCAAGTATCCAGCCAAGTACCAGAATCGCTTGTTCGTGACTGACTGGGCCAACGGCCGCATCAATACGATCGATCTGAAGCGAGAAGGTGCCGGTTACACCGCCAAGAGCGAAGCGTTGCTCGAAGGCAAGCCGATGAACGTCACCGATATCGAGGTTGGTCCCGATGGCTGGATCTACTTCACCACCGGTGGTCGTGGCACGGAAGGTGGCCTCTACCGAATCGTTTATAAGGGAGACACGCCGGAAGGTGTGGATAACCTTGGCGAAGGAATCGCGAAGGCGATTCGTCATCCACAGCCACAAAGCTCGTGGGGACGTCAACGCATCGCCGAGATCCAGTCGGAACTGGGCGACCTGTGGAATCCACAGATTCAAGGCGTGGCGATCGCGAAGGAGAACCCTCCTTACTACCGAACCCGTGCTCTCGACTTGATGCAGCTTTATGGTCCGACCCCAACCCAGAGCATGCTGTTGGACCTGACCAAGGATGATAACGACGAAGTTTGCCAGAAGGCAGTCTCGCTGCTGATTAACTATCCTGGTGAAGAATCGGTTGATTGTCTTCGTAAGCTACTGGCCCACGACAGCTCGGCTGTTCGTCGCGAAGTTTGCGAAACGCTGATCGAGATCAAGGGGGAAGTGAACCTGAGTGAACTGCGTCCGCTGCTGACCGCGGCCGATCGTCGCGAAGTGTACGCGGCTCGTCGACTGCTCGAGAACCAACCGATTGACCAGTGGATCGAAGACGTCCTGGTGACCGATTCGGCCAGCTTGTTCAACACCGGTAGTGTGGCTGCCATGGTTGCTCAGCCCGATCACGACATCGCACTGCGAATCGCTCGTAAGGCTCAGATGCGGCTGGATGACTATCTCTCGGATGACGAGTTCATGTCGATGTTGCGAGTCATTCAGTTGGCCATCCATCGTGGCGACTTGAACGATAACGAACTGCCAGGTCTGGCCGATCGCATCGCGGTCGAGTTCCCCGCAAGTGACGACAAGATGAATCGAGAATTGATTCGCACCCTGGCTCACTTTCAGGTTTCTGACATCACTGATCGGTACATCGCTCACCTCGATAGTGATATCCCCGCAGCCGAACGTTTGAACCTCGCCATGCACATGTCGTTCATCCGCGAAGGCTGGACTTCGGAGCAGAAGTTGAAGCTGCTGGGGCACCTCGAAAATGGTTTGAAGATCGAAGGTGGTGAAGGCCTGCGAGGCTACATCGAAACGGCTACCAAAGAGTTCGTGCAGTGCCTCACACCGCAGGAACAGTACGTTGCCTTGACGATGGGACATATGTGGCCCAACGCTGCCTTGGCTGTCCTGTTTGAGTTGCCGGAGAATCCTGATGAACAAACGTTGAACATCTTGCGGATGATCGACGAAGAGCTGGTCGGTGACGACTCGGCCGTGGCAGCCCGGATGCGAAAAGGGATCGTGGCGATCCTCGCTGGTAACGGCACGCCCGAGAACATGGCTTACCTGCGAAACGCCTTCGAGCGAGAACCAGAACGCCGTGCCTCGATCGCGTTTGGTCTGGCCCAACAGCCAGAAGGCCCGAACTTCCCATTGCTGGTCAAATCGCTGCCGGTGCTCGATGGTCCATTCGGAACCAACGTTATCGAGAAACTGGCGACCAGCTCTGAAACGGAAAACGATCCTCAGGCCTTCCGTCAGCTGATCTTGCTGGCTCTGCGGAACGACGCGACCTGCAAACAAGCGGTCAACCAGCTGCTGATCAAGTGGACGGGCGAAACGGTTGCTAACCCAGGCGATCCTTTCGACAAGCAGATTGCTGCCTGGCAAGACTGGTTCACCGAGACCTACCCAGACCTGCCGGAAGCCAAACTGGTGGACTCGGAATCGAGCAACTGGAACCTGGACGAACTGCTGGAGTTCCTCACCTCGGAAGATTATCACGGTGGTGATATGACCTCAGGGGCGGCGATCTTCAAGAAGGCTCAGTGTGCGTCGTGCCATCGTATGGGCAACCTGGGTGAAGCGATTGGTCCCGACCTGACCGAGATCTCGCGACGCTTCCAGAAGAAGCAGATTCTGGAATCGATCCTGTTCCCGTCACATGTGATTTCGGACCAGTACGCGACCAAGCAAATCTTGACGGTCGACGGCAAGGTGATCTCTGGCCTGGTTTCGACCAGCCCCAGCGGTGGCTACATCGTCATCGACAGCCAGGGTAACAAGACCACCGTGGCCGAAGCCGACGTCGACGAACTGGCACCATCGAAGGTTAGCGTCATGCCAACGGGCTTGCTGGATCAGCTGACCGCCGAAGAGATCGGCGACCTGATGACCTATCTGAAGGCGAACAAGGAAGCTCCTCGCGGCCGCATCGCCGACCGCTCGCGTCGAAACACCACGCGATAGTTCGCTCAGCCAATCATTCAGAGGTGGCGGGCCAAGGGGGGCTCCGCTGCCGATGAAATAGCAAAGGCCGCCAGCCATATTTCCTGGCGGCCTTTTTTCGTTGGGTTCATGTAGGGCGTCTGCCGTGGGCATCGCAGGCATTAGGGGAACTCGCGGGAGGCAGGCTCGATACTGCCGGCGTTGATGCAATCCACCAGCAGGCGGAGTCTTCCGAGGTTGCGTCGGTTGAAGTTGAAGACGAGCCTTGGCATGTGCTGCAGATCGGATTCATCTTCTTCGCGCAGAGCCCGGCGGACCTCGAAGTCGCCACTGCTCAGGATATCGCGGAATTCCTCGCGGATTTCATTCAACAGCGAGTCGGCGATCGGAGTCTTGGTGCGGATCACCAATTGATGCCGAACGTAACGCATGCTGTGATATACCTTGTAGAACTGTTCGATCTCGGCGACCGCTTCGTCGACGCTATCGGTCACCTTATACAGGGCGAAATCTTCTGGCGAGATCAATGCATCGTGGTGCAGTGACTCGCGTATGAAGTCGTCCAGCTTCCGCCAGTATTGCCCCCCAGGTGCATCGAGCAGCACGATCGGAAACAGGTCTCTTTTGCCGGTCTGCACCAGCGTTAGCACCTCGAAGGCCTCGTCGAGGGTGCCGAACCCCCCTGGCAGACAAACGACCGCATCGCATTCCTTCACGAACATTAGTTTGCGCGTGAAGAAGTATTTCATGTTCACCAGTTTGTCATCGCCCAGGATGACCGGGTTCGCTTCCTGCTCGAACGGCAGGACAATGTTCAAACCCATCGCCGCTTCGCGACCAGCACCGCGGTGCCCGGCTTCCATAATGCCGCTTCCGGCACCTGTGATCACCAGCCAACTATCGCGTGCCATATGGGCGGCAAACTCTTGAGCGGCCAAATAAGTTGGATGATCTGGGGCAGTTCTTGCGGAACCAAAGATGGTGACTTTGCGTTTATCTCTGTAAGGCGTGAAGACCTTGAACGCGTATCGCAGTTCTTTCAGCGATCTCGCTAGAAGCTTCAGATCGCCTCGCGTCGCTTCATCGCGTTGCAGTTTATCCGCAGTTTGTCGGATCTGTTCCAGAAGGTTATTGATCTCAATCGTTCGGCGCTTGTCATGAGCTGGCGAACGTTCGTCGGAGTCCGTTTCTTCGAATCGGTTCAACGCTCCATCTCCTCTCGCATGATTTCCTAGGCACGGCTATCCGAAAGTCTGTGGAAAACCGTACAACCGAACCCGCTTCAAGTAGGGCACCCAGAGGAATAATAGGGCATCCCTCTGCAGGCACGGATAGTTCAGGGTGGTACTCAAGTATACAATTGTTTTGAAATCACTTCGTAAATATTTAAAAAGTTGAGGGGTTGTTGTTACGGAGATAGAAAGATAAACTACCCGACAGACTGGTTTTTCTCTAATTGCCGGTTTTGTGCTTGACACTAGGGTGGCTCCTAACCTTCCCTGCGACTGTTTGACGCCTAGTCTGTCGGTTTGAACTAACCCCCACACCTTAGTTTTGCCTGCCAACATCGGCACCTATGTAATGGTCAACATTCTGCGCCAGAGAGACATCACGATTCTCGACTTTGGGCCAGAGTATCTGAGTCTGGATGAGTCGAACTTAAGCAAGGTCGTTCAACAGATCGTCGAGGTTGCGAAACATGCAACACCGCCGCTGGTGATCGTCGACCTTTCGCACACCGAATCGTTCGGATCGTTCTTCATCCAGTTTTTGATTCGGATCTGGAAGCTCATCAAGAAGCGAGGCGGTCAGCTAGTTCTGGCAGGCCTTAACGAAGACTGCCTGAACGTACTGAAACGGTCGAAGATTGAATCGCTCTGGCAGCGATATCCGACCCGAGAAGAGGCGTTGGACGCCTTCAAGACGCCCGAGTAATCGCGAGCTGACGGCCTCTATTGCTCGCGTTCTTTCTTGTCGCGAATATAAGCGGCGCGACTTTGCTGGTATTGTTTCGAATCTGGAATCGGTTCGGCGTCCGATTGCTGTTGATTGTCAAAGATCCTCTGCAGAAACGGGCGGCACCAGCCACAGCCGGTTCCGGCACCGCCACACTCTGATAGTTGAGATGCCCGGCGTGGCTTTTCGATTCGGCAAAAGTTCTGCACTTTGCGAAGGCTCACGTGGAAGCAAAGGCAGAGTTCATCTTCAGGCTTCATTCGGCGGCTCCTGCCCCTGAGGCAATCTGTAAGGCGACCTCGCAAGCGATGTAGAACTGCTCGATGTCGAGCATCTCGGTCACCATGTGCTGGTTGTGTTGACCACACCCCAGTGTGACAGTTGGAACTCCGTGCCGGAACATCCAATTGGCATCGAGGCCACCATTAGCAATCGAAGCAAATGGTTTGTGTCCTAGGTCATTTAAGACGCGACTGGCCAACTGGACACTTGGGGTTACCTCCCCCATTTTGAATGCTTCGTAGTTTAGATTTCCATCAAACTGAACCGACGCGTGTTGGCCTTCTGTATTGGTCACTTCGGTTGCGGCTTGCCGAAAGGCTTCCTCGAAGCGGCGTACGAAAACTTCAATGGAAGAAGTCACGTGACTGCGAACTTCAGCTCGCAGTTGCACACGATCCGCAACCACATTAGTCGCATGGCCCCCTTCGATCACGCCAATGTTGCTAGTCCCTTTCAACTCGCCCTGGTCGATCTTTCCCAGCAGTCCGGCAGCATGCAGTTTAGCGATGGCTAGTCCCGCGACGGTAATCGCGCTGACACCTTTCTCAGGAGCGACACCGGCGTGACTTGCCTGGCCGCGAATGTCGATCGTCATCCGATAACCGCCGATCGCACCGACGGTCAGTTTGGTGGGATCGCCACCATCCCAATTGAAGGCCAGCTCTGGTGAACCGAGCATTGCCGGATCGAGGTTCTTCGCGCCATGCAGGCCGATCTCTTCCTGCACGGTAAACAGAAATGTGAGCGGACCGTGCGAGGTGCCTTCTCGCAAGATCTCGGTCGCGGCAAATAGCACCGCCGCGACGCCTGCACGATCATCGGCACCCAGGCCGGTATGATCATCCTGGGAAACAACCTGGTTGCCTTGGACCACCGGACGAGCGTCGACGCAAATCGGCACAGTATCCATGTGGGCCATCAGCATCCGACGTGGTAGAGAAGTCGTGCCATCCAGCTTCACAATCAGATTGCCGGTTGTGCTTTCCGGAATCGGGCACTTCAGATGCGCGGTGTCGAACTCGAGGGCGTCGGCAGAGAGGCCGGCCTGAGTGAGTTCCTGTTGAACCTTCGCCGCCACCTCGGATTCCAATCCGCTTTTGCCCGGGATCGCCATCAGGGCGAGAACCAGTTCGAGGGCACGTTCTTTTTGGGCGGCAGTCAGCATAGCGAACTTTCTGAAGTAGGACGAACTCCGGGGCAGACGGATTCATCCTACCACAAACGGTCGCTCTACTTTTAGTCGTCCTTCTTTTGACGGTCGACGAACTGAAGCTCTGGGTGAACCAAACCTTCGTTCACGGCAAAGATCAGCATTTCGTTGATCGTCTGGACCTCGAGCTTGATCTTCAGGTCCCCCACCGTCTTGTTGACCGTGCGTTCGCTGATATCGAGGGCGTCGGCAATTTCCGATTGCGTTCGACCGAGAGAAAGTTCGCGGAGCACGCCGATCTCGCGATCGCTTAAGGTCGCCAGTCGTGACGACGTGACGCCATCTTCCCGCTCGACCAGGCGTTTGTCTAGTTCTGGTGAGAAGTAGGTATTACCGGCCGCCACATGACGGATGGCAAACGCGAGGTTCCGAAGTGATTCGGAATGCTTCGAGACGATTCCGGCGGCGCCAACCGCCAGGCAGCGGTCCAAATAGTTATCTCTCGGGAAGCCGGTATAAAACAGGATCCTCGAATGACCGCCAGTGCTTTCGGTGATTTGTTTGCACGCCAGGAACGGATCAAGGCCATGCATGTGGATGTCCATCAGGACCACGTCAGGCTTCAATGATGCCGCCATCGCAAGACCGGCTTGCGCATGCGTGGTGTGACCGACGATCTGAATTGATTCGTCGGAGCCGAGGACTCGCGAAACGGCACGCATGATCGCGTCATCGTCATCGACAACGAGCACGCGTGGAAATGGAGTCGGTGTGTTACTTTTCGCAAGCATCATCAGTCTGCCCCTGAATCTACAAGCTGGGACTTCATAAGCTGTCGCCGTAAATAGAGCGAAGCGGATTAAAAAACTGGGCTATAGGGGCAACCCCTGGGGGAAGTATAGGTTGCATTTTTCAACATGCGGGAGAACCGCAAAATGTGTGGGAACGCGCAAAACTCTTGAGCCTCGGAACTTCGAATCCTATCTTGCACGATTCGTTTGACCGGACGCGTTTGTGATCTAAGTAACTATATAGAGGTTACTGCCCCCAAGCGCGAACACGTGCTAATAACCTCTGCGATCCTCTGGCTTGTCTCCGGACAATCGCTACGATCGTTATTGTTGTCTCGGTAAGCGCGTATCCAGAGATGTCCGAATTCACACTGCTTCACCTGCTTCTTTGCCTCATCTTCTTCAAAATTGGCTATGTTGCCGCAACCTGGTTGCGGTATCCTGCGGCAAAGCAGAAGCAAGCCACACTGGTAAATGATCAAGAGCGAAAAGTCGTTCAATTGCCAGAAAGTCCCGTGACGCCTGATAGCACGGCCGTTACGACGGTCGCTGCGGAAGACCTGAGCGATGTCGTGGACGAAGTTCGCGACCTGGCCAAGGGAATGCGGACGGACGTTCAAGCCCATTCGCAATCGGTCGAACAAATCAATCACGACCTGGTCAGTATGACCAACATGTCGGACCCGGACGCCGTAACACGCGTCATCTCGCGATTGATGGAAGCAAATCGTCATCTCGATTCGCGTTTGAACGTGGCCGAAGCCCGCTTGCAGGAACAATCGCAACTACTGCGTTCGCACCGTGTCGAAGCACGTACCGATGCGTTGACCGGCTTGCCGAACCGCCGTGTATTCGACGAAGAGATCGCGCGTCTGTTCAACGAGAAACGCGAATCGAAACGCCCTGCCTCGCTCATTATGATCGACATCGATCATTTCAAAACATTCAACGACCGCAACGGACACCAGGCCGGCGACTATTGTCTGCAGAAAGTGGGCGAGGTCATTCGCTCGGCCGTGAAAGGTGTCGGCGGAATTGCGATGCGATATGGTGGCGAAGAGTTCGCCGTGTTGCTGCCGGCAACCGAGTTGTTCGATGCCAAGCTGACTGCTCGACGAATTAACTCGCATATCGAACGCCTGCCTCTCGAATTTGAAGGACGTCCGCTGAAGGTCACCGCCAGTCTCGGTATTGCCGAAATCGTTCGCGACAGCGAGCCTGCGGAATGGCTGGGGCGTGCCGACCGTGCGTTGTACGCGTCGAAGCGTCGTGGTCGTAATCGTGCGTGCTGGCACGATGGCAAGACCTGCCATGAAGTGCCCCATCGTAAGGCCGATCCCGCAGTGGAAGCCTCCGAGGAGTCGTCGGCGATCGGTCGCCGCGATGCCTTCATGCTGGATGTGAGTCGCCGTCTGGCGCTTTTCCATCGTAAGCGTCAACCACTCGCAATGATCCTGGCGAGTGTCGATTCGGTTGATGGCAAGCCGCTTGATTCGCATCACGACTCGAAGAAAATTCAGAGCGCCGTCCTGCAAGTCTTTCAAGCGATCTTGCGAGATATGGATCATATTTGCCAGATGGGTGACAACCAATTTGGTGCGATGCTACCTTCCGCCACCGGCGAAGAAGCGTCGGCCGTCGCGGAGCGAGCACGTCAGGCAATTGGTCGATTGGAACTGCAAACAGCAACCGACACCATCAAGTTGACCATCTCGTGTGGTGTGTCGCAGGCCTTGGAAGGTGACGAAGCACAGCACATGGTCGCACGTTGTGAAGCCGGTCTGAAGCATGCTCAAGATAAGAGTGGCAACTCGGTCTATCTTGTTCGGAACGAATGCGATTGGGAGGCTCCTCGCCGCATGACTCGCGAGGCAGTGATAGCAAGCTGAAAGAAGTTCAGTTTTCTCTCCGATTCTTTTCAAGAAACGGGCTTGATCGGTTTTTGGAAAACCAATAACTTACCGCCTCACACGGACGACATGACTTCCTCGCGGAGTAAAAAACGTGTCGTTCGTGGGCAAAATCGATGAGGTGTTTCCTGCATAGGGAAAGCTGCTTTTGGCGGCTTTCCGCGGATCGTGAGCCGGCCGTTTGACAAGGAAGTTGAACGTCTCGCTTGAAAACTCTCGATGGCGCAACCGAAAGAATCGGCTCATTTCGACAGGATGTCGATTCCCTGAACCGACCAATCGCTCCCGGAGAAGAACGGAATCCTTTGCCCCCCTGGGATCCGAACTTTCCGGGGGCCTTTTTTATTTCGAACCGAACGAATAGCATCGTTGGTCTCTAAGAAACTTCCCGCACTGATTCGCGGGGAAGGTACGTTAGCATGGCAGCGATCCATCTCCCTAACGTAGTTCGGTTTGACTTCCCCCATCATGGCCAGCAAATTGATTCGCGAACTGTTTGGCGGCATCTTGCTCTGTCTGCTGCTATTGGCAGCATCGGCCCATGCGCAGGCGATTCCTGGAATCACCACCGGTGATGGCGTCGCGGCCGAGAAGCCAGCAGAGGCGCCGGCGGTCGATCCCAAGCTGCTCCTCAAGCAAGGGAATCCTCAGGTAACCGTCAGAACATTTCTCGAGGCGATTGAGGATGCTGATTACGATACGGCAATTGAATGTGTCGACTTCAGCGATCGGCCTGAAATTCAAAAGCTCTCGCAGCGCGATCTTTGCTACGAGTTGTTTCAGCTGCTTTCCACGCTATGGGATGTGAATCCGGACCTTGTTCCGGAAAAGACCGATAAGATCGAGGTTCCTGTCTTCGGCGATGGTGATGGCCGGGTTCCCTTCGATCAAGAGGAAGACGCTTCCAAGATCACGCTGACCAAAGGCCCCCAGGGGCTATGGCGGTTCAGCACGAAAGCTGTCGAAGCCGTCAGCGATCTGATGAAGAAGTACACGCCCGATATCGAGGCGCAAGAAAAGCGAGACGAACAGAGCGGCGAATCCGACACGAAGCCGAAGCCAACCTTTGCCTTATGGCTCGAATCGCAAGTTCCCCCGTTCTATCGCGAAGAACACTTTCTGCTGCCAACCTACCAGTGGATTTGTCTGCTCGCATTGATCGTGGCAGGCTACCTGGTTGATGTGGTCCTGCAGGTGCTCTTGCGATTCATCCGCCGGGTTCGCTTCGGGCGAACACCAAACGACGAAGACATTCGCCAGGCATTCGAGAAGGCTTGGACGCCGATCGGTCTCACGGCAATGGCGATCACGTGGTATTACGGACTATGGCTCTTCCGTCTGCCCGATCTGTTTCGCACGATTTTGTTTTACGGCGTACAACTGTTCGGGATCGTTTCGGCGATCTGGTTCTTCTTTCGCATGATCGATCTGGTTATCGTTCACCTGATCCATGCCGCCGCCCGAAATGGCAAGAAGTACGACGACCTGCTGTTGCCGGCGATCAGCAAAACATTGAAGACCTTTTCGGTCTGCATCGGCATTCTGGTGTTTGCTGAATCGTTTTCATTGCCGATCGTGGGTTTGCTGGGCTCGCTCGGTATCGGTGGTATCGCGATTGCGTTGGCTGCGAAAGAGACGCTGAGCAATATCTTCGGCTCGCTCACTGTGATGGTCGATCGACCGTTTGAAATCGGCGACTGGGTGATCACCGAAGGAGTTGAAGGTACGGTCGAAGCGATGGGGCTTCGTAGTACCAAGATTCGCACGTTCAACAACAGTTTGGTGACGCTGCCGAACAGTCTGCTGATCACCGCCAAAGTCGACAACATGGGGAAGCGAACCTTTCGCCGAATTAAGACGGTGATTGGTGTGCAGTACGATACGACCCCGGAACAAATCGATGCCTTCTGCGAAGGGATTCGCGAGCTGATTCGACGTCAGCCTTACACGCGAAAAGACTACTACCAGGTATTCTTAAACGAGTTCAATTCAAGCTCGCTCGATATCCTGGTGAACTTATACCTCGACTGCGCGGACTGGAATATCGAACTTCGCGAACGCCACAAATTGTTCGTGGGGATCGTTCGTTTGGCCAAACGCCTGGGAGTTCAATTCGCGTTTCCAACGCAAACGATTCATCTACATCAGGAAGAGCCCCAGTCTTTCGCTGGTGCCGACGAACTGCCGGAAGAATCGGGACGCCGTGCCGCCGCCGAGATTGCAGGGCCATTGCCGCTGCCGAACGAACGTCGTGGTCTGGTCGATTTTCCAGGACCATACCACTACGACGATATCGATTCGAGGCGTCGCAAAAAGTAGCGTTATCGAGAAACGGAACGCGTTACTTCTCGCACAACGCGATCCATCCGCTCGCCCGCCATCCGCCAAACAACCACGAGTTAGGAAGCTCTCCCTGGCGATCCATCCGCAGTGGAATCTGCCGCACGACCTTGAAGCCGCTTTGTTTCAAAGCTCGGGCAAATTCGCCCCGGCTGAAGACGTGCAAAAAGAAATTGGGGATGCCGCGGTAGCGATAGTACTTATCGCCCCGTTCCATCCCTTTGGTCATCCGAGACTTCACCAGGTGCGATGCCAGCCAATACGCTCCATTCGGTTCAAACAGGTTGAACCAGAAGTTATGCACGTGCACAACGAATCGTCCGCCTGGCTTGAGCATGCGATAGGTATGGTCGAGGAACGTCCGTCGATTGTCGGCCCCTTTGATCATGCCCAAGGTGCTGAACATGCAGATCGCGTGGTCGACCGATTGGTTCGCAATCATATCGAGCTCGCACAGATTGGCTTCGACACACGCGATGTCGAGCTGCTCTTGCTTCGCTTTCTCGGCGACGATGCGTAGCATCTCAGGCGACAGATCGACCGCGAGTCCCCGGTTGCCACGGCGAACCAGCGGAATCAGTGCCCGAGCTGTGCCACAGCCGAGGTCCGCCACCAGGCCTTCAGATGGAATGAAGTTGGCGATGGTCTCTTCGTCGAACTGGAAGTCGCTGCCGAACGCCAGATCTTCGTCGTAGCCATCCGCGATCGCGGCCGACTCGATATAGTCGAGCGAACCACGGGTAACGCCGGTCGGAAGCTGCCACGAGGGGCGGGAGGAAGGCGAAGAGTTCATTGCAGGCTGTTGGTCAAAACGAAGCGAGTAAGGTTTGCCGCTTGTTATACGCTGGTCGGCACGAGAAGACTACTCGTCGTCGAGCCCTTCGGCCAGCTGATGCCAGAACGGTACTACCTTGGGACGCTGTTGCATCATGCGACGCTGTACGGCTGGCGGTGGCAACGGCGGTCGCTGACGCAGTTGCTCAACTTCCGCACGCAGCGAGCGAACCTCTTGCTGGAGCTGCTTCAAGACTTCCAGCATCTCTTGGTCTTCTTGGCGAACATCATCGATTGCATCGTCGTGATGATGATGATGGTGTCCACGACGATGGAGTTCGGCATGCTGTTCCAAATTGTGATGGTGCGGCTCGAGATGGTCACGCATGGCATGCTCAGGGGAAACCGACGTTGGTGCGGCGTCCTCGGGTTCGATATCTTCCAGTTCGACAATCGCGGATTGACGGTCTTTGGCCAACGCTTGCGGTGCCGAGTCAGGCCAAAAGATTGCCGACAGCATCCAAAGCCAAACCGGAATAGAAGCGAGCAGCAAGCCTGCTGCCCAGCAGCGTTCGCCTGCCGGTGGCGTTGCCATACCGAGAATATGACGCACGCGATCCAATAGCTTTTGCTGCGGCCCTCCCAGGAACGGAGTCGCCAGCGACGAAGCAGGCTGTTCCAATTGCCAGTGAGCGACCTCTTGCAGCGATCGAGCATAGTGCAATCGTTGGCCCAAAGCTTCAACAGCGAGTTCGTCACAACACGACTCTCGCGTTTGACGGATCTCGGACGACAGCCACCAGACGGCCGGATGATAAAAGAACAACGTTTCAGCCAGACGCTGCAGGAAGTTGATCCACAGGTCTTGGCGACGAATGTGTGCCAGTTCGTGGGCGAAGACGGCGTCGAGGATTTCTGGCGAGATCGAAGCCGCCCACGCTGCCGGCAGCAGAACCATCGGACGAAGCAGGCCAACGGTCATCGCCTGGCCGATCCGCTTGGAGTAGGCAATCGGAGGCAACTGAAGCAAATTCAAGCGAGTTGCCAGGTTGGCAAAGCGTACGAGCAAGTCAGATTCAACAGGCGTTAATTGCGATCGTCGTAGCCAGATTGTGCCGATGTAGCCAAGGAACAGACGCGTGCCCAAGATCAGCACGCCTACGCTCCAGCCCAGAATCAAGTACGGCTGCGAGCGGACGATCCAGCCGCCTAGCGACAGGGCTTTGATCGAGCTATTGCTGGTAAGCGAAGAGGCACTGGTAAGTGCCTGCCCGGCGAGATCATCCGAAGAGGCTGACTTGGGCGAATCGATCAGCGTCGCTGCGATTCCGTTCTGATCGATTGCCGTAGGAAGGCTGGTCGAGTCGATCAGGCAAGACGTTAGTACAGGGCAGCAGATTATCAGCAGCAATGTGCCCAAGGCACCGCTGTGGCGTGCCTGAGGGGTGCGGATGCAAAGCAGCGAGATGGCTAGCCGCCAGAAACCAAAGAGGAGAGTTGCTTGCCAGAGAAAATGAAGCAGGACTAGGGTGAGCTTCATTCCCAGCGGGCTTTGCAGGAGACTCCACATCAGGTCTCGTTCTCCTCTTCGTACTGCTTGAGTGCCTTACGAATTTCATCGAGTTCGACGGCGTTGGGTTTGGTTTCTTCCAGAAGATGGGCTACCAGTGTCGGTGCCGAGCCTTCGAAGACGCGTCCGAGCAAATCGCTGACGATTCCGCCGAGCGTCTTCTCTTGGGGCTTCTTGGCAGAGTACTGAAAGGCACGGCCCAGCGGCTCGCGTTCCAGCAAGGCTTTATCGGCCATCACATTCATCAAGCTCATCACCGAAGTGTAAGCTCGCGTGCGGCCTTGTTGATTGAGTTCCTCAAGAACTTCGCGGACCGTGCTGGGTCCGCGTTTCCAAAGGACTTTAAGTACCTCCAGTTCACCGGAGGTAGGGGTTTCCTGTTTGGGCCTGGCCATTGATATCGGATTGGGTAGGGTACGAGATGGGAATTCGATCGAATGTCTTACGGCCGTCGATACGGTACCAAATTAAACCGTACTCCTGGCTGAAAGTTTCGCCCCCCGAAACGTTTAGAACAACGATACCAGAATTATCTTGCGTTGGGCACGAGGATAAATATGCAAAATGGGGTGTCCAAGGCAAATTCACGGCAAACGGGTGCGAACTAAGAATCGCCATCGGGGGGCACGATCTGAGTGACAAACTGACCACGAATGACCGGACGCGATAACTTCCATAGCGCCCACACGGAAGGAAAGAAGGAGACGAGCACCAGAGGGAGGGGTAAGCATCCTGCTATCGAACCGATCACGCTTACCCAGTAGTTCTTGCGTTTGCGAATCGACCAGCCGGCATACACCAGCAAGCCACCCAGCACGGCGTAAGCGATTTCGTAAACGATCGCTTTCAAGGCGCTTTCCAGGTAGAACGCCGGTTGCCCGTAACTATCGGTATCGGAGGAAACCGTACGATACATCTGAATCGATAACGGCACTGCCACAATTGCCAGCAGCAGGTAAATCACACCACAGGTCATGATCACCGTCGAGGCAACCCCCAGGCCGTACGCAACCGAAGAGGTCGCGGGCGCAGCCGTTTCCTCTGGCGAGGGACTACGGAAAGGGTTCTGAGCACTTGGGGCAGATGGCATGACCGAAAAGCTTCCAGCGATGATCGGTGGCCCAAAAAAGAGAGTCGCGTTGGCCACACCGGTTGATCATATCGAGCCTGGGAATGGCAGGCAAATCAATGCGGTCGCTAGGCGGCTTTGCGGCGCGAAACCTTGTCGACCAGCTTACGATGACTTGGTTCCGACATCGCGCTGATCCATTCATGAAGATTGCGCTGCAGCTTCTTGCTGTTTCGCATGAACTTGTGCTTAAAATTCGTCATCCAGCTTTGACGGGCCTGGCTTTGTAGGATCTGCCAGGTGTGATCGAAGTTCCCTTCGATCAAGTAAGGCCAGCGGCGATCGACCGCCACTTCGGGCTTTCTCAAAATGGCCCACACCACGCTCAGCCGGTCGCAGGTATAGACCGTCACGACCTCGAATCCGCAGACATTGGCCAATGCCGAAAGGGTCGCACAGTTGAAATGAAACAAGTGCCCTGGGTGCCACTTCTGTCGGAATTGCGCGTCGAGTGAGTCGACATTTGGCACTTCGATCACCAGGTGCCCGCCTGGCTTCAATGCGGTGGCCAGCTTCTTCAATGCGGCGGTCGGATCGGCCAGGTGCTCTAGAACGTGGTAGATCGTGACGACATCGAAATGGGCTTCCGGCAATCGTGCTCGTTGCAGCGATTGATTGATGATCTTCACGCCATAGCTACGACGGCCAAACTGGGCATAGGCCTGATCGGCTTCGATGCCTTGCATCTCGAGGCCAGCGCGGCGACCCACGTAAAGCAGTTCGCCTGAGCCGGTGCCAACATCCAGGACGGTTGAACCTTTCGTGGTCAGCGACTGGATGACATCCATACGCTGGCCGGCGATTCGAGCGTTGCGTGCGGTATGCTTCCACTTCGGAACCGCGGCTGACTTGTAAAAGCGGCGATAGCCATTACGGTAGAAGTCGTCGATGGCGTCGTCGGCGGGGCGGGGATCGGTATAGACGAGGCCAGTTGCCTTCGAGATCACCGTCCGCATAGGGAACCCATAGCGATCGCGGTTGTAGACAACGACCCCGTCGTACGTGCCCGAGATGGGGCAGGCCGATTGGGCGCTGATCTCCAATCCGATCTCACCGTCACAGCCATTCCAGCTTTGAAACACGCGGTGTGCCATCGGCGGTTCTCGATTGTGGTTGTTGGATTAGGCCGCTGCGTCCAGGTCGCCTCGGTCGCCAAAGTTGTTGCGAGACAGATTGCCGAAGTAGTACTTCACCGCTTCCGGATGACGGACGACTTCGTCGGGAGAACCATGGCAAAGGATGTTTCCCCGATGGACGACGTAACAGCGGTCGACGATTTCCAACGTCTTTTCCGCCTGGTGGTCGGTGATCAAAATCGAGATGCCGCTTTGGCGGAGCTCGCGAATGACCAACTGAATGCTGTCGACGGTGACCGGGTCGATCCCGGTGAAAGGTTCGTCGAGCATGATGATCTCAGGATCCGAGACCAAACAACGAGCGATTTCCAAACGGCGACGTTCACCGCCGGAGAGGCTCTTCGCTTTCGACTTGCGAATGTGCGTGATATCAAACCGTTCCAGCAGTTCTTCGCAGCGCATCTTGCGATGGTACGAATCGATCCGCAGCAGTTCCATCACGCCCAGCAGGTTTTGTTCGACGGTCAGCTTCTGGAAGACGCTACTGTCCTGAGCCAGGTAGCCCATGCCGCCGTCGCGGCAACGCTTGAACATCGGCCACAAGGTGACGTCTTTGCCATTCAGCTCGACGCGGCCTTCGTTCGGCGTGACCATGCCGCAGGTCATGCGGAAGCTGGTGGTCTTACCGGCACCGTTCGATCCGAGCAGACCGACGATTTCGCCTCGCTTCACTTCGTAGCTGACGCCATCGACAACGCGACGTCGTCCATACGTTTTGACGAGGTTCTGAGCTGAAAGAATCGTTGATTCGTCCATGAATCCTGCGTTTCCTGCCGTTTACTGAATGAACTTCATCCGGGCGAAGTTAGGGAAAAACGGAACGGGCGTGTTCTTGGAATGTGGCCAATACACGAAAAGTGCCTTCCCGATCAACATGTGCTGTGGCACAAATTGCTGACCGAGAGGGAAAAGGCGACCATCCTGGCTTTCGGCACTGTTGTCCCCCAAGGGAAAATATTGCCCGTCTTCCAGCGTGAAGACTGCTTCGCGACGCGAGCGGAACAAGCTCGTCGTGCTCCAGCGAGCTGGGTCGGTCATCACTTCTCGGATCTCGTCGTCCGACGGAGCATTCCAGCCAGGGTGGCTGTCACGCTGATAGTCGAGAAGCGTATTCGATTGGCGGCCGAACTCGAACTGCTTGCCGTCGGCAATGTAATAGACATCGCGGAAGACACGCACGCTGCTCAGCTTGAACTCGACATCGGTCGTGCCGAAGCCAACCGGCAGCAGGTCGCCAGGATCTTCCTCGCTCCACATCGGAACGACTTCACCTTGAGGCGTGTAGGTTGCCGGCAACGAGAACGTGACCAGGCTGCCATCAACCCACAGGCGAAGTTCGTCGTCGGTATTGGCGAAGCGAAGTTGATAGGTCCCAGGCCCTTTGATCGAAGTCTGGGCTTCAATCTTGCCTGGTTCGTCGAACTCGATCGAAGGTTTGTCGGCGCTCAGCGTCGCCATGCCAGTGGCAACATCGATGTCGCAGCGGAAGTGCGTACCCCCTTCGACCAGGTCGAGCGAGAACGTGCCCGTTTCGCTGCGGATCTCAGCGTTACATTCCAGCATCAAGTCGCCCACCCAGTGCATGCCCGAGCTGGTGCGACGATTGCGGAAATGGTTGGTCGTGTCGGTGTTGTAGGCGCTGAAGTCGGTGATCAGCTGGCTGCACTCTTCGCGAGCTTCCTGCGTGTTGACACGCTGCCCGGTCTCGGCCAATGCCCAGTAGCTGACGTTCTTACCGTTGTCGGCCAGGACATGCCGATAGCGAAGCCAGGTCGGGCTTCCTTTCGGATGGCAGACCCACGCCCCGTTCTCTTCCTTGGTCCAATTGGCTCGGGTATCGGATGGATAAACTTCCAGGCGATCAGGGAAGCCAGCCTTCTCCAGAATCGGACATGGGTAGTCGGTATCGTAGATCAGCCGATGCAGCGTCAGCTGTTTGGCAGGCGGCTTGCGGGCGATCTTGAACTCGGTCTCGCCTGGCTTCTTAATGTAGATGTCGCCATGGAAGATCCGAACGGTTTCGCCTGGCAGACCGATCAATCGCTTGATGTAATTCGTCTGCGGTTCGATCGGATACTTGAAGACGATGACATCCCAACGCGCCGGATCGGCGAAGTCGTACGCGAACTTGCTGACCAGAATGCGGTCGCCGCTGTAGGATGGATTGTTGCTGACATCGGTCAGGCGGTGGTAAAGCGGATCGATCGCTTCGACCACGTTCTGAACTTGCTTGTTGGTGGAACGGTCGACTTCGCCGCTAGAGCCGACGGTGTATTCGTAGCCGGTGTATTCGTCGACGACATCTTTATGGCGACCCAGAAGCGTGGTGGCCATCGAGCCGGTCGGAATCACGAACGCTTCCGCCTCGAAAGCGCGGAACAGCAGAGCCAGAATCACGGCCACGACCAGCGACTCGACGAATTCGCGAGTCACGGCAAAGTGATCCGAATCGCCCGCTTTACGCGACTTGGTAGTGGTCGCATTCTTCGGCGCGATCGGCGACGAGGCACGCTTCTTCTTGGCCATTGAGGTCTCTGCTCCGTTCTCCGGTGGAAGGAGAATCGCGGGTGAATGGGAACCGACGCGAAGGCCTTTCTTCGAGGCGGTTCGGAAACGAGGCACCTCTCACTATAACCAATCGGCCAATCTGACGCAGCGCGGGTCGTGCGGGCGTAGTGCCGATGGAGGGTCAGTCCGCTAGCACTCGCAACACCTTGCCACGCAAACTCTTGCGAGCATCGACTGGCCCCAGCTTCCCGCGTGAGTCCTCAGAGATCGGGACGTTGTCCCCCAGGACGAAGATTTCGTGCTCGGTCAGCTCACGACCCAGCGACCAGTCCGCTTCGCTGCGGGGGGCACCAAGCCAGACGATGTCGCGGAAGATTTTGGTCTCGCGAAGGACGGCCTGACCTCCTTCGATCTTCAAGGCGAAGGGCTCGCTGCCAATCGGTTCGACCGCCGCGCCGAGCGGAAAGAAGCGTTGCCTTTGTGGATCGGAAATCTCAACGAACCATTGCCCGTCGCAGCGGCCGGCCCGGATCGTTCGCTTCTCCAGTGAATCGACATCGAGCGGCAGCACGACCGTCTGACGCCAGCTCTCGGAGGTGATCTTCCGAGCCTGCAAGTCGATGGTGATCGTGGTGAAGTCGTCGTCCTGGGGCATCTTCAGAATCAAGCGATCGGCCATCCAGTGCCCGAAGGTCCATTCCAGCCAGAGGTCGTTCGCCGGAAAGAGTTCTCGCGAGACATTGTGGTTGTAGGTGTAGCTGTCCAGCGGCGGAGCATCGTTGCCGATAGGGCTCGGAGGAGGAAGGCAACGCTGATGGTGATAGATCAGCCAATCATCGTCGCTATCGGGTTGGTGACTGATCGGTGCAAAGCCGATCGAACCCGGCCGGACGTTCCAACCACTGCTGGTGGCTCGCTGGCTTAAGAACCGAGGATGGTCGGGCGATTCGTCGCTTTGATCGTAGACCAACTGCTTCAAGGCTTCGCGTTCCTGAGGCGACTTGCGGATCAGCCGAGTGCCGCGATACAGTTCGCCGGCTTCGATGCGAGGTGATTCGCCCGGCAGAAAGGCGACCCGTTTGACTTGCCAATCGTTCGCGTCGTCAGGGTTCTGGAGTAAGACGATATCCCAGCGGCGAAGCTCGTCGAGGGTGACCGGTTCCCAGACCAGTTCGCTTCCTCGATGAATTTGGGAAGCATCGACGACATTGGCTTGAAAGCCGCAGTTCGGACAGGTCGTCAGTTCCGGAAGATTGCCGCCATCGAGGATGCTCTCGGCCTGGCAAGACTGGCAGTGCTGATGGTAGTGCGGCCCGAGCAATGTCGGAGCCATCGAGCCGCTGGCAACGCGGTACTTGGGAGCCGGTGTTGCCGTTGCGATAGCGAAAGCCGCCATCGACGCAGTGAAGATCAGCAAGATCAACAACGGGCCAAGTCGCATGGAATCCTCCGGTTTGGGCAGGGATGTCAGGCGATGGTCTGGGGAACCGTCGCCTTTTCCATTCTAGTTTGGCCTGATGGGGCGCAAGGCGTATTTTTAGCGGTCCTCGCCAGTTTCGAGAACTGCCATGAAGGCCTTCTGCGGAATATCGACCGAACCGATCGACTTCATACGCTTCTTACCTTCCTTCTGCTTGGCCCACAGCTTTCGCTTACGCGAGATGTCACCACCATAACACTTGGCGGTCACGTTCTTGCGGAGGGCTTTGACCGTTTCGCGTGCGATCACGCGGCTGCCGATGGCCGCCTGAACGGCCACTTCAAACATATGACGATCGATTTCCTCTTTCAACTTCTTCACGACCGCACGCCCGCGACGATCGGCGTCGGCACGATCGCAAATAATGCTGAGCGCGTCGACTCGCTTGCCGTTGACCAGGATGTCCATACGAACCAGGTCGGCCGTTTCGTAGCCGCGAATTTCGTAGTCCATCGTGCCGTAGCCGCGGGTGGCACTCTTTAGCTTGTCGTGCAGGTCGTAGATCACTTCCGCGAGAGGAATGTCGTAGACCAACATCGAACGGGTCGGCGAAAGGTACTCGGTCCGAACGTGAATGCCACGACGCTCGTTGCACAGCTGCATGACCGCACCGATGTAGTCGGACGGCTGGATCAAGCTGACTCGGACGATCGGCTGCAGGAACTCTTCGATCTCGCCGGCATCGGGCACGTCTTGCGGCTTGTGGATGTCGACCTTCTCGCCCTGCGAATTGATGATCTGATAGGTCACGTTCGGTGCGGTCTGCACGAGGTCGATGTCGGCCTCTTGTTCCAGACGCTGCTGAACGATTTCCATATGCAACAGACCGAGGAAGCCACAGCGGAAACCGAAGCCCAACGCATCGCTCGTTTCCGGCTCGAACGTGAAGCTGGGGTCGTTGATTCGCAGGCTCTTCAGCGCGTCGCGAAGTTGTTCGAAGTCTTGGCCATCGGATGGATAAAGGCCACAGAACACCATCCGCTTCGGTTCCTGGTAACCAGGCAGTGCCGGAGCACCCTTGTCCCCTTGGACGGTGATCGTATCGCCGATATTGACCAGTTCGAGCGACTTGATATTGCAGATGACGTAACCGACCTGGCCGGCCGACAGTTCGTCGCGAGCGACCGGACGTGGCACGAACTGGCCGACTTCCAGAACTTCGTGGTTGGTGCCACCACGGATGAAGCGGATCTTGTCCCCCTTCTTCAGGCGGCCGTTCATCACGCGGACATAGGTGATCGCACCGCGGAACTTGTCGTAGTGCGAGTCGAACACCATCGCTTGCAGCGTCGATTCGCGATCACCGGTCGGGGCAGGAATGCGTTCGATGATGCGAGTCAGCAGCGCGTCGACCCCCTGCCCTGTCTTGCCGCTGATACCGCAGATGTCGGTCGCGTCGAGGGCGAGTGTTTGTTCGATTTCCTCAGCCACTTCTTCGGGGCGAGCATGGTTGAGGTCGATCTTGCTGAGACATGGAACCACTTCCAGGTCGTGTTCCATCGCCATGAAGGCATTGGCCACCGTTTGGGCTTCGACCCCTTGGAAGGCATCGACCAACAGCACGGCGCCTTCGCAGCAGGTCAGCGATCGACCGACTTCATATTGGAAGTCAACGTGGCCAGGTGTATCGATCAAGTTGATTTCGTACTCGCGACCTTCATGCTTGTAGCGCATGGCAACAGCGCGAGCCTTGATGGTGATACCACGCTCGCGTTCGACTTCCATGTCGTCCAGCAGTTGTTCTTTCATTTCGCGCGAGCTGACCGTGGCGGTCTTTTCCAGCAGACGGTCGGCCAACGTGCTTTTGCCGTGGTCGATGTGCGCGATGATGCAGAAATTACGAATGTACTTCTGGTCGATGATTGCCATCGTGATGAAGGTGCCCTGCGCTGGTTGGTGGTTCGACTGCTGAACCTTGGCGAGTATCCGAATGATTCGGGTAAACGCCCCATTATACTACAGGACTAGCCAGTCAGGGAATCGCGGTGAGCCACGACTCTGGCCTTGCCAGCAGCCCCCAAATAGCCGGCATCGCCCCCAAGACGGGCGAAATCGACCACCGTCTTCTGAGCTGGGACCGGAAATGCCCGAGCTTTGACCTCTTGGCGGACCCGATCCAGAAACTTGCAGCCCAGTTCGGTATCGTGGCCGCCGAAGTTGATGGCCCCTCCGAGAATGACTGCCCCAGGGTCAATCGTGTGCATCAGCGAGACGATGCCGATTCCGAGATAGCGGGCCGTTTCCATGACGATATGCAGTGATAACGAGTCATCTTTTTCCGCTTCTTCTGCCACCATCAAGGGGGTAAGCTTCTCGCCGGCGTCGATCCGGGCATGCAGCGAGCTCTCTTTCTGGAGGTCGCCTTGCAGGGCTTCGGCAGTCCGTTTGATGATCGCGGTGCCGCTAGCGTAGGCCTCGAGATGCCCTCGCTGCCCGGTCGGAATTGTCCGGGCCGTTTCGCTGAAATCGATGATGATATGACCCAACTCGCCGCCATGGCTATGTTCACCATCGATCAGCAGGTCTTCCACAATAATGCCACCACCGACGCCAGTGCCCAGGGTCAGCAGGACGATGCTGCGGAATTCTTTGCCCGAGCCCAGCCAATATTCGCCGAACGCGGCCGCGTTGGCATCGTTGGCGTAGATCACCGGCCGGCCGGTCAGCTTCGACAGGCAATCGCGGATCGGAAAGTTGTAAGAGTTCGGCAGATTGTGGGGTTCCAGCAGCATCCCGCCGGCAATGTCCATCGTGCCGGGCGTGGCGAGACCGATGGCGGTGATGTCGCTCATCGGCCGGTTAATCGCCTTCATCATCTCTCGGATGACTTCGGTCGATCGCTCCATGTACCGCTGAGGACCTTCGGTCTCGTTAGTCGGGATCTTCTTGTACTGGACCGTGTTGCCGTGATCGTCGACCAGGCCGATCTTGATATTCGTGCCACCCACGTCCACACCACAGAAGAGCGGCAGAGTCTCTTTGCCTGGTTCGATATGGGGAGCGGTGGTCATGTTTCGGCCTTCATATTCAGGGGACAGTACGGCTGGTAGATGCCGAGCGACCTCAATCATAAGAAAGGGAGCTTACAGCCGCAATCGGCCCCATTGTTAAGCGCATCTCGCGTGTAAGGTTGAATAGATCCAACTCCTACTGCCGACGGTCGCCAACTGGCCCGGTGGCAAAGCGGCAGAATCGCCTAGTTACCCGAGCTATCGGATTGGAGAACGTGTGGAGTGTTGGTTCGATTGAGAAGCTTTGCGCTATTTACCCCCACTACGAATCTCGGAAGAGGAGATATCCATCCGAAACTCCGAAGCAGGGACTGGCTGGCACAAATTGGCCAAAGCTGGCGGCAGGGTCAGGTCTTCGAAGGCCTGGAAGTCTTCGTCGACGACCCGAGGGAAGACCAGGAAGCGGCAGTTTTGCTGGCGAAACTCTTCCAACGCGGCATCTCGAAGCTGGGGCGAGTCGTCGTAGTAGCGTGGTTCGGCAATTCGCACGATCGTATCGGCACCCACGACAAACGTCGCTTCCGGGAAGATCTTCGACTTCTCCAGAAAGGTCGGAGCGCGGGTCAGCCAACAGCGTAGCGGGCCATCGAACTGCCGGGCACGCGACTGGATCGAGAAGAAATCGAGCGGTGGCTTGTCGACGTTTTCGATTGAGATCTCGAAGTCGACTGGATGCCCGGTCAATTTTTCGGCGATCTCGGCCATGCGGATATGACCTTCGTGCAGTGGATTAAAAGCACCGGGGAAAAGCACGCCACGAAAGTCTTCGGTCGTGTTTTCTTCGAGTGCCCGCGGAACGCAGGCCGCATAACGCTGGCCCAGCATCAGCTCGGTCCACGATGGCCACGCGACAGCGGCCGTTTCGTCGACGCGTTCGCCAGGCAGCAGATCCAGCGGAATGCGGTCGCTGATGCCGGTCGCATCGGCCAACCGATTGAGGAGCAGCGCCGCAACGACGTTCTCTTCGCGGCCGCGGTCACGCGTGTCTTTCGTTAAGACCAACGACGCAATGCTGCTGGTGGTGGCGGTTTGCACGGCGATGTGAACGCGGTGCTCTCCTTTTTTGGGGCGTAGACTACGCAAACTGGCACTGCAGCCAATCCCCACCAGGTGCATGTCATCAATATCTGTGGGAGAAATTCGAGATTGCAATTCCCGAGCCCGGAAAAAGGACCGCATGGCCATGGCCTGGGCTGTGGCTCGACTGCAATAATGGGTGGGCTTGAAGTGGAGAAAGTCTTCGAGGGAAGCCGCCGAGTACGGAATGATGGCTTCAAGCACGGTGTCCGACGCACCAGGCACGCTCAGCAGTTGGCTGAGGGCTTCGCTTCCCCCGCCGGTAACGACAGCCGTCATTCGCCACGGCGAGCGATGTAGTTGTCGAATCAGATGATGGGTAATTGTGTCATTCATGGCCATTCCCTATCCCATACCCCCGACAGAATAGACCGTAGACCTGCGAATGTCGACCACAGGTCTGCGGTAACAAATGACCGATTTCCCTGGAACCGTATGACTGAGCGAACCTCAACGAGCGATTGGCTCGGCCTCTTTTGCGGTGTTTTAGCTGCGGTGGGGTACTCGCTGGCGAACGTTTGTTTGCGTTGGCTGACCGACCTTGATCCGATTTGGGTTTCGTTTCTGAAAGCGATTCCGACGGTCGCGATCTTTGGCCCGGTCGCTATCTGGCAAGTCTGGACCGGTCGGTCCCCCTTCCCGAAGGTATCGTCTCTGTTGATTCTGATCGCTGCCGCGACTTCCAGCCAGCTTTTGGGGAATGCGACCCTGCAGTGGAGCTTCGGCGTGGTCGGAGTCGCGATGAGCGTTCCCCTTTGTCTGGGGACGATGATCGTAGTGGGGGTTGTTATCAGCAAGTTGCTGCTTCAGGAATCGCTGACGCGTTGGCAGGCCTGGGGAACTTTCTCACTGGTATTAGCGCTTGTTTCGCTCAGTCTGGCGGGCCGAGGAGCAATTCAATCGGTCGTCCATCATCAAACCGGCTGGACGCTGATTGTTGCGGGTATTTTCGCTCCGATGGTAGCCGGCATTTCTTATGCTTTCTTAAGCGTGGCTATCCGCCGAGGGGTTTCGCGCGAGGTCAGTATGGCGCTCAGCACGTCGTTGATTTGCTGCGTCGGGATGGTGATTCTAGGGCCGCTAGGTTATTTCACCGCCGGATTTGATCAAATCGCCAGTACCACATTGCCCCAATATGGCGTGCTGCTGGTCGCCGGTCTGTTGAACGCCGCAGCGTTCGTGGCCCTGACGTTATCGTTTCGCTATGCCCCTGTGAACATCGGTAACGCGGCGAACTCGCTGCAAAATCCGCTTTCGGCATTGGCTGGAGTGATGATCTTCCACGAAGCATTCACCATCAACCTGGCGTTTGGCGTGGTGCTTACGGTGCTGGGTGTGGTCTTGATGGGTCTTAAGGGAAGACCGGTAACCCGGCAGGCTGAGAACTCAGCGAAGAATGGTCCGGCAGTTGTATCGGCCGCCCCGGAGAACGGCCGGTAATTAGCACTGCGGTATAGTTTTTAGCCCGAGTCTATCGTTGGCTGACCAAGTTCTTGCGATTGGAAATAGGCGACACGAACTTAGCGTTTTCCTCTTCCAGGATCTCTAGAGCGTGATCCATCCAATCCGACAACAGAGCCAGCGAATCTTCGGGGAGTGGCTGGTAGACCACAAAGTTCCCCTCAGGGTTCTTTGGTGGTTCGTGAACCAGTTTGAATGGCGTCGAGTGATCCATTGGAAATCTCCTTACCGATCGAGCCGTTTGCATGGTGATCAAACTGCTCGTTAAGTGGACGGCTTCAGGTCACAACATGACACCGCAACCATGGTGCCAAGTTCGCACAATTTCTTAATGGGGCGTCGCGATTCTTTCCTAAGGTGAAATTTTTCAATTAGTTGGGGCTTCTCGGCCCATTTCATTTTGCGGTTGGCCGCCGGCGATAGTGTGTGGTCTTAAGGCAACGACTGCCATTTTCATCAACACTTTTCTCACCAACTGCCATCCTAACTGTCCCACCTTTTGAGGGCCAGTCAGCGTTTTACCGCAGCTTTCCGCTAGCACTAAGGGGCTTGGGAGGGGCATTATGCCCGATCGTTCCCAAAACGCCCCATCTGGGTGAAGCGTCTATTTAAGGCCTATTTCTGCTCTCGTCACCGGTCCCGCTGACAGCATGTCAAAAAACGGGAAAAAAATCCAAAGATCGGCAAATCGGCGGCGAACTCCTATCTATGCCTGCAAGTTAGCCGCTCGGTCACGCAGACCTTTGTGATCCAGAAGGGTGTGCCGAGCAGGAAAAGTTCGAGGGTCATTCCGTTTATTTGTTGAGAGGGTTGAGTCATGGTCAGAAAACTCGCATGCACTGGTGCTGGTGCCGCATTGCTCGTTGGTCTCCTGTTTGGAACCGACGCATTTAGCTACATCTCGACGTCGGCCAGCCGACTGAAAGACAGCGTGAAGAACAACGTCCCTGTCGAGTTCGAGCTCGATCGGGCCCGCAAGATGATTACGGATCTCACCCCAGAGATTCGCCGAAACATGCATCTGATTGCTAAGGAAGAAGTCGAAGTCGAACGTCTCGAAGGTCGACTGAACGACATGGAAGAGAAGCTCGTTTCGAGCAAGACCGACATCGTTCGTCTGAAGAACGACCTGGATAGTGGCAGTACCCACTTCACCTATGCCGGTCATTCGTACAGCCGAAACGCCGTCCAGACCGACCTGGCTGGCCGTTTTGAACGCTTCAAGACCCAGGATGCGACCCGCGTGAAGCTGGAAAGCATTCTGCGTGCTCGTCAGCAAGGTTTGGATGCCGCACGAGCCAAGCTCGATGGCATGCTGACCGCTCGTCGTCAGTTGGAAGTTGACGTCGAGAACCTGGAAGCTCGTCAGAAGATGGTGGAAGTCGCCCAGACCTCGAGCAAGTTTGCCTTCGACGACAGCCATCTGTCGAAGACCAAGCGTCTGATCGACGAGATCCGCACCCGGATCGACGTGGCGGAACGCATGGTCGATGTCGACGGTGAATTGGCCGGCGAAATCCAACTGGACGAACAGGTCGATGCTGACATCAGCCAGGAAGTCGCCAGCTACTTCGGTCTCGAAATCGAGCTCGAAGCAGACGAAGAACTGGTCGAAATCGACACCAAGGCCAGCGAACAGCTGACCAAGCGAATCGAGCTGTCGCAGCTCAACTAGGGCACGGAACGACCCTTGAAGATCTCCAGCGAGAACGGGATGGCGACGACTTGGACAAAGTCGATCGCCATCTCGGCACGCGCAGGCCCATCGATGGAACGCCCCAGGCCAATGATCGCATCGCCGAAACCTGGGGAGCTGCCGCCTGGTAACAATATCGACGCCAGCTTCCAATATTTCCCCGCCGGGGACGAATAGTAATGCACTCGAGAGGACCGACCTTTTGATAAACTGTTGGCTGTAGGTACGAGATAAGAGCGAATGTCAGTTGTAGAGCCCAATTTCGCGTATCGAAGGGGGAATGTGAGCGACCGCCTGCAAATGTGGATCGATGGAGTCGGCGGCTACATGCTGCTGCTGGCCGATCGGATTAATATTGGTCAGGCGATGGCTTCATCCCAGGTCGATATTCCGATCATGGGAGACATCAGCCGTCGCCATGCCGCCATCAAACGATCTGGCGACGAATACATCGTGGAGCCTTTATCCGAAGTAAAGGTCAACGATCAATCGATCCAGGGGCCTACCCTGCTCCGCAGTCGCGACATCATGACCCTGGGGCGTGGCGTGAAGGTCCAATTCACGCAGCCGCACCCGTTAAGCACCTCGGCCGTGCTGCACATCATCAGCCGGCATCGTACCGAACCGGCCGCCGATGGCATTGTGCTGCTGGCCGATTCGCTGCTGATGGGGTCGAAATCGAACAATCATATTGTCTGCCCCAAATGGCAGCAGGATGTCGTTGTTTACCGGCTCGGAAGCAAATTGCAGCTGAAGTCGAAATTGCCTTTATTTCAAAGCGATTCGACCCAGCCTGCCTCATCGATCAAGATAGGAGAGTCGGTCCAAGGAGAAGAAGTTTCGTTCTGCATCGAGCCGTTGGCTCGAGCATGAAGAGGGCGAGCGATTCGCGACTCGGCTGTTTCCCCCCTGGAAGTCAGCCCCGCGAAGTTTGCCTTAACGCATCACTTAATCCATTGGCCAGGGACTAGACCATGAACCAGTCGGCAGCCGCCGTTACTCCGGACAACCAACCCGGGGACGATGAAGTCGGCCCTGCGAAATTCGTCAAACCGAAAGAAAGCCCTATGCGGTTTACTTACAAGAGCGGTTCCACTCCGTTAGATGGCTATACCATCAAACGTGGCATCGGGGCCGGAGGTTTTGGCGAAGTCTACTATGCGACCACCGATTCCGGCAAAGAAGTCGCACTGAAGCACATCCAGCGTAATCTGGAAATTGAAATGCGGGGCGCCAAGCATTGCTTGAATCTCAAGCACCCGCATCTCGTCGCGCTCTTCGACATCCGTTACGACAGCGAAGGCGAGGGCTGGATTGTCATGGAATATGTCCATGGCGACAGCCTGCAAGATTTCATCGAACGCCATCCCAACGGCATGCCGCGGGAAGATGCCTTGTCGTGGTTCAAGTCGATCGCTTCGGCGGTCAACTACCTACATGACCACGGTATTGTTCACCGCGACTTGAAGCCAGGCAACATCTTCAACGACCAAGGCACCGTCAAAATTGGTGACTATGGCCTGTCGAAATTTATCTCGGTCAGTCGCCGCAGCGGACAGACGGAAAGCGTTGGCACGTTCCACTATATGGCCCCGGAAATTGGCCAGGGACGCTACGGTCGCGAGATCGACGTCTATGCCTTGGGGATCATCCTGTTCGAGATGCTGACCGGCCGCGTTCCCTTTGAAGGGGAAAGCAGCCAGGAAATCATCATGAAGCATCTGACCGCCAGCCCTGACTTGGGCGACCTGGCCGAGCCTTATCGATCGGTCGTCGCTGCCGCTCTGGAGAAAGATCCCGAGAAACGGACGAACTCGGCCGAAGAGATGCTGGAACAACTTGGCTTGAAAGTGTCGACAACCGCGGCAGTCTCGACCGTCGACACGTCGGTACCAACATCGGCGGCCAAGTCTGTCCAGCCAGCCGTGGCTACGGAAGTCAAAGCGAAGATCGGCTATGTCGAAGCTCCGGTACCGAAGAGTTCACTGGACGACGAACCGATCGCCATGGCGGTCGGAAGCTTGACCAGCAAATTCAAGACCTGGTGGAATCACAACAACACCAGCTTGCCCATCAAAGTGGTCGTGCTGACCGCGATCGCGTTCGGCCTGGTCGCCAACCTTTCGTACCTGGTGCCGGTCGCTTTGGTCGGTGGAGCGTTTTACATGGCTTACCTGATGGTTCGCCAGATGGTAAAGCTCTTCCAAGAGGACGTCCCTGGGGGCGATGGTAAGCCGGTTAAAAAAGACTCGAGCGGTCGTTATCATCCGGAAGCGATGAAGCGAAAGTATCGTGCCTCGCAAGATGCGATGTGGCATCCCAAGCGAAAAGATCGCGAACGGGCCGCGTTTGCCATCCGAACACCAAGGCAACGGATTCAAGAACTGCTGGGCTCGCTGATTGTCAGCGGCATCATGGCGGTCTTGGTTTCGTTCGTGCTGCTGTTGATTTCGGAAGGCGAAGCCGCGCTGACCAAATCGGCGATCGTAACGCTGGGACCTGCGTATGTCTTCTTCGCAGGCCTGACGATCGTGACAACCTGGTCGGTGTTGATCACCGCGAAGTTCTGGGAAGACAAGCCTGGTGATCAGGCTGCCCGGCGGATCGTGATGATGTTGATCGGCATCTTGTGTGGCGTCGCGGCCTGGATCGGACTGTTTATCTTGCCAATGGAAACGCTCTCGATCGGAGCCGCCTCGAAGGGGTGGTTTGGTCTGGGCGGAATGAGTGCCTCGGCATCGATCGGCAGCTTGATGATGTACTTCGGACTGGTCTTCCTGGTGCCACGCTGGTGGAAACTGGCCGATCCGCTGCGGACCAACTGGCTGAGCATCTGGCACACGGGTGTATTTGTGGCCTGGGCCGCGATTCTCTCGACGTTCTGGACGTTCCTCCAGCCGTGGGGAATTATGCTGGTCGGGGCTACCGTGGCGACCATTCAGCTGTCGGCGCCTTGGTTCAGCCAAGAGCGTCGCGACCTGGAACGTCGACGTTACGAACAAGAGTTAAAAGAAACCACGTCGCGCGACCAGTAGTCGCCGGCGTAGGACACATGGAATGCCACCACGAGGAATACCACCATCATGGCCATGAGTTGGATAATGATTCTAGCCGGGCTCGCTGTCCTGGCCGTAGCCGCGGGCGCCGCCGTGATTGTGATCGCCGTAATCGCTTCGCGTGGTCGCCAATAAGTCGCGACTGTCGACGAACAACGGTTATCGACCTTCGTTCCCTTTCTATCCGATGATGCAACAAACCATGACAGTCTCCGTGCTCTCCCCTGTCGCCATCCTGCTGGTTGGATTGGTTGCAGTCGGATTGATTGCCGTAGTAATCGGTTTGGTTGCCATGGCTGGTAAGCATGGTGCGAAGATTGTCCTGGGGGTGGTCGCAGCCGGAATGGTCGGACTAGGTCTGCTGTGTGCCGGCTTGATGTTCATTTCCGTTCCTTCCCGAACGGTCATTAGTCGCCAGGAAGCGGTTTCCGTGATCCACGATCGTCCGGTAGCGCGAGTCAGCTCCCAGTTTGAAACGACAGCGGTTCGAAGTGGATCGGCCACCGCCGAGATCGAACACTTCCCCCGCGATCTTAGCCAGGCCGCCAGTGAACCCACCACTGAAGATGGCGTGGCTGCAACCGGCAAGTCGATCGGGCAGTTGGCCGGATCGATCTATCAAGAGTTTCGCAATCAACTGAAGTCAGGCGACCTTTCCGTCGACCCGTCGCGGATCATCCCGCCAGGTCGCCCTGCCTGGGTCGAGCAGCCACCTCGCTGGGAACAGGATGGTATCTATTACGTCTCAGTGAGTTCCGGCCCGTACGATCGCGGCATGGAATGCAGCAAGTCGCTCGATCGCGAAGTGACCGTGGCGTTACAGGCCTATGCCAACGACCTCCTCTCCAACAACCAGGCCGGCACTATGCTGGCCGCCGAATTGGAAAATCTGAAGGAAGAAGTCGTCGCCGAGAACTATCAGGAACAGTTAACGCCCTCGTTTGGCGTCATGCATCAATGGCATGCCCTCCTGAAGTTCGATCCGGCGATTCAGCAAAAGATCCGCGATCTGTGGTCTGTCCAGAAACGGATCAGCCGGGTCATTTATATCGGCACAGGCTTCCTGTTCCTTATCGGGCTGATGTCGGTTGCTTACATCGGTCTGGCGCTGACGCGTCGAGAAGCGAAGGTCTCTCCTTGGCTGGTCTCGGCAGGGACGGTTTTTGCCGTCAGCGGACTTTTGGTCGCAGGCGTGATTTTCGTCCGATCATTTCCCATGCTATAACTTGGGAATCCTGGCGGTTTCTGGCCGAATCGCCAACTCGTCGGTGTCTTGTTATCTGGCCTCGAAAGGGAACCTTTCGCTTTGCCACCTACACGCGTTTCTGAAACCGAATCCTTGCTGATTACCCGCATCCGCGATGGCGAAGAGGATGCCTGGCAAGATTTGATCGATCGATACGAAGGTCGCTTGTTGGCCTTCGTCGAAAGCCGTCTTCGTCGACGTGCTCACAGCGAAGATGTTGTTCAAGAAACCTTCATCGGTTTTTTAAACAGCCTGCCCAACTACGACGGCCGCCGTAGTCTGGAAAGTTATCTGTTCGCGATCTGTGCTTACAAGCTGACCGATCATCTTCGCCGCGAAGGTCGCCGCCCAACATTGCCGCTCAGTTCGGCCGGGGCTGGCAAGTCGAGCAGCGATACTTGGGAACTAGAAGGCCCGGCCCGACCTGCTTCGAGCCTGGTCCGCAGTGGCGAACGACGCCGCATGGAAGAAGAAGCCCTGGTCGCAGCGATCCAGGAACAAATCGAACGATGGCGCGAGCGAGGCGACTGGGTGAAGATCCAGTGCATGGAGCTACTGTTCGTCCGCGGTTGGGCGAACAAGGATGTCGCCACGAAATTAGATATTTCGGAACAGCACGTGGCCAATTACAAGCACGACTTCACGAACAAGCTTCGTGGAAGTGTGAAGAACCAGCAGCTAAGTGAAGAGGTCTTTCCAGAACTCTATACCTAGTCGTAACAGGCGAAGTTATTTTCCAGCAGGGTCGCAAGGCAAACGGCGATTCACGTTCTTTTCTTTCTTATTAGTCGGGGGAATCTTAAGACATGTCTAGCATTGACAACCGATACACACTTCGCGAATTCGTCGAACAAACGCAGCAGCGTGATCGGGGCGAAGGCTTCTTTGAAATGGAAAGCCCTCGCATCCTGGAAGTGAATCTCAACGGCAACTATGTCTGGTCGAAGATGGGATCGATGATCTCGTACCTCGGCAACATGAAGTTCGAACGTGAAGGCATGCTCGACAAAGGGCTGGGCGGCTTGTTCAAGAAAGCTCTCACCGGCGAAGGGGCTCGCCTGACCAAGGTTACCGGCAATGGCAAGGTTTACCTGGCGGACTACGGCAAAAAGATCCAGATCTTGCGTCTGGAAAACCAGGAAATCGTGGTCAATGCGAACGACGTGCTGGCCTTCGAGCCGACCGTAACCTGGGACATCAAGATGATGAAACGTGTCTCGTCGATGATGGCCGGCGGTTTATTTCAGATGACCCTCAGCGGAACCGGCATGGTGGCCATCACCACGCATTACGAACCGCTGACCCTGGTCGTCACGCCCAACCAGCCGGTCTATACCGATCCGAACGCGACGGTTGCCTGGAGCGGAACGTTGTCGCCGAATCTAAAGACGGATATCACGTTCCGCTCGCTGCTGGGACGGTCCAGTGGCGAGTCATTCCAGATGGAGTTTATCGGCAACGGGTTTGTCGTCGTGCAACCTTACGAAGAAGTCTACCACTCGGAGGGCTAACCCCGAGCAGCGAGCCTTGACTCCGTGTTCGTCGGGATCGCGGAGTTGTTCATGAGGAAAAAGGAAGCGTGATGCGAACTCTCACCAATGCCGATCTGGAAGCTTACCTGAACGAAGAACTGGCGGTCGAAGAAGCGACGTCGGTGGAAGAGCAGATTCGGGAACAGCCAGAATTGAAAGAACGGCTGCTAGAGATCCTCGCCCGTCGCGATGCGGGCGTGCATAGCCTGGGGGAAATCTGGCGGCGGCATCGAGTAACTTGCCCAACACGGCCGCAGCTTCAGCAATATTTACTAGGGGTGATTCCGTCGCCTGAAGAGTCAACTTACATCTCGTTCCATTTGGAACAGATCGGCTGTCGTCTATGTGCCGCCAACCTGGCGGATCTGATTGCCGCTTCCGAACAGTCGGAAGAAGAAGCTAATTCTCAGCAGCAATCGACTCGACGTCGGAAATATTTCCAGTCGAGCGTTGGTCGGCTTCGCAAAGAAGAGAAGTAGCAGTTCTGTACGTCCGACGTTCATCTTGAGCGTCGAGAGACCGCCCACGGGGTGGCCAAATTCTCAAAAACGGGGCCTTTTCTTGGCTCCTAGGGCTGCTTGCCCGCCACTGATTGCATCGGAAGGGCTCTTCCTTCCATTGGCACACAGCTTGCATCGTCAGCTTCGTCAAAAAACGCATAACCCCCTTGATGCAAGGATTACCACCATGAACTGGCGAAGCCTCCCCACAGCTGTCTCGATGCTTGGATTGGCCGCAGTCGCACTGGTGATTGGCAGCGGATGTCAACCGCCAGCAGAAACTCCGGCTCCCGAAGATACCCCTGCGATCACGCCGGGGGATGAAGTCGAAAACCCATCCACCGTCATCGATACCGATCCTGATAACGAGCCGATGAACGTCATGGAGTAAGACGCTTCGGCAAAGCACCCCCAGTCCAATGCAAAAGCCTGATTCGAGTACCGAAACGATGAACCGCCCAACTGACTCCGCCTGCCTGCACACGGGAACAATTCAGCCTCATATGCCCGATGGGACATTGATGGTTCCGGTGAACGATCCAGTCGACGCGATTTATACCGAACGTCAACCGTCCGAGGCGGTCGACCGGCATTCCGAAGCGGTCATGCTGGATCGTTTGTTCTGGTTTTCCATCGCCGTTTTGATGGTCGTCGGTGTTGGCTTGCGTATCTGGGCCGTGCTGTAGATAAGACATCCGCCGGAAGGTGGCATCATCAACCACATCCAACAAACCTTTCTTTTCGCTGGGAAACTTTCAATGACTACTATGGTTACCGAAACGATTGACACCGACCTGGCTCCCCCAGAATCGCCGACGTGCGAAATGCAAGAGAAGCGTCTGGAAGACCGCACTGTGAAAGAATTGCGCGAACTGGCCAGCAAGCTGGGCATCCGTGGCCGCAGTAAATTGATGCACAAAGAAGAGTTGGTATGCGTGATTCGCCGCCGCGTTTGATGGCTGCCTGAAAGCAAACACACGAAACGAGCGAAGCCTGGTTGTTCTGCGACCAGGCTTTTCTCGTTCGAAGGATGATCGACGCGCAGCGAGCGGTCATCCCCGCATCACGCGATTTATTTCTTCCTGCGAAAACCGCGAGAAATGAAGGACTTAGCAGCAATCTCTGGATTTTTACTGCGTGTTGGAACGGGACATGCAAATAGATCTTGGCAGATGCCGCTCGACGATGGAGGCGGTAACGCCTGCCTCGAAGCAGGCCCTCGTCGAGCGAAACCCAATCAACCACGTTGCTCTCTGGTCGGCAGAACTGAGCAACGCGATTCCAAAGCCCTGCCGATTCCGTACAAGGAGAGGTTCTATGTCACGCAACATTCCTGCAGTCGTTGCTGCTGCCTTAATGGCCGCTGGATGCGTCACGACCTACGTTAGTGCCGAAGATACTCCCAAGGCTGATCCAGCCGTGGAGGTCGACACGCCACGAGTCGATGTGAAAACGAACAAGCCAGCCGTTCGTGCCAACATCGATCGCACGCAACAACCAGCCAATCAAGTTTCGCAAGCGATGGTCGCCCATCGTGCCAGCAATATTCAAGGGATGGCTATCCAAAACGAAGCCGGTAAAGATCTCGGCAACGTTCGCGACATTGTGATCGATACCGATCGCGGTCAAGTGAAGTACGTTGCGGTTGCTTACGGCGGCTTCCTCGGACTAGGCACCAAGTTGTTCGCCGTCCCGTTTGAAGCCTTCAACTACCGTCCAGCCACGGACGATACCCAGGCTGTCCTGGTGCTCGATCTGAATGAAGAAACGATGCGGAAGGCACCTGGTTTCGATTCCGATAATTGGCCGAACATGGCTTCCGAAGAGTTCGCCGCTGCGATCGACAAGCATTACGCAGATCGCGATGGTGGCGTCAACGTTCAGGTCGGTCCGATTGGTGTCAGTGTCGGTGCTGATCGCAACGACCAGCCAGAGAGTCTCAAAAAGTCGGCACACGTTCATCGTGCTGCGGACATCATTGGCATGTCGGTCGTCAATAACGCCAACGAATCGGTTGGTTCGATCAACGACCTGATGGTCGATATGAATAACGGTGATATCCGCTACGCTGCCCTTTCGGTTGGTGGCCTGGCCGGTATCGGTGATCACATGTTCGCCGTGTCGTGGAAGAACTTCGGTTGGAAGCACGACGCACAGAACGACAAGGACATGCTGGTTCTGAACGTGAATCCAGAAACGCTGAACAAGGCGAAGGGTTTCGATCAGGATCACTGGCCGCAGCAGCCTACGACCACGCTGGATGGTCAGGCTCCGCAGCTCGATGACAGCCGTCCAGGTGTCAAAGCCGACATCAACGCCCCTGGCGTGAAGGTCGACGTGAACTAACACAGGAAGTTGACGATCCGATAACGGACTGTCGATTCATGGATGTTTAGTGATTGACCACACCTGAGATGGATTTGCGAAGTGGTTGTTGGGCCAACGCCTTGGGGGAGACTTCCCCTGGAAGACCTCCCTCAAGGCTTGGCTTACATTTAACGAACTTCGCCTGACACGATAAGCACGCCCGCAAAATTCCGGCGTTTGTTTAAATAGGGGAGTCCCCCTTCAGGAGCCCGAAGCCACCACGAGTGGTTTCGGGCTTTTGTCGTTAAAGTCGACCGAATTGCCCCACTTCTAAGCGAGGGAATGAATCTGCGGGGCAGATGATTCCCTAAAGGCAGGCAGAAAAGATTCTTCGTCACTTTTAGATTGACGTTAGTTTCGTTTTTTTCTTACACTCGACGGTCCCTGCCGGTCTCCTTCCTTTGGAGGCATCACCCTTCTCACCACTGTTGATGGGAAACCAGACCTATGCGGCTGCGAACTCGTCGTCACCGGACGTATTTGTCGAGTGTTGTCCTTTTGCTGATTGCACCGACGCTGCTCTGTGCGGCCGACGCGATCGACACGAAGCAATTGCCAGGCATTCTGCTCGATAACACCGCTGCTGAATTGATGGGGCCATGGCAACCATCAATTCACACCAAGCCCTACATCGGCGACGGCTACATCCATAGTGGTGTCCCAGGTCGAGATGAAGCGAGCGTTCCCAAGTCGCTCACCTTCCGCCACAAGCTGCCCAAGTCTGGGAAGTATGGCGTCTACCTGGCGTACAACGCGAACAGCAATCGTGCCGCAGCCGCTCCGATCGAAATCCATCACGCCGGGGGCGATGCCAGCCTGACATTGAATCAGCGGGAAACTCCGAAAGGTCCGGCACTGTTTCAGTCGCTGGGTCAGTTCGACTTCAACGCCGATGAAGATGCCGTGATCGCGATCTCAGACAAAGATGCGAAAGGGATCGTCATCGTCGATGCCGTGCTCTTTGTTCCTCAAAACGAAATTGCCAAGCTCGACGCGGTCGCCAAGAAACTGGCGGAAGCGAAGCCAGAGCCGAAGCAAAAGCCGACGAAAAAGGAAGCCGCCGAAGAAAAGGTGGCCCAAGTCGCCCCCCCTTTCGCCCGTCATCCGCGGACCGATGTGCAGTTGCTGACGCCTGAATCGCTCGATCAGTTGATTGCGGAAGAAGCCCACATTACGGAAGCCACCGACCTGATCGATGACGAGACCTTCTTGCGCCGCGTGACGATCGACGTCATCGGCCGTATTCCGACCGAACAAGAACGGTCCGATTTCCTCGCCGACACCAACCCTGCCAAGCGGGCGTTGATGATCGACCGCTTGCTCGACAGCCCAGAGTTCGGCGGCAACTGGGCGACGTATTGGAGCGACGTCTTCAGTTATCGAATCCCACAGCCAGAGCTGACCTATCTCGACTATCAGGTCTTTCAGGATTGGCTTGCTCAGCAGTTGAACGAAGGAACCGGCTGGGACGAAGTGACCTACCGCATCCTGACCGCGACCGGCAAAGTAGGGGACAACCCGCCGGCGTTCTTTGTTGGCTTCCATCAGGCGAGCACCAGCCGGCTGGCTGGCGAAACAACGCGAATCTTCCTGGGGACGCAGATTCAATGTGCCGAGTGTCACGATCATCCGTTCGTGGATATTCCCCAGGAGCGGTTCCATCAAATGGCAGCCTTCTTTGTGCGAACCAACGCCAAGCTGCCTTGGAACGACAGCAGCCAGATCGAAGTGGGCAGTAAAGAAAAAGGTGAGCATAAGATGCCTGACACCAATCAGGCGATGATGCCAGCGGTCTTCTCGGGCGATGCCATGTCGGAAGGTGCCAGCGATCTCGACCGCCGCGTGCTGCTGGCTAACTGGGTCATTCAGCCCGACAACGCCTTGTTCGCCAAAGCCTATGCCAACCGCATTTGGGAACGCCTGATGGATCAGCCATTCTGCGATCCGGTCGACGAGATTTCGGAAGAGGCAGGCTTCCCGAGCCTTCCTTCGGTTCACGATGCCGTCGCAGCGCACTTCATCGCCAGCGAGTACGATGCCAAGCCGCTGATGCGCGTCATCTTGAATACCAAAGCGTACCAACGCCAGTTGGATGCGAAGGACGAATTGGCTGGTCAGTTGACTTCCGCCGAGCTGCGAAAGATGCGTGGCGACGTGGTCTTCAATAGCCTGGTCACGGCGGTCGAACTTCCGAACGTCGAAGGAACGCCAATGAAGCCGACCGCCGAAATGCGGTTCCCACCACCACCCAAAAGCACGCAAGACCTGGTGAACGAGGTCTTCGGCTACGATCCATCCCTCGGCCGAGCCTTCCGCCCGCAGACGATGCAACAGGCCATGTTCCTGATGAACAATCGTCAGCTTCAAAACCAGGTGAAAGCAGGCGATGATCAACAGACCAAGCTGGCCCGCATGCTGAAAGAAACGCCTGACGATCGCCAGGCTATTCAGCGTCTCTACGTCAACGTGCTCGGACGGGCTCCGCAAGAGAAGGAACTAGAGATCGCGTACGACTATGTTCAAGAAGTCGAGTCGCGCGGCGAAGCGTTTGAAGACCTGCTCTGGGCGTTGTTGAACACCGCCGAGTTCACAACCCGCAACTAATATCCGAGGAAGATTCCATGATTCGCCCCTTTTGGAATTTAGTGGCTGGTCGCGACCATGTTTCGCATCGGCGTGGTTTTCTCAAGCAGTTGATGACTGCCTCCGCCGCAGGCGCCATGACCTTGTCGTGGCGCGACATGCTGGTGGCCCAAGCGGACGAACTGCGAAAGACCGGCAAGGCGATGATCTTGCTGTGGATGGATGGCGGTCCCAGCCAGTTTGAAACATTCAATCCTAAGATCGGATCGCAGTATCAAGGACCTGCCAAGGCGATTCCGACCTCGCTGCCAGGCGTGCACATCGCCGAGTATTTGCCCGAAACGGCGAAGATGATGCACAAGATCGCCTTGATCCGCTCGATGAAAAGCAGCGAGCGCGATCACTTTCGCGCGATCAAGCTCGTGCGAAGCGGCTACCCCATCAACCCTTCGATCCAGTATCCAACGTGGGGCAGCGTGGTTGCCCGCGATCGCTTCGACCCAACGTACGACCTGCCAGCCTTTGTGCGGATTGGCAAGCCGCGGATCAAGACGCGTGACGTGAACAGCGGTGTGCTTGGCCCCCGCTACGAATCGTTCAAAATCGATCAGGCCGGTACGCTGCCAGAAGATGTCCTGACCACCGTTCCCGAAGAACGCCTTCGCCGACGGCTCGATCTATCGGCCCGGCTCGATGCCCAGTTCGCTTCCAGCGGCGGGGCGAAACGCGTGCTCGAGAAGCAAGAGATCTATCAGCAGACGCAGCGTTTCGTGCTAAGCCCCAAACTCGAAGCCTTCCGTTTGGATAAAGAACCTAAAAGCCTACGCGAAGCGTACGGCAAGACCGACTTCGGCCAGGGATGTTTGCTGGCTCGCCGCCTGGTCGAGACGGGCGTCAGCTTCGTCGAAGTATTCAGCACCGGTAACGTCAGCGATCAAGGCTGGGACACGCACAAAAAAGGCTGGGACGAAAATCCGAAGCTGGCCGAAGGGATCGACCGCGGTTACGCGACCCTGCTACGCGACCTCGATCAACGTGGCATGCTCGATAACACGCTGGTTGTCTGGATGGGCGAGTTTGGCCGGACGCCGAAGTTCAAGCCTGATGGCGGCCGCGAGCATTACTCCGATGGTTGGATTACCTGCCTTTCCGGTGGCGGCGTGAACATGGGCCAGGTCATTGGGGCGACCGATGACGAAGGTGTCTCGGTCTCCGATCGTCCGGTCGAAGTTCAAGACCTGTTCCGGAGCTTCTGCCATGTGCTGGGGATGAATCCTCATGACGAATATGTCACCGACCTCGATCAACCGCTGCAACTGGTCAAAGGTGGCGAACTGATTCACGAACTGTTCTAAGCGAACGGCCACTCCGCGTCATTGCGATTCCTGCCTGAACTTCCTTCCTTGTTACCCACCGGTGTTTTATGCTGCGCGCGAATCTTGGTTTCGCCGTTCTTTTGGCGTTTGTTTTTCCGTTTTTTGCGGTAGCGGATGAGCCGACCGATTTGACGAAGACCACGGCGGAAGAGGCTCGCCAGGTCGAGTTGGCCACGCTGCGACAGGTCGCCGACCTCGCCTTGCTGCCGCCGACGTTGAATACAAAGCCCGGTCCCGAGCATCATGTCAAGAACCTGGACTACGGCATGACGATCGGCATCGAGCGAAGCCCAAAGGGGCGTTTGTTCGCCGCTTGGATCGGGGGCGAAGATGGGCCGAGTGCTTACATGCTACTCGCCAAAAGCGACGACGACGGGCATACCTGGAGCGAGCCGATCCTGGTGATCGATAGCCGGGCGAAGCACCTGCCGCTACCTCGCAGTGTGATCGTGGGGAACCTGTGGACCGATCCCCAGGGACGCCTTTGGCTCTTCTTCGATCAAACGATGAACCACTTCGACGGGCGGGGCGGACTCTGGTGTACTCGCTGCGACAATCCCGACGCCGATCAACTTGTTTGGAGTGAACCGAAACGCATCTGGCACGGTTCGATGCTGAACAAGCCGATCGTTCATTCCAACGGCGAATGGATTTTGTTTGCTCAGCTTCTGCAAAATCGTGGGCTGGGCCCTTACGGCGTGGGCGTGTTTCCAGAACTCGATCCGCTGCGAGGGGGCAACATTCTGGTCTCGAAAGATCAGGGCGAAACTTGGACGCGACGCGGTGCCGTGCAATTTCCAGAGCCAGACTGGATCGAGCATCGCGCACTGGAACGCAAAGATGGCTCGCTTTGGATGTTGGCCCGAACACGTCGCGGCGCGATGTTAACGACCTCCAACGATGTCGGCGCAACATGGTCTGAGCCCGTCTTTCCGCCTCAGATCAAGCACCCAGCCGCGCGATTTCACCTGCGCGAGTTGGCTTCCGGCAAGTGGCTGCTGGTCAAGCATGGCAAGCAGATCGACCAGAACGAAGGCCGCAGCCAATTGACCGCCTGGCTATCGGACGACGAAGGCAAGTCGTGGCGTGGCGGTCTAATGTTGGACGAACGCAAAGGCGTATCGTACCCCGACGGATTCCAGGCCCCGGACGGTTCAATTTACATTTCGTACGACTGGCAGCGGAGTAAGAAGGGGCACGTCCTCTTCGCCAAGTTCACCGAAGAAGACATCCTGGCCGGCAAACTGGTCAGCGAAGGTTCCCGTCTTCAACAGCAGATCCTGAAACCAGGAAAGTTGAACGAGGACTAACAAGTTGACGATATGGGTGCCATGGCCACGGCCTTGCGTGGCCATGCCTACTTGCGGTTCGTCAACTCCGCAGATATTCCGATCTGATATCATCATCAGAATTCGAGAGTACGGGGACTTCGGATCGATCAATTGAGATCGGCGTATCAATCCCAGACTGCCATGCAGCGAAACTGGACCACGGCCAATTCGTTGCATCATCAACAAGCCCGCGACGAACTGGGTTTTGATGGATGTAACGAATCTTTTCGTGGACGTCTCTCGCCGACCGTAGGTTGCGGTCGTACCCAGGTCCTCGCTGCCAGAAGCGAAAACATCGTTTCCCACTGGGCTGCAAGTCTTCTATCTGTGGCAAGAAACTTGGGGCATTTACTTTAAGCCAGAGTAATGCTCGCTTTGCAACGGATTGCTTGATTGTTGAAAGTATCGAAGAGACTTTGACATCACTGTGCGGTAACACAATTAAATGGACATGCTCGGGCATGATGACAAAGGCCCAGAGGTCAAATCGATTTCTTTCTCGACTCAGATTGACCGCATCTACAAAATATTGACGCGTTCGATCGCGAGTAAGGAGAGGCAAACGTCGATAGCATGAGAAGGTCAGGAAATGGGCTTCTCCCTCAGTTTCAAAGCGTTGAATCGTTTTGCGATGAACAGTTGCCATACGTGAAGTATGTCGCTTCCAGAGAGATTGAGCAACAAACTTTTGATCAAGACATGGCCACGCAAAGCCGTGGCCATGGCACCCCAACTATCGCAAGCTTTGTTCGTCGCTGAATCGGGTGAAACCTTGCAGGCAGATCGTGTCGCCGAAGGTTCGTAAGGTGGTGCGTTGGAGCTGGGTGGCATCTTCCATGTTCGTCAGGCCGTGGCCGCCGATGGGGCTGATGGCGTCGCTTCCGCCTGCGATCTTGGGGGCGACGAACGCGACGACTTCGTCAATTTGACGCTGATCCCACAGCAAGCCGAGCAGTTGGCTTCCCCCTTCGACCAGCAAGTTCGTCATGCCGCGCTCGCCAAGCTGTTGCAGAAGAGATTCGGCTCTGGCTGCGTGGTCCGTTCCTTCACAGATGATCAGTTCGCAGCCTGCGCGACGTAAGCGTTCCAGTCGCTCTGGCCGCGCCGTCGACGACACAGCCAAGATCACTGGAGCCTGATCGAGGGTGGCGATCAGTTGGCTCGACTCGCGCAGCGATGCCTGGCTATCGAAAACAATCCGCGCTGCGGTCCGAGGTCCTGGTGGGCGAGTCGTGAGCAGTGGATCGTCGAGACGGGCCGTTGTGCTGCCGACCATGATGCCGTCGCAGAAGCCGCGAATGCGATGCACTTCCGCGCGGGCCTCGGGGCTGCTGATCCATTTGCTGCTGCCGTTGGCGGTTGCGAGTTTGCCGTCGAGTGTCATCGCCCACTTTGCGATGACCCACGGCTTGCCCGTTTGCTGGCGTTTACGATAAGCGGCATTTAACTGCTTCGCCTCGTCACCACAAACACCCACCACCACTTCCATGCCTGCATCACGCAAGATCTTGATACCGCCACCTTGAACGCGTGGGAAAGGATCTTGCTGGGCGATCACGACCCGTGCCGGTCGAGCCTTCAGCAAGGCGTCGGTGCATGGGGGCGTTTTGCCGTGATGGCAACATGGTTCGAGGGTGACATAGAAAGTGCTTCCCTCCAGCGACGCGTCGCCGCAGTTGGCGATCGCGTTGACTTCCGCATGAGGTTGGCCGAATTGCTGATGATAGCCTTCGCCAACAATCGTTCCGTTTTGCACGATGACGCAGCCAACCATCGGATTGGGCTCGACATGCCCCTGCCCTTGGCGGGCGAGCTCGAGTGCTCGCCCCATGAAGTGTGCGTCGTCGGCAATGGCCATGGCTTAGTCCATTCCTGGCAGCCAGAGGCCCGACTTCTTTTCTTCGCCACCACCGGCTGGTGGAGCTTGCGGCGAAGGAGCTGCTGGTGGGGCAGCCGGAGCATCAGGTGTCCACAAACCGCCAGCCGCTTCCGGTGGAGGGCCACCCGCAGGCGGACCGCCAGCAGGCATGCCGCCCGCCATTCGTCCATCCGGAGTGATCAAACCGAATCGCTGCAGCACGCCGAAGAGTGCCTGGGCCGTTTGTGGTTCCTGGGCATGCTTCGACATCAGCGTCTGCATCAACTGCTGAGCTTCCATCATTTCGCGACGTTCGAATCGCATCGACAGCTCGGCAACCATCCACAGACCTGGTGATTGACCCTGAGCGATCGCTTCGGCTTGTGCCTTCTGCAGGTAATCCAGGGCTTCGTCGCTTTCGGGCGCGGTGCGAGCCAGCTCGCCATATAGCTGAGCCCGATCGATCTGATCCTTCAGCGAGTCGCGGTTGAGCAGTTCATGGGCGAAGTGCTCGACAGCCTTGTTCAGCCCGCGAATGACGCTGCGGCCGTAGGCCTGCACCAGGTCTTGGTCGGAAAGCTGAGCCGCAGGCACGCGGTGCAGTCGCGTGATAGGTAGCGAAACCACATCGAGCCCTTCCAGTGGCAGCAGGCCGCCACCTGGCAGGTTGAGCTTTTCACGCAGCTTGCCGAAGTCGAACTTCCACTTCTCTTGCTGACCCACCATTTCCAGCGTCAGCACTTCGGCTGCCAGCGGCAAACGGAGATCAGCATCTTTAGAAGCTTCCAGCGGCGACTTGCCATTGAGGGTCTTCAGCGGGAAGTTGACCCACTGTTCGAGGATGATTTCGCTCCGCTTCTCGGCCATCAAACGGCTGCGCGTCTCCGGCTTGATATCGTCCGGCAGACGCCACTGCCAGTTCATCAGGTCTTGCAGGGCGAAGATGCGGCCCTGCACGTGTTCTTCGACGGTCGGCTCGATCGTATCGCCGCAGATCTCTTTCAGCAGTTCGATCGCCTGATCGAAGCGAGGACCCTTCGCCGACGTGAATTCAACTCGTGCGGCGCGATCGGTTTCTTTACCGAAGACCAGCACTTCGCCCAGGACGCTCGAAATCGTGTCGAGGGTAAGGTCAGCGTCGGAGGCGGTGCGGGCCTTGTCGAGCAACAGGTAAGCGGCACGTGGCGGTGGCGTGTCTTCGGTGCCAAGCTGCGAAAGGTCGATTGGCAGGTATTCGGCTCGTTCGTCGACACGCAGCTTTTCGAGCAGTTGTTCCATTTCTTTGATCGGCATCGATGCGTTGACGACGTCGATCTGCTCTTCTTCCTGATCGGTCAGGGCCTTGGCAAGTGCTTCCGCTTCTGTGGCGGCCTCGAAATCGGCACGCTGCTCGGCGACGGCATAGGTGTGCAGCGTCTTGGCGGCGGTGTCGTCCTGGCCGAGGCTGAACTGCAGGCTGGCGATGTTCTCGAGAATTGCCGGATTGCGAGGTGCCCCAGCGCGAAGCTCTTCAAACTGGGCCAGACCGCGACGCCACAAACCTTGGGCGGCATCTTGCAGGGCCTTGTTGAATTCTTCCTTGCGAGGGAAGTCGGCGGGGCATTCGGCCAGCGACAGGTCTTGCTTCAGGAAGATCGGAATTTCAGGAGCGTGATTCAGACGCATCAGCATCTGCATCGGCATGTTGTCGTCTTCAGGAGCCAGGTTCGACTGCAGCGTGAAGTGGCTGCGGGCACCGAGCACCTTGCCGGTCATCAGCAACATCTGGCCGACGGCGCCGAACGCATCGTACAGCGAAGGATGCAGACGTTCTTCGGTCTTTTCGAGCGACGTTTGCAGCTCGTCGATGGCTGAATCCCCCTTGCCCAAAGCGGCTTCCAGCGTGGCCTTCAACGCGTGAGCGGCGGGATTGTCTGGGTGATGTTCCAGGAACAAGTTGACCGCGGCTTCTGCGTGCTGTTCGTCCGACAGTTGCAGGTTCAGCACCGCGTTGTAGTACAGCGGAACCGAGTGGTTCGGGTACTTTTCCAGAAGCTTGCGAACGAATTCGAGACAGGCCACCCGCTGCTCTCCCTGGAGCATCCGTTCGATCTTCTCGATATCGGCGATCATGTCCGGGCAATAGAACTTGATCTTCTTGTTCGTGCCGCAAGGGGGATAGGAATAAGCGTCGATAGTCATGCCGACTTCCGTTCGTGAGAATATTGAATTGGCTTGCGAGGGGTCTTCGCGAGACACCCTGTCTGGCGGAGTGTGTCCGTGGGAAACTCGGATGGTAACAAATCTAAGGCCCGCTGACGAGAAGCTTTATGGCTGCAGGGGACCCATCGGAAGGAGGTTCTCGCCGGCTATTTGCCGCATGGGATTCCGTTCGATTAAACTAGGTTTTCTCAGAAATTTCCTTCCTTAGCCCCCCTCCTTGCGTCCCGTCTTACGAGCAAACTCCATGCGAAGCCTTCTGATCCTGTTTCTGCTGGCCAGTCCCGTCCTGGCGGACTTTCCCCAGCCCCACAACTCGGAACGCGACAAAGACGCCCAGCCGATGCCCCCAGACCAGGCGGCTGCCAGCTTCGAGGTGCCGGAAGGTTTTCAGGCGGAAGTGGTCTTCGCCGAACCCGACGTCCAGAATCCGATCGCGATGACCTGGGATTCCCAGGGACGTTTGTGGATTGCAGAGAACTATACGTACGATCAGCCCAGCATGAAGTTCGACCGCAGTTTGCGGGATCGGGTGCTTTTCTTCGAAGATACTAACGGTGACGGCAAACTGGACAAGCGAAACGTGTTTGTCGACGACGTCCAGCTGCTGACCAGTGTCGAAGTCGGCCTGGGTGGCGTCTGGCTGATGTGTCCGCCGAATGTCTTGTTCGTGCCTGACGCCGATCACGATGGCAAGCCTGATGGTCCGGCCGAAGTCGTTTTGGATGGGTTCACGGTCGCGAAAGACAACTATCACAACTTCGCCAACGGTCTTCGATTCGGTCCCGATGGCTGGCTTTACGGTCGCTGTGGACACTCGTGCCCTGGGCTGATCGGTCTGCCTGGAACGCCTGACGAGCAGCGGCATCATCTGGAAGGGGGCATGTGGCGGTACGATCCCCGGACAAAGCATGTCGAAGTGCTCACCTGCGGCACAACCAATCCCTGGGGACACGACTGGGACGAGTTCGGCGAACTGTTCTTTATCAACACGGTGAATGGCCATCTCTGGCACACCATCCCAGGGGCTCACTTCAAGCAGTCGTTCACCCTGGATCCCAATCCGCACACGTACGAACTAATCGATCATCATGCCGACCATTGGCACTTCGATACGACCGGCCGCTGGCAAGACTCACGCGACGGGGCAGCCGACAAATTCGGCGGCGGGCATGCCCATGTGGGGATGATGATCTATCAGGGAAACAACTGGCCGGAAGCGTATCGCGGCAACTTGTTCACCTTCAACATGCATGGCTACCGGGCTAATCAAGAGATCCTCGAACGCGAGGGAAGCGGCTACGTCGGCAAGCATGGTAAAGACATTTTGAAGAGTGGTGATCCCTTTTTCCGCGGCATGGATCTGAGCACCGCCCCTGACGGAAGCGTTTACATCATCGACTGGAGCGACACCGGCGAGTGCCACGATCATACCGGCGTGCATCGCACCAGCGGACGGATTTATCGCATTTCGTACGACAAAGCGAGTCGCTTTCAGCGGCCACCTTCCGGCGAGACCTATTTCCTGAATCCCATGGTGCAGCAGCTAGAGAACAATTGGGCCCCGCGGATGGCTCGGCTGGTTCTGCAGGAACAAGCGATGGCCGGCAACGACATGACGCCGCTGGCCGACTTGTTGAAGTCGATGGTCGAGCAGACCACGCCGGACCAGGCCATGACGTCCGATGCCAAGCATGCTCGCAATCGGCTGCGATATCTCTGGAAGCTGAACGCGATCGGAGCGGCAGATCCGAAACTGCTGACATCGCTGCTGGAGGACGAGAACGAACACATTCGCGTCTGGGCGTTGCGATTGCTGACCGACCAGTGGCCGCTCGATGGGATTCACGGCCCTGTTCCTGGAAACAAAAAGGAAGCCGCGAAGGTCGAGGCCGAAGCAAAGGCTTTGTTGCCGAAGCTGGTTGAAATGGCCAAGAGCGATCCATCGGGATTGGTGCTGCTGACGTTGACTTCGACCATGCATCGCCTGCCGGTCGAGATGCGAACGGCGGTCGCGGCCGAATTGGTCAAGCATCCCCAGTACGCCGAAGATCACAATTTGCCGCTGATGACCTGGTATGGGCTCATTCCAGTGGCCGAGCAGAAGCCAGGGCAGTTGGTGGAAGTGGTCGCCGCTTCAACCTGGCCAACGACCACGAAGTTGATTACGCGGCGGTTGACCGAAGAAATTGAAAAGCATCCTGCGGCCATCAATGCCGTTGTCGCCCAGGCCGCGAAGTTCGATCCTGCCAAGGCGGATGCTGTTTTGGCGGGGATGAGCGAAGCACTCCGAGGCTGGTCGAAGGCTCGCAAGCCCGATGCCTGGGACGCGTCTTCAACCGAGCTCGCCAAGATCGACAACCCTGAGATCTCGCAGAAACTCCGCGAACTAGGAGCCGTGTTTGGCGACGGCCGGGCCCTCGACGAATTGCGGGCGTTGGCCATGAACAACGAGGCCGACACGCAGATTCGCTGCTCGGCGCTGGCCTCGCTCATCGAAGCAAAGCCGGATGACTTGCGGAAGATTTGCGAGAAGTTGATCACCACCCCCAGCGTGAATGTGGTCGCAGCCCGCGGGATGGCATTGTTCAACGATCCCGCCGCTGCCGAGCTGTTGGTGAAGAACTATCGTCGTTTCCGCGAACCACAACGGCCTGAGGTGTTGGCGATTCTGTTGTCGCGATCAAGCTTCGCGAATGTCCTGCTGGATGCCTTGGCGAAGGGGCAAGTTCGGAAGTCGGACGTGACGGCGTTCCATGTTCGTCAACTGCGAAACCTGGGAGACGATACGCTCTCGAAGCGTGTGAATGACGTCTGGGGCGAAGTTCGCGAGTCGAGCGAAGAGAAGCAGATGGCGATGGCCTACTGGAAAGGTCGCCTCACGGAAGATGCCCTGGCCGGCGCCGACATGAGCAAGGGACGTGTCGTCTTTAGTGGCTTGTGTGCGAAGTGCCATCGCCTGTACGGCGATGGAAGCAACATCGGTCCGGACCTGACCGGCAGCAATCGCAGCAATCTCGATTACCTGCTGCAAAACATCATCGACCCTAGCGCCGTGGTCAGTGCCGACTACCGGATGACGGTGGTGCAGATGGACGATGGCCGCGTGCTGAGTGGGATTGTGGCGGAAGAAACCGACCGGACGCTCACCCTGCAAACGCCGACCGATCGCGTGACGGTCGAGAAGGAAGGGATCGAAGCGCAGAAGAAGACCAGTCTTTCGCCGATGCCCGATCTGCAGCTTGGAGCCGAGCCGAATCAGGAAGGTGGCTTGCTGACCGACGAGCAGTTCATCGATCTGATTTCCTACTTGCGAAACCCGGCCCAGGTCCCTCTGCCAGCAGGGGAATAGGCAAGCTGCTAGCGTCGCGAGAAACCTCGCTTGCGGCAGCTTGACGCTTTTCCTACTATCCAGCCGCCAAGTGCTACGCGCGCTTGGCGACGGCCTGCTTTTCCCACATCGAAGATTGCTTCTGGCATGGATGCTCGAAGGACAACCACACTGCTTCTGATGGCGTTGCTATTCGCCGGGGGCTGTCGTGCGCTGTGGGAACCAGAAGAACTGGGCGCTCCGAGTGAACTGCCAAGCCGGCCGCTATCGGAAGACACCGTGATGCTCGACATCGCACGGGTCTCGCTCACCAGCCTCGATGAGACCAAATGCCAGAGCATCTGGGAAGAGATCGACGAGCAGGCATTGCCCCTCGATAAACGTCGCGAGCTGATGGCCAACGGGTTCCGAGTCGGGATCATCGATTTCCATCTGCCGGCTCCCATTCGCGAGATCATCGGCAGCAAAGAAGATGGCAACAAAGGTCTTAACGGCGAGCAGATGGTGCGCGTCGACGGCGACGAGAAGGTCGCCATCAATCGCCGCCGGTTCCCGCGGGGCAAACGCATTGAATATGTTATGGTGCCAACCCAGCCAGAGTTGTCGCTATTGGAAACGGTCGATGGCACGCTGCGGGGTCAGACCTATTACGATGCCGAATCGAAGTTCGTACTGAAGGGTTATCCTCAGAACGATGGCCGCGTCCAGGTGGTTGTTACGCCTGAGATTCATCACGGCCAGCCGAAGAAGCATGTCGAAGCAGGCGAAGGCATGTTCCGCATCGAGACACGCAAGGAATCAAAGGTCCTCGAGCAGATCGAGTTCTCGGCCATCCTCGAGCCGGGGCAGACCCTTATCATCAGTGGGACCACCGAGGCGAAGGGCTTGGGCAAGAGCTTTTTCGAGCGTGAAAACGGCGGCAAAACGCGACGTCAGATCATGTTGCTTCGCCTGGCGGGCACACAATTCGACGATCTTTTCCAGAGTCGCGACACTGTCAAGGAAAATTTCCCCCTTAACGAAGACTCTACGGACGGTGTAATTCCCTCGCACTTTGACGAGTCTACAGGGGATTGACCCCACGCCGCAAACTCTCTGATAATAACGACTTTCTGAGAAATAGTCGGGCTGCCCTAGGGGGCTTTGTGATTCCTCACGCAGCCATGTTATCGCTTTGAACCAGGAGAGACCTCATGGCTTTGATTCCCCTTCGCGTGCTGTTGGATCACGCTGCTGAAAACTCGTACGGCGTGGCTGCTTTCAATGTGAACAACATGGAACAGATCCAGTCGATCATGGAAGCCGCCCAGGAAACCGATTCGCCGGTGATCGTTCAGGCTTCGCGTGGTGCTCGTAAGTACTCGCAGGACAACTACCTGCGTCACCTGATGCTGGCCGCTTCGGAACTCTACCCGAACATTCCAATCGTCATGCATCAGGACCACGGCAACAGCCCTGAAACCTGCATGAGCGCCATCGAAAATGGCTTCACCTCGGTGATGATGGACGGTTCGCTGGAAGCGGACGGCAAGACCCCAGCCAGCTACGAATACAACGTCGACGTCACCAAGAAGGTGGTCGAAATGGCCCACGCCAAGAACGTGAGCGTCGAAGGCGAACTGGGTTGCTTGGGTTCGCTGGAAAGCGGCATGGGCGAAGCAGAAGATGGTCACGGTGCTGAAGGCGAACTGAGCCACGACCAGCTGCTGACCGACCCAGAAGAAGCCGAACGCTTCGTTGCCGAAACCGGCGTCGATGCATTGGCCGTTGCCATCGGTACCAGCCACGGTGCTTACAAGTTCACCAAGGCTCCTACCGGCGACGTGCTGGCCATGGATCGTATCGAAGCGATTCACAAGCGTCTGCCAAACTGCCACCTGGTGATGCACGGTAGCTCGAGCGTTCCTCAAGAACTGCAAGACATCATCAACCAGTACGGCGGCGAAATTAAGCAAACCTACGGTGTGCCTGTCGAAGAAATTCAACGCGGTATCAAGAGCGGTGTTCGTAAGATCAACGTCGATACCGACAACCGTATGGCCATCACCGGTGCCATCCGTAAGATCCTGATGGAAAAGCCATCGGAATTCGATCCACGTGCTTACCTGACTCCAGCTCGCGAAGCGATGAAGAAGGTTTGTATCGATCGCATGGTTGCCTTCGGTCAAGCTGGCCAGGCTTCCAAGATGCGTGCCGCGAACCTGGTCTAAATCACGACCTGGTTCACTTGAACAAAGAAGGGCTGTGCATCTCGCGCAGCCCTTTTTTTGTAGGTGCCTTAGACCACAAGCTAAGCGTCATTGTTCGCCGTTGCTGTCTTCTTTCCGTCAAGGAATCGTCCAGTGGCTGTTCAACCGAAAGTGTTTCACGACCCTGCCCTGCTCCGCGCCGAGATCCGCAAGATTCAAGCCGCCGGCAAGCATGTGGGACTCGTTCCAACGATGGGGGCTTTGCACGAAGGGCACTTGAGCCTGGTCGAAGCTTCGCAGAACGAATGCGACGTGACCGTCGTGACGATCTTCGTCAATCCAACGCAGTTCGCCCCGGGCGAGGACTTCGAAAAGTATCCCCGAACGCTCGATGCCGACCTGAAGCTGCTTTCCCGGTTCGATCCCGTGTGGGTGCTGGTTCCGGATGTGGAAGCGATGTACCCGCCCGGCAGTTCGACGGTGGTTCAAGCTCCCAAGGTGTCGCTTCCACTGGAAGGGGCATTTCGGCCAGAGCATTTCGACGGCGTGGCGACCATCGTGTTGAAGCTGTTTCAAGCCGCCCCGGCCGACAAGGCGTACTTCGGGCAGAAGGACTTTCAGCAGGTCCGCGTCATCCAAGAGATGGTTCGTGACTTGATTGTGCCGATCGAAATCGTGCGTTGTCCGATCGTTCGCGAAGCGGATGGTTTGGCGATGAGCTCGCGGAATCGCTATCTGTCATCGGAAGAGCGTGAAGTTGCGTTGAGCATTTCACGAAGTCTGACCGAGGCAGGCCAGCAAATCGCCGCCGGTCAGCGAGACGCCGCCGAACTGGTGCGTACAATGGAGCAAACGCTGGCGGCAGCCGGGATTGGTAAGCTGGATTACATTGCCGTAGCCGACCCAACGACCCTGGAATCGGTACAGACAATCGATGCCCAGGTCGTTATCCTGGTGGCTGCTCGGGTCGGAACGACACGTCTGATCGACAACATGTTGTTCAGCCCGGTGGATGTTCCGTAATCCTCTTTTCCCCGATACCGATCGTGCAACGCACCCTGTTATTGATCCCCGTTCCTGAGCAACTTTTTGGCCTGCCTGTGGTGGGCTGGGGATGGCTGTTAATCGTCTGGGGCATCATCGTTGCCATCTGGATTGGGCTACTCTCGCGAAAGCCCAAGTTCCAGCAAGAGCTGCTGGGACATCTACCGCTGTTCGTAGTGGTCTCGGCCGCGATTGTCTACGTGTTGCCGATGCTGCGGGTCGAAGAGGCGGGCCAGTGGGGCTTTCCGGTGCGTGGCTATGGTGTGCTGCTTGTTGCGGCGATTGTTTCCGCGGTTGGCCTGGCGGCGTATCGTGCCCAGCGGATGGGACTCAATCCGGAAGTCATCTATTCACTGGCAATGGTGATAATCGTCTGCGGTGTGATCGGTGCGCGCGTCTTCTTTGTGATTCAATATTGGGACAACTTCTATCGTCCCGGCGATTGGCGGGCAACGCTTGGCGAGATCTTCAAAGTAACCGAAGGGGGAATCGTGGTGTACGGTTCGCTGATCGGTGCGGCGGTTTCGTTTGCCGTGTTTTGTTATCGCAAGCAAATCCCCCCCCTCGCGTTGGCCGACTTGATCGCCCCAAGCTTGATGATTGGCATGTTCTTCGGTCGGCTTGGCTGTTTCATGAATGGCTGCTGCTACGGCGGCCTTTGCACCTTGCCGACCGCCGTGCAGTTTCCGCCTGACTCGCCACCATTTCAGCGGCACATGGAGAACGGTTCGTTCTATGGTCTGCTGTTCGCCCAGGACGACGAAGGGGATGTGCGGATCGCGAACATCTTGCCTGACTCGGCCGCCAGTAAGAACGACAAGATCGAGATCGGTGATACGGTGCTTAGCATCAACGGATATGCCTTGAAGGGGCAGCCGGTTCCACCGATGGAAGTGCTGCGAAGTCGCTTGATGGCGACCTGGATGACGAAAGAAGCATCGCGTGGCTTACTGGAGATGAAGCTCAAGGATAAGGGCTCGGTGCCGCTGCATGTCGATGAGTTGCCGGCGCGTTCGTTGCCCGTTCATCCGACACAGATTTACAGCAGCATTAATGGTTTGATTTTGTGTCTGCTGGTGTTGGCGTACTATCCATTTCGCAAAGTGGATGGGGAAGTCATCGCGTTGACTTTGGGGCTCTATTCGGTCGCTCGTTTCCTGCTGGAAGTGATCCGAACCGACGAGTACGCGATCGGTGGAACTGGCCTGACGATTTCGCAGAATGTAAGCGTGGTGATCTTCCTGCTGTCGGTCACGCTGTTTGTCTATGCCCGGCTCCGCAAAGAGCCACTTGCCTGGCCGCGCGTTAGTGCATAAGAATGGGGCATCTTTTCTGGGAGTCTACTCTCGTTTCAGGATGCCCCCTTCATGCCGACATTTATTCCTGCCCCTTCCATCATTGAAGCCGCCGGCAATAAGCCGAAGGTCATTCAAGAGTTTATCGGTCACGTAAACTCGCAAACGTCGGAGGTGAGCATCGCTCGCATGATCAGCCCCAGTGGCTGGGTCGAACCGGGGCAGACGCCGCAGTTCGACGAATATACGCTGGTTCTCAAAGGCGAGCTGACCGTGGAATCGAAGGAAGGTGTCCAAGCCGTTTCGGCGGGTCAGGCAATAATTGCGAAAAAAGGAGAATGGATTCGCTACAGTAGTCCCCATTCCGAAGGTGCCGAATATATTGCCGTTTGTTTGCCGGCATTCTCGCCCGATACGGTCCATCGCGATCCTTCCTAGTGGCAACCTCGGCTGGAACCTCGATAAAGCTCGATATTTCAGCTACGATGAAGCTATCCTTTCTTCGTCCCCATTGAGCCACTCGTCGCGGTCCCCTTGAGGCTCGTTGGTCAGTTACCTGGCAACAATCACTCCTCATCTCAACCTTCTGGCTAGTTCTTCGTGTCCGACGACTCGTTTCTGATTCAGCGCATTCTTCAAGGCGATTCGGCTGCCTATGAAGAGATTGTGCGCTGTTACCAGCAGCGACTATTCAACACGATGCTGCATATCCTCGGTTCCAAAGAGGATGCCGAAGATGTTGTGCAAGAGTCGTTCGTCCAGGCCTATCTGAAGCTGGGATCGTTCCAGGGCAACAGTGCCTTCTACACATGGCTCTATCGCATCTCGTTTAACATCGCGATCAGCCATCGTCGTCGACGTAAGAAGGTGCACTCGATCGATCAGGTACGGGAAGACATCGGCAACGAGCCGGTCGATCGAGGCGAAGGACCTGGGCATCGTCTGGAACAGCAAGAGAGCGTTCGCCAGGTGCATGAAGCCATCGGCAAACTTACCGAAGAGCATCGCGACGTACTCGTCCTGCGCGAGCTGGAAGGGATGGACTACGATCGCATCGCCGACGTGCTGGAACTGCCTGTCGGAACGGTTCGCAGTCGACTGCATCGAGCACGAACCCATCTGAAAGAATGTCTCGAGGTGATGATCGCTCAGTCCGAGCGAGGCACCTCGTAGCCTCGCCCGCGATCATGTCGCTTCCGGCTCGATCTAACTTTCGAGTTCCGGAATGGTAACCTCGGCCGCTTCTGCCGATGGAGGTGGAACCAGCGGGAAGATCACTTCCGGTTTCGCGAAGTAGATATAGATGCTGCTCACCACAACAATCAGGCCAATGCCGACGGGCCAGGCGAACGGCCAACTGGTCATGTCGACGACGCCGGCATCTTCCTGGACGTAAGGCGTATCGCGTGGTGCGACCAATGCCATCAGCAGTTGGAAGGCAACCAGGATAATGAAGACCAGGCCCAGGAAGTGGAAGTCGTAGAACGACTGGTTCAAGTCGAACGATTTTCCCGCAGTGAGAGGCTGAATGCCAAAATAGAAGATCGCGATCACGGCAAAGCCAGTGATTAGCGCGATGTCAGCAGCGATCTTCGGAGCACGCTTCGAGATCATTCCGACCAAAACGACCGAGAAAATTGGGATGAAGTACAAGCCATTCATCTTCTGCAGGTAACCAAAAATGCTCTCTTGGCCCGCCAGCAGCGGAGCGATGGTCATCGAGACGATCGCCAGGATCGTACCGAATACCTTGCCCGACCAGATCACGCGATCGTCGGTGGCATCGGGGTGCAGCATCTGCTTGTAGACACCCAGGCTGAACAAGGTTGCCGTGCTATTAAGAGCGGAGTTAAACGAGCTGAGGATCGCACCCACCATCACCGCGGCAAAGAAGCCAACCAGTGGTTTCGGCAAGACGTTCTTCACCAACTCGCCATAGGCCTGGTCGTTAGCAATCGTGTCGCCATACAAGTGATAGGCAATCAAACCAGGCACAACCAGGATCATCGGGGCCAGAACTTTCAAGCCGCCCGCCATCAGCACGCCCTTCTGCCCTTCCTTCAAGCTGCTGGCACCGAAGGTACGCTGAATGATCTGCTGATTGGTGCACCAATAGAACAAGTTGAGCAGCAGCACGCCGCTGAACAGCGTGGTGAATGGCACCGAAGACGTGGACGGTCCGAGCGAGTTGAACTTCTCGGGGTGGGCTTCCTGCATCGTGTTCAAAGCGGAGAAGATGCCATCGCCACCGACTGCTTGCAGACCGAAGTAAACAATCAGAAAACCACCCACCAGCAAGCCGAAGCCGTTGATGGTATCAGAGACGGCAACCGTTCGCAGACCACCGAAAATCGCGTAGACCGAACCGATGATGCCGATCAACCAAACGGTGCCCCACAAGATGCCATAGTCGGCACCGCTCATGCCGGCGTCCGGTGCACCGCTGGCGGTTGCGTCCTGGGTAATGCCCAGAATGCCTTTAATATCAAGGATACCGCTCAGCCCCATCGCCCCGGTGTAAAGGATGATGGGCAGCAAGATCCCTGCGTAAGCGACGATAAAGATCAGCGACGTGATCGCACGGGTCGAGTCGCCGAAGCGGTTCTCGAGGTATTCCGGAATCGTCGCGATACCGCTCTTCAAGTAACGTGGCAGAAAGAACAACGCCATGATCACCAGCGAGGCACCGGCCAGGACTTCCCAGGCCATTACGCAGATACCATCTTTGAAGGCTGCTCCATTGAGCCCAACCAATTGTTCGGTCGAGAGGTTAGTCAGCATGAGCGAGCCAGCGATGTAACCGCCAGTCAGCGAGCGTCCGGCCAGGAAGTAACCAGCCGACGAGCTATGGTCGTCTTTCCGGGTGAGAACCCAGGTGATGGCACCGACAAGCGCGGTGAAGAAGACGAACGAACCAAGCGTAATGATCGTTTCAAGCATTGGGGCTGCCTGTGAACTATTGCGGGAGCATGAGGAGCGGGCAAACCTTTGAGGTTAACCCGGGCCGACGAGGTAACAATGAGAAAATCTTAGGAGCTTTTGAGAAATGTTGCGAAATTTACTAGCGCCTGACAAGCCCCTCGCGTGAATTCAGCAGGCAGAATCTCTCGGGGATCGCCAGCACTGCTGTGGTGAGATACGGTTCCATCGACCCGCAGCGAAGGGACGCATTCTTTCGGTTTTGGGCAATCATTCGCCCGTGAAACCGCCGATGGAACAAGTAGAGCCGTACTCTCGTCTAAATTCGGCTAACCACAGCGAACCTGATTGGGTTCTGCTTAAGATGGTTATAGGAACAACGGTTTTTGAGAGAGGCATAGCAATGTTTTTTATCGTATCGATTCTGAAGCAGCAGAAGAAACAGAAGTAGCTTTCGGCTGAACCAGCCTACTTCTGAGGCGACCCGTCACCGGCCTCGAACTTCGGTAGCGGGAGCGGTTCATCTTCCAGGGGAACGAGTCGCATCTCGGTCATCGCGAACTCTCCCACCAGCGGGATTCCGGTCATCTCAACCACGACGCGATAGTCGGCCGGAGCGTCCAGAGTGATTTCTCCCATTTGCGTCGTTATCACCGGCTGATCGTTTTTACTCAGCGTGATCTTCTCTTCAACGAATCGCCGTTCTCCGATGTGAATGCGCATCTGCGCTTCTTGCGTTGGGCTCAAGCAAACGGCGTCGACCTCGACTCGGTAGGTGCCAGGAACGGCCAAATGAACTTGCCAGATCGCCTGGTCGGCTCGGGTACCGAAGCCTGAAATCCGGTCGCGATCGTCGACTTCTAGCTGCTTTCCGGCCAGGGCGGCCATCAAAGGGGAAAGCCGAACGGTCCGGTCCGAGTCTTGTTGAACGGTCGCTGGCGGATCGATCTTGGCGGTCGGCTCTGGGGTCTGGGCCGGGGCAATCGACTCGGTACGAATGGGCGGAGGCGTCGGTTTCGGAGGTTCTTCCGGCTTCTGGCAGCCAACCACCAGGCACGCGACGAGACATGTCAGGGGAAATTTGAGTGCAGACAAAGTAGCCGATTTCTTCCTTCGAGGGGGATTGGTTGCTAGAATACGACGGTTCGGCTTTCGATTCTTTTCTCTGGAAAGTGTGTGTGGCATCGTCTCGTCCATCATACCGTTTGGAAGATATTCTCGCCTTAAACGCCGAGATTATTTCTCTATCGCGGGTTGAATTGCCTCTCGACCCACACTTGGGACGGATGAGCAAGGAACTCAGCGGCCGGCTGCGTCGACTGGGTGAGGATCTTGCTCAGCGAATTCATGCCGGGCAATCGCTCGACGAAGCGATCGAAGAACTTGGCACTGGCTTCCCGCCCATGTACCGGGCTGTCGTGACGGCCGGGCTGAGAAGTGGTCGCCTGACCTCTGCCTTAGAGGATATCGCCGCCACCGCTCGACGGATTCAAAAGGTGCGGATCTCGTACCTCACGGCTTCGGTGTATCCCGCCATTATTCTGATTTTGACCGGCGTATTCGGCGCCACGATCGGGATGGAGCAGCTGCACCAGATGCGAACGGTCTGCGAGACCTCGTTCATTCCGGCCGACTCGCACATTTATACCGCCATCGATTTCTTCCTGGCACTGCGACCGATGTTCCTCGCCTTGATCCCGATCGGCACGCTGATGCTACTGTTGATCGCTCTGCTTCAGGTTTGGCCTTCGTCGCTGTTTCTGGGCAATGGTATCGTGCCCTGGCTATTACCTGGGGCTCGGAAGATCGCTCGCAATTGTCAGTGGGCAATGGTATTCGACCTGATGGGCCTGTTGCTGAAACATCAATGTCCTTTGCCAGAAGCGGTGCGACTGGCCACCGCCGCCACTGGTAGCCGCAAGATGACCGCCAGCGGCAAAGAGTGGGCCGACCGAATTGAAAAAGGGGACGTGCATTCCGCTCCAGCCGAGTTAACGCCAATCAGTCGTTGGTTGTTGGCGTCGAAGCTCGAACCTGATGCCTTAGCCGAGAGCCTGGCTTTGGCCGGGCAGAGATATTTCGCCCAGGCCCGGCGCCAGAGCCTTTGGATCCAGAACCAGTTGCCGATCTACGCGACGCTGGGCATTGGTGGCATCGTGGTGGTGTTGTATGCCTTGATGCTCTTCATTCCTTGGATTTCTATTCTTCGCTACGTGTTGATTCCCGCTAACTAAATCCCCTTCCCCGCGTTTCGTTCATGCAATCACCTTTGGAAGATTCGAACCACGATTCCGATCGGGATCGCGCGCCGTCCGGCTTGGACGAGTCGACCGGAGGTTCATCCGTGGCGACTTCGCCGCCGCAGACGATCGAACTGAACGAAGAGGAATCGGCCGAACTGCTACGTTGTATCAGCGAGTTGTCGAAGGCGGGCTTGCCGCTGGACGAAGGGTTGGATGCGTTTGCGGAAGAGGCCTCGCGCCGAAAGCTGAAACAGGCCTTCCATCAACTGGCTGCCGAGGTACGTGCTGGGGGTAATCCCCTGGTCGATCACGACCTTAGCTTCGTGCGTCTGCCGAAGTACCATCAAAAACTACTGGTCGCTGGCATCCAGTCGAATCGGCTCGGGGATACCCTCTTCGATCTGCTGGAAGAAGAAAGCTGGCGTAAAGAATACTGGCGAGACCTGTGGGCCGCCCTTTCATATCCGATGTTGCTGGCGACGGTAACGCTGGTGCTGATTGACCTGCTGAACGTGTTCATCATGCCGATGATCCAATCGCAGTTCATGTCGATCTACGAAGAGTTTGAACTCGACCTGCCATTCGACCCGGCCATTTTCCAGTCGACCACGATTTCCTGGACCAGTTTCTTTTGTCTGGGCATGGTAGGCATGCTGTTGATTCCGGCCTGTCTAACCCCAGCCCAGGCCGCCATGCTGCGTCGCAGTTTGCCGATCCTGGGCAAGGTGCATTGGTGGTACGAAGTTCTCGACTTGTTGGTAAAGCTACGAATCTTGATTCGCCAGGGGCTGCCAATCTCGGAAGCGTTGCCGCTGCTGAAAGATGCTGTTTCCAGTCGACGCTATTCTGAACTGGTTGTCATCTGGGGCGAACAATTGGAACAAGGCAAGTCACTGGCCGAGGTTTGGCAGAACTCGTTCGATGTTCCTTCGTCGATCTTGCCTTTGATTCGCTGGGGCGAACAAAGTGGCCAATTGGACGAAGCCCTCGAGAGTGCCGAGCTGCTGTTGAAAGAACGCCTCGCGCTGCGGCGTGAGTTGATTCGAAAGATTGGACCTCCGTTTATCACCACCATCGTGCTGGCGGCGCTGTTCTGGGCGGCCATTCGTTTGGCGGTGTTGATTTCGCCGATGATCGATCTCATTCAAGCGTTGAGCTAAATGGACGTATTTTATCACCTTCAGAATCTGTGGATGGCTGTCCTGCTTGGGATGGTCCTGCTGGTTCTGGCTACCCAGTGGGATAGCACCACGCACGAGCAGCCGACGATGATGCGTCGCTCGCTGCGACTGTTGGCGTGGCTATTCATCTGCATTGGCGGCATGGGCTGGTGGGTTGGTGTGTCGGGCTTCGTGGCGATCATCCTCATTCCGTTTGTTTGCCTGGTCCTGTTTGGCTTCGGGATTCAGCGGTATCGCGTGATGGAGAATCGCGGGCTGATGTCGGTTGTTTTGGCAGGGCTCGAAAAAGGGATCCCGCCGATCGCCAGCGTGGTGGCCTATCGGCAGGAAGCAACCGGGCTTCAAGAACGCCGGGCAGGTCAGTTGGCCAAGTCGATGGGTGCCGGCATGCCAATGGTCGACGCGGCCCGCAAGTCGAAGGTGTTCCTGCCCGCGGAAACGTTGATGACTCTGGAACTGGGAAGTGCCCTGGGAAGCATTCCGGAAGTGAATCGACATTCCAAGCGATTCACCGGTGACGACACCGTGAACTATGGCAACCTCGACATCTTCCTCGGCGGCTTGATCACCGTGGTGATGGTGGGTTTCTTCCAGGTCGCGTTACTCACGTTCATGGAAGCGAAGATCAAGCCGGTCTTGGCGATGATTCTGAACGATTTCGATATTGGTTCGAGCACGTTCCCGGCGATCTGGGGCTGGAGCGAATGGTCGACCGACGTGATCTTGTGGTGCTTGTACTTTGTGATTCCGATTGCCTTCCTCCTGTTTTTGATGGTGGTGATGGTGCAGTTCGGTTGGTTTAGCGAGCTCCCCTGGGGCCTGCGTTGGGTGCATGGTCCGTTGAACGAATGTCGCTTGCTGAACGTACTATCGGTAGTGGTCGCGGCCGACTTGCCGCTGCAAAGTGCCTTGGAGGTGATCAAGACCAAGTTCCCGGCCGACCGGGTGCGGCGGATTGCCCGGCATGTGCATGCCCAGCAAAGGGCCGGCGGCAACTGGATTGAAGCCCTACGGATGGAAGGTGTTTTGAATCGGGGGGAAGCAGCGCTGGTCACTTCGGCTCAAGAGGCTGGCAATCTGGCGTGGGCGCTTAAGGAGGTCTCCGTCGGAAAGCGTCGTCGGCATCTGTTGCGGATGGCGCCAGCGATGAAAATACTTCTCCCAATTCTGGTTTTGTTGGCCGCAACTTCGGTTCTTTTTGGTGCCATCGGAATCTTCCTGCCTATCATAAATCTGGTGACCAATCTTTCGTTATCCACGGCGGGGTGGAACTGATATGCAACGCAACGTTCAAAAATCGGGACTTTCCGTACTCGAGTGCGTGGTCGCACTGTCGGTATTGGCCGCGATGTTGACGACCGTGTTGTCGATCCAGGTGCTGCAGTCGACACGCATTAGTCTGGCCAAGCATCGCCTGGCAGCCGAGCAAACCCTGAACAATCTCGCCCAGCGAATCCTGGCGGCAGAAAGCGGTGAATCGGTCTCGCCCGAAGTCGTCCAGCAGTGGGCAACCAGCATGGAGCAGCAGCAAAGTCTGCCCCCAAAGACACTGCAGATCGCGATCAACCAGGTCGACGAACCAGTCGCCGGAGAGCGGTTTGAACTGTCGTGGGTACCTGCCTCGAGGACGCTGCCCAGTTACTCGTTGGTGACTTGGCGATTCACGGGCAAGGCCCCTGCAGGTCCGGACGCTCCAGCCGAGGAGGCTCAGCCATGAAACGTTTCCGAATACAAGGATCGAGTCTGGTCGAATGTATTGTGGTGATGGCGGTGGGAAGCGTGATCGCGACGTTGTCGATCAAGCTGGTGCACCAATCGCAGATCGAGGCTAGAAATGCGTTCAGCTGGATCGATCTGCAGCAAGGTGTCGTGCGACTTGAACGACAGTTGCGGCAAGACTTGCGGTCCGCCGAGTCTGCCACGTTACCCGAGCCGAACCGGCTTGAACTGAAGTTGCCTCAGTCGTCCGTCCAGTACGACATCAACGAGGGCCTTGTCGAGCGGATCGAGCAATTCGATGAAGGCGAGTCCTCTGGCAAACGCCACGAAGGTTATCGCCTGCGTGGCTGCGAGGTCAAGTTGTCGCAGCCCTCGAGCAATTTGGTTCAGTTGGTGGTGAAGCCGAACGTCGGCAAGCCTTCCTCGGAAACGTATCGCATCGAACAAGCGGTCGGGAGGCAACCATGAAACGTTCCCCTCGCTGCCGGCGTGGCTTTGTGACGGTGATCGTGCTGGTGGCAATGGTCGCTGCGGTGTTGATCGCGACCGCGTCGTTGTCGCGTGTCACGACACAGACTTCCAGCCAGCGCCGCAACATCGATCAATCGCAAGTCGATCTTCTGGCGGAAGCCGGCATCTCGCTTGCCCAGGTACGATTGGCCCAAGATGCTGCCTATTCCGGAGAAACCTGGAATCTCGCTGCCGGTGCCCAGGGAATGAAGTACCCGGCCACGGTCACAATTAAGACCTCGGAGTCCGACCAACCCAGCCAGCGGAAGGTCGAGGTCGACGTTCAATTGGGAGACAACCCCGCCAGAACGATCCGAGCGAAACGAACTATCAATCTTTCCCTCCCTGAGTCGGAGCAAGAATAAATGACTACACGAAACAAACGCGGATTCACGCTGGTGGAACTGTTGGTGGTGATCGCCATCATCGGTGTTTTGATCGCTCTCTTGCTGCCGGCCGTTCAACAGGCACGCGAGGCCGCTCGACGTTTGTCGTGCACCAATCGCCTCGCCCAGTTGATCCTGGCTCTGCACAATTACGAATCGGCCAACAACGTCTTCCCTGCTGGCTCGATCAACGACACCGGCCCGATCAAGAACTCGCCGCACGGATACCATCACAACTGGATCTCGGCGACGCTGCCTTACCTGGGTGATGCGACGACGTACGATCACATCGACTTCACCAAGAGCGTTTACGACAAGGCTCAGAACGGTCCACGCGAGCTCTATTTGGAAGTGCTCGATTGTCCTTCCAGCCCGACTAGTCGCGCCAATAGTCGCGTCGGCCTGTCGCACTACGTTGGTTTTCATAACCACTGCGAGCTACCGATCAACACGACCAATACCGGCGCGTTCATTTTGAATAAGGCGCTCTCGGCCAACGACTTCCGCGATGGTCTCGCGTTCACGCTGTTCCTCGGCGAAGCGGAAGTAACGCCTCCGAGCAATCTGGGATGGATGAGCGGTACCCGTGCCTCGCTGCGAAACACCGGCTCGCAGCCGAACGCTGGTGGGGCTCCGATTCCGTTGCCGAACGTTTACACCGACAAGGAATGGCTTAATACGCTCGAGATGTCTCCGCAGGATTCGATGGATATCCAGGGGGAATTCGGTGGGATCGAAGAGTTTGCTTCGGAAGATGACGAAGAAGAGGCCGAAGAAGATACCCAGGCCAAAGAAGCGAACGCGAAAGCTCAGCTTTTAACCGAGAAGGACTTTATGAACTTCGACGGCAAAGGCATTCCGCTGCCTTCCAAGGCGGCTGGAATCTTTGGAGTGATTCCCAACGATCCGCTGCTTTATGTCGGCGGTGTTGGTAGCCACCATCCAGGCGGTTTGAACGCCGCCCATGGCGACGGTAGCGTGCAGTTCATTGCCGAGAGCATCAACGGCGTGACTTATCGCCAGCTTGGGCATCGTGCGGATGGCCAACTGCGTGTTGGTGACTATTAATCGAGGCCGCGGATGTTTAAAGGTCAGTCCTTTCCACTTATCTTCCTAATGCTGCTGGTCGCTTTCTCGGCGATCCTGGCACGCATTGCCATGCCGATCGTGCAGTCGTTTCAAGCGACCGATGTCTATGGTTCGGCCGTGGCGACTGATCAGTGGGTGACATGGAGCGCCGGCATGGTGGGCGGAGGAGGCATGATTGGCTTCCTGGTTGGTTGGGTGCGCGAACGATTCTGGCCAGGGGCCGTGGTGGGCTACGTCTTGGGCAACATCGTGGGCGCCATGTGCACTCCGTTTTTAGCGGTGCCAGCGGCTTTAACGGCTTTGTGTGACTTGGCTTGGATCTTTATCTCGTTGCTTTTGCTCGCATTCGGGACGATACTAATTGAAAGAAAGTTTGGTAGTCAGCAATCCGACGAGAAATACGTGAAAGCGTTGGAAGATCGTCACGATGGATGACGATTGAAACCAGGAAAGCTCATCTCGCCTGGTTGATCACACTTGGGGGCAAATCGATGGTATCCGATTCAAGGCGTGTCTTGCTGGTAGAAGACAATCCCGCCCATGCCAAGCTGATGATGCGCACCCTTCGAGAATTCGGCGAAGCGTTGTTCATCGATCATGTGACCGACGGTGAAGCCGCGCTGGCCTATCTCTGTCGCGATGGCAAGGGGCAAGAGCCCAAGCCGCTACCCAACCTGATCCTGCTCGACTTACGAATTCCGAAATTCGACGGGCTGACCGTTTTGCAGCGAATCAAAGAAGATCCGCAGCTGAAACAGATTCCTGTGGTGATTCTCACCACGTCGGATGCCGAGGCGGATGTTAAGGGCGCGACCGATCGATTCGCCAATAGCTATCTGGTTAAGCCGATTGAATACATGCAGTTTGCCAACTTGATGCGGCACATCGGCACTTATTGGACGGAACTGAACCACGCGCCCCGCAGTAATAATTAAGCGGCGTACCTGATTGTTTCCCGGCAACACTCCCTTGGCGACGGATCGCGCCGGACATCCTCTCGCGGTAGAATGATGGCAAGAAAGCTACGACTACTGATTGTGGAAGACGACCCGGCCCACGCCCGTCTGATCGTGCGTGGCTTCCGAGCCGAAATGGAAGATTTCGAGCTCACCACGCAGTTCTCGTTGAAGGATGCGCGGAAGTCGATCGACGCATCTCTGCCAGATCTGGTGATCGTCGATCTTTCGCTCCCAGATGGCTTAGGCGCGGAACTCATCGAACCGCAAGGGAAAGGCTCTCGCTACCCAGTGATGATCATCACCAGCCAGGGGGACGAGCAAACGGCGGTCGACGTGCTCAAGCGAGGGGCGATCGACTACGTTGTGAAGTCGGACAGCGGCTTCTCGGACTTGCCTCGGCTGGCCAAGCGATCCATTCGCGAATGGCGTCTGCAGCGGGAGAAGGTCGAAGCGGAAGAGGCCCTTCGTAACAGCGAGCAGCGTTATCGAGCGTTGATCGATCATTCACCCACTTCGATTGTGGTGGCCTGCGAAGGGAAGATCGTTCTCGCTAATGGGATGGCGCTAAAGTGCCTCGGAGCCCATACGACATCGGAACTGGTCGGCAAGGGGATCGCCGACTTTAAAATCCCCGACGTGCACGAAATGGAAAAACTGACCGAATCGGCGGTTAGCGACCGGGCCCCGCTGCAGATGAACGAGTACGTTCTCAAACGCATCGATGGTCGGCCTCTCGATGTCGAGCTGATGTCGACTTCGGTCGATTACTACGGCCAAGAGGCGACCCAGTACGTCTTTCAGGACATCACGCTTCGCAAAGAAGCCGAAACTGAGATGCGTATTCGCGACCGTGCGATTGCCTCGGCCAGCGATGGGATCTTCATCGTGCAGCTGGTCGAAGGAGAAATGTGCGTCGTCGACTGCAATCAGGCCTTCCTCGATATCGTCGGTTGTCCGCGGGAAGCTGTCCGCGTAAACGGCTTAAGCGTGATTCGCTGCGACTCGCGGTACGAAGCCCGTTTCCGCGTGATCGTCGCCGGCATTCATTCGTGTCGGCCGGCCCGCGATACGCTGCGAATTCATGCCAACGAAGACGAATTCCGCTGGGTTGAAATATCCATTTCTCCGGTGCATGTTTCCGGAAGTCAGTTCACGCACGTTGTCGGCGTGGTGCACGACATCACCGAGAAGGTTCATGCCGAAGAAGAGATCCGCCGTCGCAATGCCGAGCTGGCTCACTTCCTGCGGCTGACAGCGATGGGCGAACTGGTGGCAGGCCTCGCTCACGAGGTGAATCAGCCACTCTACGCGATCTCGAACTACGCCGGTACGTGCGAGAACCTGCTGAAGGCACCCGATCCGGTCGACAAGGCCAGCGTGCAGCAGTGCGTTTCCCGGATCGGACAGCAAGCGAGACGAGCCGCCGAGATCATTCGACGACTCCGCAATTACGTGAGTCGAACGGCGCCACGCGTCGAAGGAGTCGACATGAGCGACTTGATGAACGATGCGATCGCCTTGCTCGCGCCACTGTTGGAAGAACAAGCGATTGAAGTCTCGATCGCTATAGATCCTTCCACACCGCAGGTATTTGTCGATAAAATTCAAATTGAACAAGTATTGATCAACTTGATTAGCAACGCGACCGATGCGATCGATGATACCAACAGCGAACGAATCATCGAGATTCACACGAGCCTGGTGCAGAACAAAGACGAGTCACTGGCTCAGGTTTCGGTTCGGGACTATGGTATTGGGGTCCCACCCAACTTCGATGTTTTTGAGGCATTTCAGTCGACCAAAGAGACCGGAATGGGCATGGGGCTCTCGATCAGTCGTACCATCATCGAATCGCACGGGGGGAAAATTTGGGTTGAACCTGCTCCCTCGCGCGGTACGATCTTTTTCTTCACGCTTCCCACCTCCATTCAACAGGTAACTGGTGATGTCGACGAATCCGACCGTGTTTGTCATTGATGACGACCCTGCGGCACGGGAATCGATTGGAATGCTTATTCGCTCACTTGGTCTTCAAGTCGAGACATTCGCATCGGCCGAGCAGTATCTGCAGTCGTTCGATCCCAATCGCCCTGGCTGTGTGATTACCGATATGCGGATGCTCGGGTTGAGCGGGCTGGAGCTGCAAGAGCAGTTGGTCGAGATGGGCGAGCGGATTCCGGTCATCTTGATTTCGGCCCACGCCAACATGCAGATCGCGGTCAAAGCGATGCGCAACGGCGCGATCACCTTCCTCGAGAAGCCTTGTCAGCAGCAGGAAATTATCGACGCCGTGAATGAAGCGATCACGCTCGACTCGCGTTGGCGATTGGAATCGCGGGAAGCGACCGAGGCTCGCGAGAACTACGAGAAGCTGAACTCCGGCGAACGCGACGTCATGAAGCTGATGATGATCGGCAAGGCGAACAAAGTGATCGCCAATCGCCTGGACGTCAGCCTGCGTACGGTCGAAGCGCGCCGTCACAACGTTTTCAAGAAGATGGGTGTCGATAACATCCCGGATCTGACCCGCTTGGCGTTGAAGATCGACGAACTGAAGGCCGAAATCGAAGCTAATGCCGACAGCGGCGAGGATATGGAAGAAGAATAGACCACGCGCCGAATTGGCTATTGGTCTAGTATCTGATCACGACATTCTTTCGGCTGTCCAATCAGCAGGGCGCCGATGCTCAGCGTAATAATCATTGGCAAAGCTGCCACGGGGTAAAGTGGTGGCGTTGGCTCGCGATTGAGATGGTCGCGCGAGACGAGCCAACTCTCTGCCCGGATCCAGCCACTCTCGGTCCTTCGCCAGATCACCAGCGAGTTCGCTTCGGCACCTTGCGGCGGTGCGGGAAGCTCCACGCTGGTCCCCAGCCATAGGGCAAAAAGGACGAGCAAAAAGATGAATAAGACGCGAGTCACGGGGGCTATGGTTCTGCGAGATCTGACAAGCAAGGTTTGACTGGTCAGATTGATTTGCAGCGAGTGTGCCGCGACGCCGGTAGTCGAAGGGCGTTTCGTCTTAACTTCAATCAATAGATAAGGTTGAAGCTGCTGCGCTTTTGTCGCAATCTGGCGGCGCGTTTTCTTTTCGCATCACTGAGTTCATCGCTGATGAGGCGAAAAATCATCGTCTGTCGGCGTTGCATCAAAGACTTTTTGCATAATGCGAGCGGTTCGCGGTTCGAAAGTTGCCCCAAGGATCGGAGTGACCTATTTATTTCACGTGTAGTCTGCGTTCACCGACAGCGACCGGGGAACTTATCTGCTTTCAAGAATGACGGGATGCAATTCAAGATGACTCAAAACAACTCTCTGAAAGACCTGCTGGCCGGGGCACAGTTGCCAGCACTTCCACAAAGCGCTATTCGTCTGCTCGAACTGGCACAAGATCCAGAAAATGGTCCTGCCGAATTCGCGGTACCAATCGAAGCCGATCCAGGTCTGACCGGCCAGGTATTGCGCTTCGTGAACTCTTCGTACTTTGGTTTCTCGCGCGAGATCTCGAACGTAAAGCTTGCCATCACCTTGGTCGGTATCCGCACGATCAAGAACTTCGCTCTGTGGAGCGCGGTCTTCAGCCTGATGCCCAACCCCAAGAGCGGTCCATTCGATCTGAAGAGTCTGTGGCAAGACTCGCTGCGTCGTGGCTTGTTTGCCCGCGCTGTTGGTAAGCACCTTGGTTTGAAGGATGCTGAAGATCTTTTCGCCGCCGCTCTGCTGCAAGACATGGCCGTGCCACTGCTGGCCAAGGAACTGGGCGACAAATATCGCGGCCTGATCGAAGGTCGTAGCGAAGGCCAGGCCCGTATCTCTGACCTGGAACGCCAGACGTTCGGTTGGACCCATGCGGAAGCAGGTGGCGTGATCGCTCGTGGTTGGAGCTTGCCAGAAAGCTTCGCCGAGCTGATCGAATCGCACCTCGATCTGGAAGACTACATTGAATCGCCAAACAAAGAACCTGGCAAAGTCGCTGTTGCCCTGTCGGCCCTGTTGCCGGCGACCGCTGACGAATCGTGGAACGAACTGGATCGATTCCAGGCCGCCTACGACAAGGTGATGAAGGGTGGCCCATCGGTGGCCGAGACCTTGGAAAAGGTCGACAAGGACTACGAAGAATTCGCTCCGGTTCTGAAGTTGAGCAATCCTTCGATCACGCTGGTCGAACTGCTCCACCGAGCCGAAGCCAAGGCCGCGACCTAACGCATTGCGTTAGAAATGCGATCGACCGCTCTTCCTACCCGTCGAGGAGCGGTTACGTCTGAATCAAGAACTAAAAAAAAGCCGCTCCGGAAGGAACGGCTTTTTTCTGTTTGGCAAAACAGGTCGTGAACGTTTGGGCTTACCAGACGAACTGGCCGCCGAAGTAAGCACCATGCAGGATCACGTCGCTGGAAGCTTGGACGTGATTGATGATGGCATAGTCTTCAAAGTTCTGCGGAATCTGGTCGGCCGACAAGGCGACACCGCTGACAGCGACCGCACGGTAACCGCCCGAGAGCGTGAAGCAATCGAACAGCTTGTAGTCCAAGCCCAAGTCCAATTCGCCCAGGAACGACACGCGACCTCGCGAGCTGCTCAGGTTGAATTCGCGACCATCGTTCGGGCTGGCAGGGTCGTTGACGAAGGCGTAACCAGCGGCACCGAACATTTCCGAGTCCTGCGTCGCGATGTTGCCGTAGATACCCAGCTTGCTACCCAGGTGGACGTTCCAGCGACCGTGCGACAGGTTGCCGATGAAGCCGATCTGGGGACCGATCAGGTTGTTCGAGACGTCAACGTTATAGTTAATTTCGTTCACTTCGCCGGTGTAGGCATAGTCGACCGTGTCAGCCGAGTACGACATCGATTCCGAGAATCGGAAGTATCGGATACCGCCGAGCACGCCAACCGAGAAGCTGGTGCAGCCGGTGTTGCACGAGTACAGGGTTGGATCCTGGAACAGGTTCAGTTCCAAGTTGTAGAAGTCGGAAGTACGGCGAAGACGATGGCTCAACGCATTGTTGAAGTACGAGCTGACGTTGGAAACACCACCGTTGTTGTACGACAGGCTATGGAAAGCGTCTTCCAGAACGGTGTTCAAACTACCGGTGACTTCGTTGTTGGTGACGGTGAACTCGGTGGAGTCACGAACGGCCCAGAAAACACCTTCGACGGCCCAGTTGCTGGCACCGAGGTATTTACCCAAGCGAACTTCGTAACCAGCGGACCAGTCCATACCGGCATCGTGCGAGCCCATCACCTGGCGGCCAATGTCGCCCGTGTCGTAGCTGAGCCAGACTTCTTTTTCGAGGTCACGGTTCATGATCAAGGCACCGCCGTAAGCGAACCAGCGCGAGCATGGTTGGCAGCAGTCGCCGTAAACAGCTCCCAGCGAGGGATATCCCGAATTGCAATCGCCGGTGAGGCAGTCGCTCGGCGAGTAAGGGGAGGAAGCAGGGCCCATGCTGTCCATCACCGATGGAGCGGGCTGATGCTTTCCTTCCAGGGCATCCATATAGGCTTTATCGCCTTGGATTGGTTCGAGCGAGGCTTCCGGCTTGTAGCTTACCGGTTGGGTTGGCTGCGACCACAACTTGGCGGGCGCGCTTGGTTCGGCATAGTAGGTCGCACCGGGGCGATACGCCGAAGGTTGATACGGATTGCCCGGGGCTTGGGCAAACAAAGCGCTGGCACTTAGCAATCCTGCCAAGGCACCAGGTACAATTAGAAACGTCTTCATGACAAATTGCTCCACGACTTTGCCTTGGGTTGCCGAAAGGGACGGTCCTCAAGGCTGCCAAACAATGCGGAGATACTGGCATCCGTTCCACACTCTGGCTTCCTGCGTCACACGGCGACCATGCCATGCGTGACCACAACCGTGTGGCCGTTAGCATTCATCGACTGCTGCTAGCGGCATTCGTAGGTGGATTTCGGCAACGCTGCCGTTTTTCGCTGGCACTGCTGTCATAGAACCCGACTAATCGCTAGCACCATATCGCTAGACCGGTAAATAGAGGCCCGGATGGGCAGTCGGAAGGCGAACTTCGTCGCTCATTTTCGGAGATGGGAATAGATACCCTTCGAAATCGACGCTGTCAAAAACTACGGACTAAGAAAGCTGTTTCTTCTGGGTCATCCGTGGGGGCGTTTGATGCATAAACCGCTATTGGGTAAATCGTTGGGGCCCCGGTACCATGCGGCGGATCATCTTTCTTCATTCCTGGAAGAAAGGATCTTCGGCACGGTTAGACCAGTCCAGGGGAACGGATGCGCCTGACACTACGAACCTTGCTCGCTCACCAGCACGGTCTTCTCAATGAGCAGCAAGCGGCAATCATTTCGCAGAAAATCGAACAAAGCCCGTTCGTCGCGCAGTTGCTTCGGCACTTGCAAGATCGCGTCGGCCGGCGCGAAATCGTTCCATTGACGATCGAAGCACGTGGCTGCGCGAGTCTCGAGAAAGTGATGCGTTACCTCGATCACGCCCTGCCTGCCGAAGAAGTGGTCAAGCTAGAAAACGAATGCTTCGCTTCCGATCGCTTGCTGGCCGAAGTCGCGGCGTGTCACGAAATCCTCTCGCAGTGGCTTTCGACCCCTGCCCCTGTCGAACCAACTCTTCGTCAACGTTTGTATGCCGTTATCCCAGGCACTTCCGCCGCCGTCGCAGGAACCGATGACGAGATCGCCATTGAATTGCCCGCCCTGGCATTCAGCAGCGAAGCACCATCGCGGCCGCGCGCTGAACGAAAGCCACAAGCCGAACAGCCGGCCCGAAAAGGCTCGCTGATCGGAACGATGTTCAAGCTCACCACGTTGGCCGCGTGTGTCACCGCATTGGTAACCGCTGCCGTGATGAATCGCGAGAAGGTTCGCGAAATCGTGCTTCAGCAGTGGGAACAGCAGCTTGCCCCAGCCGACGCACCGCAGCCCACCGGGCCGATGATCGCCCCGCAAACGCCTGCCCCCGAGGCATTCCTGGCTCAAGCTATGCCCATGGAAACGCCTCCCAAAGAGCCAGTCCCAGTCACCAATGAGCCTCCGCGTCGTCTGCCGGAAGTCGCCACGACTGCGTTCCACATGCCAGTTGCCAGTGGCAATTCTTTGCGGCCGCTGGACGAGCATGCCTATCAAATCGATTCCGCTGCCGGAACGCTGCTGCTCTCGAAGGGATCGGCCTCGTGGGTTTCGCGAGACCTCGATCGCTTTGCGAACGGTCGAATGGTGATCACGCCTGGTGGGCAGTGCCTGCTGAAGCACGATGACGTGGAAATCGAAGTCGCCGCGATTTCGGAGCTGAATTGGACCGGTGAAATTCTGACCGTTCGGTATGGCACCGTGGAAGTCGCTCTTGAGGCTGGAGCCAAGCTGAAGCTTCAGATTGCCGGCCAGGACCTGGAGATGGTCGCCAGTGATTTGCCAGTTCGGGCTCGCCTCCGAACCTCGGCCGTTACTGCCGCTGGGATCGACTTTGCCTCGGCCCAGGGAAATCAGGAAGTCCACATTGAAGGGCTCGCAGGAACCTCGGAGCTGCATCTATCGAGTTGCCGTGGGCCGTTCACGCTCAAGCCGGGCCAGCGGATTGCCGCGCAAGTACATCAAGGTGTTCGCTCGGAAGAGCCTGCCGCGGAAGACGCATCGGAGCTGAGCGTTCGCACCGGGACCCACTTCGCGGAAACGCTTCAAACGGTCGACGATCCCCTGCTCTACTTGCGTGGATTGAGCCAGCGGGCCGAGATTGGTCAGGCCAGCCTGGCCAAGGTAACTCTGGCTCAGGTCGAAGACGCCCAGTCGCTCGCCGCGATCTGGAGCCAAGGACCGTTTGAACTTCAAGTTCATGGATTCGATCCCCGGCAGTTCGTTGGACAAGATCCGCACCTGGCTCGTTGTGTTAAATACGCCCTGGAAAGTCACAGCCCTGAACATGGACCGCTGATCTACCGTTTGCTGTGTGGTTTCTCATCGGATCAGATGACCGAGCAGACCCGCTCGCAGCTGGAAACTCTTTGCCAGCACCCAGAAACGGCCGTTCGAGGATGGGCCAGGACCCTGCTGGACGATACCGATCAGGTGGCCAGTCAGCCGGCATCGCTCTATCGCTAAAGATTGGACCTTCTGAACTCTCTTTCTGGCGAGTGTTCCCGTCGATGTGGGGGAAATGTGGTTCGAGCCCACCCTAGAGACACCCCTTGCGGTGTATATGGTTGAATTGACGAGATTGCTCGCCTTGCGGGGGGAATGAGGTAGAGTGAATATGGGACCGAGGTGCCGCCTACAGGTCGTTCTCGATTTATCAAAAAACGTTGAAAAATTGAACCGAAACGGGTGGTGGCTCCATTTGTCAGCTCGTTGCGTTGCTTGTAGACTGGGATGTTTCCGCTATAGCATCGATGATGAAACAGTGGCTAGTCCTCCGTCGGCAACGTCGGTCCCCAACCGATTTCCCACGCTTTAGCCCCACTTAGTCGGATCATCCCCGTCAGGAGATTTCAGACGTGCAAGTCAACATTTCAACGCGCCATGGTCATTTGAGCCCCGCTTCGCAAGAGACGATCACCGAGAAAGTTTCGAAGCTGAATCGTTTGTTCGAACGGATCACTGGGGTGGAAGTTACGATCGACCTGGAACACACCGAAAAGCCAGAAGTCGAATTGCGCGTTACGGCCGAGAAGACCGAGGACTTCGTCGCGACCGATTCGGCGGAAAGCTTGCTCGCAGCACTCGACAGCACGATTCACAAGATGGAACAACAGCTGCGTAAGCATAAAGAGAAGCTGAAGGCTCACCGCGGTAAGGGGCAGCAGCCTGCTCCCGACGCGGAAACGAACTTCGAGGGATAAGATATCGACCACGCTGGCGAAACCACGCTGGACATCTGGCACCGAGTCTCTGCAGCGACTTGGACCGGCACGGTCCATCATGAAAAGGAACCTAGCTAATGAAGTTTGCCGATTTTATCAGTGTGAAGGCAATCAAGCCGGAACTGGCGTCGAAGGATAAGGAAGCCGTTATCCGCGAATTGGCCGGCAGTCTCGTTGCCTCAGGCGATATCATGGAAGATAGCGCCGAAAGCATCATCAAGGCGATCCTCAAGCGAGAAGAGCTAGGTAGCACCGGCATCGGCCGTGGCATCGCTGTTCCGCATACCAAGCATCCAAGCGTCGAAAAGCTGGTTGGCACCGTCGGTGTGAGCACCGAAGGGGTCGATTTCAACAGCCTCGATGGTGAATCCGTTCACCTGTTCTTCCTGCTGGTTTCCCCTCCGGATCGCCCTGGCGATCACCTGCGAGCGTTGGAAAACATCTCGCGTCAGTTGCGCGACGACATGTTCTGCAAGTTCCTCAAGCAGTCGAAGTCGGTCGAAGACATCAAGACGTTGCTGGACGAAGCGGACAACAACCAGTTCGGCAGCTAAACAGTCGCATTATTCCTGGCGGAGCTGTCGAATCGGTCGGTGTTGGGGTAACGCCGACAAGAGTCTCTCGACAGCTCCTTCATACGGGGCAATGGTTGGATGGGCGAGGAATCCATCATTCGAAAAGTCGTCGTGCCGAATCGGCAGGGACTACACGCACGTCCGGCGAACATGTTCGTCAAGGTCGCGCTACAGTATCAGTCCCAGGTCGAGATCGCTCGCGATGGCCTGACGGTCAGCGGTAAAAGCATCCTGGATGTGATGACGCTGGCCGCCGAGCAAGGTACCGAGTTAACGATCATCGTGACCGGTCCGGATGCCGAAACCGCCGCAAATGCTCTGGTCGAAGTTGTCCGTCGCTTCGTCGAAGAGGATGAAGAAGAGGGCGAGTAGTCGTTCGCTGAAAGCGGCAGCTCGTTTCTCCCTAATCAAGTGAGTCAATCATCAATGCGTGTTCTCCAAGGGATTGCTGTCTCTCCCGGCGTCGCTATCGCAAAAGCGATGGTGGTCGACGACCAGCAACCTCGCGTGACACGTCGATTCATCTCTCGGGCGAACGTCGACGCTGAACTGAAGCGTCTGTCTGGGGCCATGGATCTTGTTGCCGAACAGATCCAGGCCAGCCAGGATGAAGTCGCTGTCGAACTGGGGGACCAGTATGGCGCGATCTTCTCGGCTCACCTGCAAATGGTCCGTGACGAGAAGCTTAACGAGTCGTTGATCGACTCGATTCGCTATCGTCATTACACGGCAGAATACGCCGTTTCGCAGTCATTTGCCCGCTATATCCAGTTCTTTGAACGCGTTCCCAATCCATTTCTGCGGGAACGAGCCGGCGACTTTCGTGATATCGAACAGCGTCTGCTGAACGTTCTGTTCGGGGCGGATGCCAAGAAGAAGTTGGCGGCCAAGCAGCCTTCAATCGTGCTTGCCAACGATCTGACGCCCAGCGAGATGGCAAATCTCGATCGGGTCAACATTCGTGGCATCGTGACGGAAGTGGGCGGACCTGGTAGTCACTCCGCTATCGTTGCCGAAGCCCTCGAGTTGCCAGCTGTGGTTGGTGTCGGGGCGAATCTGCGAGACATCCAGACCGATACAATGCTCATTATCGATGGGCATCAAGGCCGTGTGATTGTCTCGCCAGACGAAGAGACGATCGCGCGCTACGAGAAGGAAGTCGAGCAGCAGCGTCAAACCAAGATCCGACTTCGCGGCCTCCGTGATTTGCCGGCCATCACCACCGATGGCGAGACGATCACGTTGATGGCCAACATCGAATTCCCCCACGAAGCCGACGCGTGTATCGAACGTGGTGCCAGCGGCGTGGGGTTATACCGGACCGAGTTCCTGTATCTCGGTCAAGATTGCGAGCCCACCGAGGAAGACCATTACCAGGTCTACGCCAAGGTAATTCGCGACATGCAGGGCAGCCCGATCGTGATTCGGACGCTCGATCTGGGGGCGGACAAGATCTTCGGCGAAGATCATCCGCCAGAGCAGAATCCCTTCTTGGGCCTGCGAAGCATTCGCCTTTCGCTCCGAAACACCGACCAGTTCCGTCGACAATTGCGGGCCATTTTACGGGCCAGCGTGTTGGGGGATGTCTCGGTGATGTTCCCGTTGGTCAGTACGCTGCACGAGTTGCGGCAGGCCAAGATGTTGCTTTCCGATCTGATGGAAGACCTGGAAGAGCAGTCGATCGCCTTCAACCGAGACCTCAAAGTCGGCATTATGGTTGAAGTCCCATCCAGCGTGGTAATGCTGGACCGATTCGCTCGGGAAATCGATTTCATCAGTATTGGAACCAACGATTTGGTTCAGTATACATTAGCTGTCGATCGCAATAATCCAGACGTGGCCGCACTTTACAATAGTTGCGACCCGGCTGTTTTACGACTTATCCAGATGGCGGTCGACTCGGCCCAAAAAGCAAAGATCGATGTCACGCTTTGCGGCCAGATGGGGGGGAATCCCGTTTACACCATGTTGCTAATTGGCATGGGTTTGCGTAGCTTGAGTGTTACGCCGAGCGCGATTCCAGAGATCAAGCAGATTTGCCGCACCGTTTCCACCGAGAAATGCCGCGAATTGGCCGCTCGCGTGCGAGATATGGACAACGCTTGGGAAATTAAGCGATTGCTACGAGAACACTTACGGCAATTGTTCCCCGACGAGGCCTAGACCACGCCCGCCCTCATGGGCAGAAGTGGCAGCGACATTGAAGGCAATGCCCATGCACTGCCTGGCAGACAAATCACACAAATACTTGTCCGGCGAATCGAAATTCGCTGGATCCCTTGACACAGGTTCAAGACTCGAACGCTTTATCGAAATGAAAGGCAAGCGGATCGTCAGCGGGGACTTTTAAAAAGCCTGCCAGCGATCTGACCCGATTTCACGCGACCAGCGACATACCCGTGGCCCAGCTACGTTGCTGTTGATCGCCAGGTAAGAGGCCGCGATCCAGAAGCCGCCAACCGCCAGAGCTCAGCTCCTCCGACTCGGAGGACCACACAATGACCAAAAGCTCTGCAGGTTCCTTAGGCGGAAATGAGACATCGCACGATCCCTATCTGGCGTCCTACGAAGATCGCTCGCCCTGAAATCGCTTGCCCAGCAAGGAACACACTGTTGGAAAACCGGACAACCCGCGACATACCACTTCAGATTGCTCAACAGCTGCTGCAGTAGAAGAACCGGACCGGACTCGGCTGCGGGGCTTCTGCCTGGCTGAGACAACATCAGTTGATACCATCCCTTTCGAAAAAGCTTTTCGCGGTCATGGACCCCATGCACCAAAGCGAGCTTTTCATGAAAAAAGAGATGCTGATCAACGTCTCGCAGCCGGAAGAATGCCGGATTGCGATCGTTGAAGATGGGATTCTCGAAGAGTTTTATCTCGAGCGCACCAGCCAGGAAAACTTCGTCGGCAACATCTACAAAGGTGTCGTCGTCAATCTCGAGCCCAGCATTCAAGCTGCCTTTGTCGACTTCGGTGTCGGCAAGAATGGCTTTCTGCACATCAGCGACGTCGAGCCCCAGTACTTCCGTCAGGGTGGCTACGATCCAGCTGCCCAGTACGATCGTCCTGAAGACCTCGCCGCGTCGCGCTTCGGCAGCGATTTCGGCGATGACGATGAAGAAGATGGCGACGACGACGTCGAAGACGACGCACCTTCCAGCGGTGGCACCAAGACGCAGCAGCGTCGTGGTCGCCGTCAGCGTCCAGGGGCCCGCCCTCGCGTGAAGCCTCCGATTCAAGAGATCTTCAAGCGTGGCGACGAAGTCCTCGTCCAGGTCATCAAAGAAGGGATCGGCAACAAAGGTCCAACGCTGTCGACCTACATCAGCATCCCAGGTCGTTACCTGGTACTGATGCCAGCACTGGGCCGCGTGGGCGTATCGCGGAAGATCGAAGACGATCAGGTGCGTCGCCGTCTGCGTAGCACGCTGCTCGATCTCGATCCGCCGAAGGGGCTTGGCTTCATCGTCCGCACCGCCGGTCAGGATCGAACCAAGAAGGATCTCTCGCGCGACATGGCTTACCTGCTGCGTCTGTGGCGATTGATCGTCCGACGCATCAAGAAGACCACTGGTCCTTGCGAGATCTACGAAGAAAGCGACATGATCATCCGCACGATTCGCGATATCTTCGCGGCGGATGTCGACGCCATTTACATCGACCGTAAAGAACAATACGAAGCGGCCAAAGAGTTCCTGCAACTGGTCATGCCGCGTTTCGTCGATCGTTTGCAGCGACACGACACCAAGGAAGCGTTGTTCCGCAAATACAACCTCGACGAAGAGATCGCCAAGATCCACCAGCGTGAGGTTCCTTTGTCGCGTGGCGGTTCGATCGTGATCGATCAGACGGAAGCCCTGGTGGCGATCGACGTGAACAGCGGTAACTTCCGTTACGACGGCTCCTCCGAGGAAGCGGCCTATCAGTTGAACCTGATGGCAGCCAAGGAAATCGCTCGGCAGCTGCGTCTGCGTGACTTGGGTGGCGTGATCGTCAACGACTTCATCGACATGCGTCGTGAAAAGCATCGTGCGAACGTCGAGAGAGCCCTGAAGGATGCCGTGAAGCGTGATCGGGCTCGGACCAAGATCTTGCGAACCAGCCCATTTGGCCTGGTCGAAATGACGCGTCAGCGTGTCCGACCAAGCCTCAAGCGAAGCATCTTCCGCGACTGCCCATGCTGCAGTGGCCGCGGGGTGGTGAAGTCATCGGAAAGCATGGCCATCGAGGTGACGCGTGTTCTGATTGCCGCAGCTCAGCAGCCAAAGGCTTCGCTGATCAACTGCCGCGTCAACGAAGAAGTGGCAGCCTATCTGAACAACAAGAAGCGTCGCGAAATCGCCCAGATTGAAGACGACAACAGCGTGGTGGTCCACATCATCGGCAGCGAATCGGTCTTCCCCGAGCATGTCGAAGTGGAATGCAAAGATGCCGAAGGACGCCGCATCTACATGGCCGACCCTCAGGAAACGGCCCGTAACGGCCGTCGGTAAGTCTTTGACTTGCCGTGAGTTAGGTTATTACCCTCTGCCGCATGTTTTGCCACGGCAGAGGGGCCTGTGGCAGATTGCATCCGGCGGTCGCGGACGACCGCTGAAGTTGCAAGAAATCGGCTGGGAGCCCTCGACAGTTGCCGTGTTTGTCGGTAAATTGTGTGGTTTCCCCTGAACCCATTTGCCCCGCCTGGGGCCGTTCAAAATATAGAACCACGATTGGATTCAATCGGATGTACGCGATCATTCAAGAAGACGGTAAGCAAATCAAAGTCGAACAAGGCCAGGAACTCCGCATCGATTACCGTGTGGAAGCTTCCGCTGGCGACGCCCTCACGTTTGAAAACGTCCTGCTCGTGTCGGGCGAAGGCGGCGTGAAGATCGGCAAGCCAACCGTCGCTGGTGCTTCGGTCACCGCAGAAGTTCTGGGCGTCGTCCAGGGCGAAAAGCTGACCATCCAGAAGTTTCGTCGTCGTAAGAACAGCAAGCGTAAGACGGGCCATCGTCAGGTCTACACCAAGGTGAAGATCAACGAGATCGTCGCTTAGTTCGACTTCGAACAACGCACAATACAAAAGAGCCGCGAGCACATGTTGCTGGCGGCTTTTTTGCTGCGCGAATCGCGACTTCACAAGCCGATGAAATTCTCACGATCGGTATCGTGAAGAAAATCAAAAAAAGACTAGCCAAATTGTTCTGGGGTCGATAAGTTATTCCCCATGCGAGAGGGTACCACCTCTGGGGCCAGCAATCGAAAGTCCAAGGGAGACAAGCTTTCGAAGGTCAAGGCTGACCTGGTTTGCATTTGCCCATACGCTGCCATGCGACCGTGACAGGAGGTTGCCAAACACATCGAGCCTGAACTTTGGGGGATGGATTCGGCTAAGCAAATTTCTTCAGCTCGACTGTGATGTTGACAGTACCCTGCGGTATTCACCCTACCGCAGGGTACTGTTGTTTATTGATCGCTCTTGCCCCACGTTCTAAGACGCGTACCACGCCCAGAACGGGTTCCAGAACAGCATCACGCCGACGACCGTCGCGAACATGCTGCTTACCAGGACAGCTCCACTTCCGACGTCGAGCGCTCGTTTGAGATGCACGTTGAACTCTTGGTCCACCGCCCGGGCCATCGATTCGAGCGCGGTGTTCAATAGCTCGGCAACCAGAACCAGCCCGATCGTCAGCCAAAGGATCGCCCAACGAACCTGGTCGAACTGAAGCAGCGCTGCGGCTGCGATGACGATCGCCGCCAAGGGGAGGTGAACGGAGAAGCTAGTCTCGGTGCGGATCGCCCAGAAGATGCCTGAGAAGGCGAGGCGGAACTTGCGAATCCAGCCGCTGGGTGTCGGGTCGTTCTTCATCCGCTGCTGGTCCCCTGCTCCGAGGTTTATTCGAGCCCGTAAGCTCCCAGCGGCGGAATCGGTTCGCCGTTGATCTTGCTGTACTGGCCCGAGGCGAAGAAGCGTGGTTCGATGTTGATGCCGATGCCGACATTGTTTCGGCTGTTGTCGACCGTGAAGTTCAGCGTTACGAGGCTCGACTCGCCGATCCGCGTCAGGAAGACGTTCTGGCCGAGGTTCGTGTTGCCGGTCAGGTCGTAAGCAGTACCGAGGCCGCCAAACCACTTGTCGCTCAAGCGATATTGCAGCGAAGCCAGGATCAACTGGCTCTGGAACGGCTGCACCGTGTTGGTGTAGCTGAGGTACAAGTTGCCGACCTGGGTGCGGTTGATCGCGCTGCCGATGGTGACCGTCTGCAGGCCGTCGTCGAACAGGTCCCAGAAACCATTCGAGAACACCGACAGGCGGTTGCCGACTTGCCAGTTGAACTGGTAGTTCAGCAGGCCGACCGTTTCGCCGAAGTTGTCGCGGTCGGCGTCCGGGAAGATCGTTCCGCCGACGTCGAGCTTGACCCAGTCAATGATCTTTTCGTTGCCTGGTCCGCCACGCTTGGTCTGCCAGGTCTGTCGCAATTGAAGCTGGGCGGCGGTCATGTCGTCGGCGATTTCGCTGACCGACGAAGTGACCTGGCCTTGCTGGTTGGTACGGTACGCGTAGTTTCGCGGATCGACCTGCCATGGGACCGGCACCCCGGCTGGCAGGCCATACGTGTCGACGCCGAAACGTCGCTGGAACGCTTCCTGCGAATCGTCGTTCAGTTTGTTGTAGATGGCGACCCGTGAGAGGTCCTGGCTCGAGTCGGCATAGTACATGTCGCCATACAGCGTCACCTTGTGGGCGATGCCGTTGATGTTCAGCAGTTGGCATTGAATCTGGCGGTTCACGCTCCAGGCCATGATGCTGCCACGGATACCCCCTTGGGCATAACCACGCAGCATGTCGTCGCCGTTGATGTCTTGGGCCTGGTAGGTGACGTCCCCCAGGGCATAGGGAACGACCTTCGAGCCGAATAGCTCCAGCGGCATGTCGATCTCGTGACGACTCGAACCAACGATTCCTTCCGAGTCTGTTTCGTACGGCAGGGCCGACCATTTCGCCAGTTCCGTTGGATCCTCCGGCGGCGAAGACGGACGAAGGCGGGCATAGCCAATCGTTGAGTGCGAGAAATAGGTCAAGCGATCGAACGCCAACGGTTGGCCCAGCATGTAGTAGTCGAGCTTCGGCAGCCATTCGGTCTGCATGAAGAAGTCGTTGACCCGGTTGGCTCCCTGAATGTTGAAGCTTTGGTTGCCGACCAGTCGTTTCAGCTCGAAACGGGTATCGAAGTCTTTCTGGGTGTCCCAGTCTTTTTCGTAATACGATTCGAGGAAGTTGCGGTCCGAGATCACCCCCAACTCGCCAGTGAACTGGAAGTCCCAGAAGGTCATCTGGCGATGGCGGCCCCAGACCCGTCCACGGAAGTCGGTTTCAGGTGGAATGTCTCGACGATCGGCCCCCAGGTTATCGGTGCCGGTATCGTAGATCGCCCACGCGTCGAGGAAGCCGGTGGCTGGATTGTTGAAGTACGGGAAGAACGTGTTGTTGAAGTTAAACCGCGTTCCGACACCCATGCCGCGATTGGAGAGGTAGTCGAGATCGGTCAGCCACTCGGTTCCTTCCCACGGATCCTCGATGCCGAAGACCTCGTAGTTGTCGAACTCGGTCAGGACCTGGAAGCCGAAGACGCTATCGTTCTTGAAGCTGATCTTGTTCAGATAGAAAACGGGATCGTTGATATCGGCCGACAAAACGGGCCAGTAAAAGACCGGCGTGCCGCCGACATACAGCGTGTTGTTCCGTGAAGTCGCCAGTCGCTTGTGATCGATCTTGGGTTGGCCGGTGATCGGGTCGATCTGGGCTTCGCCGAGGCGATTGGTGACGACCGATTCCTGGTCGGTGTATTCAATCTGATTCGACTGGAACCAGTACCGTGGCACGCCCATGCGACTTGTGGTGATCGCCGCCCCAAAGGCCTGGTACCGCGACGGATCGACTTGCTGCAGCACGTCCGCCTTCAAACGAACAAGCCCCTGGTACTCGGGCACCGGGGTGAGCAGTTCGGCTTTAAGGATCGTGCCATACTTCTGCGCGACGTTGTAATACATGCGCTCGGCATAGACGACTTTCTCTCCCTGGCGGAAGACGACGTTTCCTTCCAGGTAGACCTCGAACTCGCCATCGCCAACGATTCCGTCAGTTGTACCGAGTCCCTCGAGTCCTTGCTTCGACCAGATGATGGCCCGGTCGGCGAGGAGGCTCACTGAGTTCAATTCGCCCAGGCCATCGATCATCAGGTTCATCCCTTGATCGAAACGGCCGATCGTTTCGCCCGTGTTTGGATCGGTTTCGACATCGACATGGAAGCCGGTCGAATAACGCTGTGACAAGCGAACACGGATCTGAGGCTGTGGGGCCGCGAATGCCGGTGGCATTGGATCGCCAGCTTCAAACTGGATCTGCTGGATTGGGGCCTCGATGGCCTGTTTGGGGGCGTAGTCTTCGTCGGAAGGCTGAGCGTTCTGTCCGCGATGGTAAATCGCCGGAGCGACCGCAGGCGGAGCCTTCGTCGTATCGACTGGCAGTTGAATACGCGAGGTCGTGAAGAACTGACCAAGCCAGGTCGAGTCTTCCACCGAGGCTGGCCCTTTGGCGTCGCGCCAGGTGACGTTCGCTTTGTTCTCGAGGTAAACGGTGACTTTGTGCGGCACCAGGCGGAATGGCTGAGCGTACTCGATCCACAGCACGGCATCTTTGGCTTTGGCGATCGTCTTGCCTTGGACGATTTCGCAGTCGCCATGCAAGATCCACACTTCTTTGTCGCCATCTTGCCAATGCCGGGCATCGTCGGCTCGGACGTAGATCGGCCGGGTAACATCTTCGTAAGGAAGGTGAATTTCGGCGGAAGCGAATGCCGATAGAAGGGCCAACACCACCAGCGATGCGCACATTTTGAGCGCACGCGTGAAGTACGCGGAACCACGCATCGAAATCATCGAGCGCGTCTTCGGACTTTTCCTGCGAGGGGGGAACAGGGTCCTGGCTTCCTTGCCGCTTGACTCTGAATGTTGGTCATTCCCGACGTGCCGTTATGATTGCGAGCGGCACCCCGAGACTTTAAAGCGGGGCGGATTATAGGGATGCGTCTTGACCAGGGCAAGCCAGCTTCAGGCCATTTAACGTGGCGAGCGGCGGCGAAGAATCAGCTCGATGCCAGCACATGCTAGCACCGCCAAGATTGGCACCAGCGGCGAACGCATCCGCATGTTGCTCCAGAAGAAGAGATGAACCAGCGTAAAGCTGCCCATTAAGGTCAGTGCCGCAATCCAGCCCGGCCGCAGAAGCTGCTTGCCAAGTCCGATTAGCCCGGCAATTATCAGGGAAAACTGCACCAGATACCATGCCCCGATCGCATATCGCACGGCAGCACGCTTGCTGCTTTCATCTACGCTCAACGCATTCGGAAGTGGTCGCCAGAACATCCCCAGCCGGACCAGCGAGCTGTAAGCTGCCATGCCCGGATCGGCCTGCATCGTCTCGATTGCTTCTGCATAAGCGGCCCGATCCCGAGCCAATTCGCTAGCAGAGGTGCCATCGTAAGGATGGCGTTTGGCGAATTTCTGATGGAACTCGGTGTTGTCCCAGACCGGCGTGTCGCCCGAACGAAGGTACTCGTAATACGACTCGTTGTTCCCCCACAACAGCGTGTGCCCCCCGTGACTGGTTCCCAGAACCGGAGCATCAAACACCATCCAGTTGCGGACTACCCAGGGTGCCATCAGGAAGAGGATCGTTAAGCCATACGCAGCAATCGATGTAAATCTTAGCTTCCAGCTAAACCGACAGGCCAGCAGGGACAGCGGGATGAGAGCACCCCAAATCAGGAAGGTGGGCCGGCAGAAAATAGCCAGGGCCACCGCCCCGGCGACGTTCATCCCTTGGATGGTAAGATCGCGGCTGGTTGGAGCCGACTCTGACGTCTCCCCGGTCGAAGCCAGGGCCGAAACGGCCACGAGGGTCAAGATCGCCAGGCAGGTTGCCAGCGTTTCAGTCATGACCAGCGTCGATTGATTGAGCAAGATCGGATCGACCGCCACCAGCAGCGTCGCCAGGCTTCGCCATCGGCTAAGCCCCATCTGGATTGTCCAGAAGAACGTCAGGCCTACGGTGATCAGGCCGACAATCACGTGCAATCCCATGACTTCGCTCGGCAGAACATGCCGCGAAATGCTGGTGATGGCCAGCAGAAGTGGATACAGCGGCGGTCGAAATGCGGTCGGCTCGACCGGATCGGACGTGGTAAACGAGTGCAGCTGGATAATGTTGTTGGCCAGCAAGCGATAGCTGTCGGGGTCGTCGTGGAAGTTATCCATCTGGACGAGACCGATTCCCCCACGAATCACCAGGGCCAGCACTAACACCAGGTACCACTGCCAGTCGAGCCACACACTTTCGCGACGGGGCGTGGTGGGTGTGGGATCTGGGGTGGAATCCATCGTGCAGACCGATCAGAAGAAGCCGACTCGTATGAAAAGGGGGACTTCGTAGAATATACCAGACGTTTCACCCCGGTGACGACAACCGCCCTAGGTAAGGATTCGTAGTGAAAAGCTTGTTCGAGAAATGGATCGCTCTGCGTTGGCCCCTGTTATTGGTTGGTATTATGCTGACCGTTGGGGCTGTGTTTCTCGGACATGACCTCTCTTTTGATCGCTCGATCGAGAACATGTTCGCCGCCGACGATCCGCTGATCGAATCGCATAAGCGGTTCAATCGCATCTTCGGCGGAAACGAAGTGATCATGGGGGTTTACCAGGACCCCGAGCTCTTCAACGCCGATGGCAGCGGCCTCGACCGCGTTCACGAGGTTCGTCTGCAGATCGAAAAGCTCGACGGGATTCGCGAAGTTCTGTCGCTCGACCGAGAGTTGACCCGCGACTTCGTCATCGATCCCGACTCTGACGCCGGCGATCAATTGAAGAGGCTCTTCGCTGGCTATACCCACAACGACGAAGGAACGATCGTCGCGTTACCGATCCAATTGACCCCCAAAGATGAAACCGAGGTCGACCGAGCGGAACTGATTCGCAAGCTGCGAGCGATCTTCGCGGAACTGCCCGGAGGGATGGTTACCGGCGAGCCTGTGATGGTGGTCGATGGCTTCCAATACGTCGAAGAAGATGGGGCGCGACTCGGCTGGGCGACTTCGATATTGTTGGCATGCGTCATCCTGCTGGTATTTCGTAGTCTTCGCTGGATGGTGATCGCAATCGTCGTCGTTCAAGTCACGCTGCAATGGACTCACGCCGCGTTGGCATTAAGTGGCATGCAGCTGAGCATGGTGAGCTCGATGCTGACGGCGATCGTTACGGTGATCGGCGTGGCGACGGTGGTGCATTACATCCTGCGGTTTCGCGAGTGCCGCGATGCAGGCCAAGAACCGAAAGAAGCCTTGGCCTCCGCTTCGCAGTACTTGTTGGCCCCGGTCTTCTGGGCGTGTGCCACCGACGCGGTCGGCTTCTCGGCCCTGCTGATCACGAACGTTGGTCCGGTTCACGACTTCGGCATCATGATGGCGGTCGGTGCGATCCTGGTCTTGCCGGCGGTGTTGGTCTTCTTGCCTGGCTTGGTGCTGCTGGGCAGTCCTTTCGCGGTCGATCCGGCGAAACCGTGGGGGGACGAGAAGCTGGGGAACGGACTGTCGCGAACGGTCGATTCGATCGTTAAACGCCCGGTCCTGATCAGCGCAATTATTCTGGCTGCGTTTGCAATTTCGATGTGGGGTGGGACGCGGCTGAAGGTCGAAAGCGACTTCACCAAGAACTTCCGCGATACCACGCCAATCGTGCAGGCCTATGCCTTCGTCGAAGATCGCCTGGGTGGAGCTGGCGTCTGGGATGTCGCGGTGCCGGCGCCCAATCACCTGACCTGGGAATACATCCAAGAGATCCGCGCCTTGGAGAACAAGCTGCGCGAGGAAGTACCTGAACTGGAGAAAGTGCTGAGCCTGGCGGACGTGATCTCGGCGATGATCGAATCATCCGACAAGAAGGGACTGAGCTTCATGCCGAAGTTCGCCCTGATGAATATCGGCATGAAGTCGTTGCGGTCGCAAATGCCGGAGACGCTCGACTCGCTGTACTCGGAAGATGAACAGAACCCGGACCAGTATTGGTTCCGGATCATGCTTCTGTCGAAAGAACGCCAGGACGCCGAGACCAAAAAGAAAGCGATCGACGCGGTCCATCGCATCGTCGAAGAGTATCACCAGAAAAAGCTGGCCGCGGCCGAGCCCGACGCGAAGTACGAAAACCATCCGCCCATTGTCAGCGGGTTCTTTGTGCTGCTGACGCATTTGATCGATAGCCTGATCCGGGATCAGTGGCGATCGTTTGGGCTGGCCATCGTGGGAATCGGGCTGACGATGTCCTTAGCCTTCCGCAGTTTGAAGCTTGCCTTGTTGGCGCTCATCCCCAATATCTTGCCCATCTTGATGGTGACCGGCGCGTTTGGGCTGCTGGGCTATCATATCAACATGGGGGCGGCGATGATCGCGGCGGTCTCGATGGGGCTCGGTGTCGATGCGTCGATTCACTATATCTATGGATTCCAGCGAAGTCTTGCCGCCGGCAACGCTCCTTCAGCTGCCCTGGTCGAGGTACAGCAGAGCGTGGGCAAAGCGGTCATATTTGCCACCTTTGCCTTGATTGCCGGGTTTAGCATCCTGTGCGTTAGTGATTTCGTACCAACGATTTACTTCGGCGTGCTGGTGGGGCTGACCATGCTTGGGGCGTTGGCGGGCAACCTGATTATTCTGCCTTTGTTGATCAAGCTATTCGTCCTGGGGAAAGACTCTGCCTAGATCGACCGCAAACCTCTGGGTGGGTTCCTTGTCAATGATGGCGTCTCTCTGGTAGAATGCGACGTTTCCACCTGAATAGCTTTCCCCTTCAGGGGGATTTCAATATCAATTAGTACAGCGGAAGCGATACGGAGAATTTCGTGGGAACGAAGAAAACCGGTAAGGGTCGACGGAAGATTGGACGCAAAAAACGCCGTATGCGTGCTAAGATCCGTCATCGCAAGAAGTAATTGCGGCGAGCGATCGTAAGATCGGCTCCCCTTGGTCTGCCCTCCTCAAACAGCGCCGCCGTCGCCTCTCGAAATGTCAGGCGACGGCATTTGCTTCTGCGCGCTGAAAATTCCGGCTAGTCTTTTAGCCCGGTGGTGGCGATACCCTTCAAAAACGTCTTCTGTGCAAAGAAGAACAGTACCACGATCGGCAGCGTGAAAAGCGTTGCCGCCGCCAGCAATAGGTGCGTCTGGTCGGCGTAGCTGCTGACGAACTGTTCCAGCCCATACGCGAGCGGGAACTTGTCTTTGTTGCTCAAGAACAATAGCGGTCCGCTGAAATCGTTCCATGAGGCGACGAACTGGAACAAACCGACCGTCACCAGGGCCGGAATCGACATCGGCAGAATCACTCGCCAATAGATTCCCCACTCGCCCAGGCCATCGATCCGGGCTGCCTCGCTGATATCTTCCGGGATCGTTCGGAAGAACTGCCGCAGCAGGAAGATCGAGAAAGCATCTCCCAGAAACGTCGGCAGGATCAACGCCCCGAGGCTGTTGTAGAGTCCGATCTCGCGTAGCAGCAGGAATCGCGGGATCATCGTCACGTGCCACGGCAGCAGCATCGTCCCGATCAGCACGGCAAACAGCCGATCCCGTCCCCACCACTTCAGCTTGGCAAACGCGTACGCCGCCATCGAGCACGAGATAACGGTGCCGGCAACCGACCCGATGCAAAGTACCAGCGTATTGGCAAGGTACTGCCAGAACGGCATCGCCCCGATCGCGGCGACATAGTTTTGCCATTGCCACGATTCCGGTATCAAGCCGTTCGGGTCTGCTTGAATCTCCGATGGCGACTTCAATGAACCAGAGACCATCACTAGCAGCGGCATACTGTAGATCGCCACGAAGAATATCAACAGGCAATAGATGGTCGATTTCTGCAGGCGATTCATTCGGAGTTCCTCGCGCGATCAATGTGCGATTGAATCCGCATCTGGGCGTCTTGCAGCATCTGGTTCAGGTCCGGTGGTGTCGGGCTGGCCATGGCGCTCTCGGCCAGGTTCTTCACTTCGTTGTTGAAATAAGGTGCCCCTGGGATCACCGGCACCGGGTATTGCTCGTCGCTGCCGGCCAGTTCGATGAACGTCCGGAACAAAGGTTCGTCGTTCAGAAACGTCTGGAAATCAGGCTGGTCGACCACTTGCTGAGAAACCGGGATCCAACCGCCGGCAACGCAGGTTCGGGCCGCTTCCGCTTCGTGGCCGGCGAAACCGCACCAGAACTGAATGAACGCCCACGCACCGCTTGCCGACTTCGCACCGCGGGGAATGACAAAGTTGTTTCCGTTGACCCAACCGGCGTTCTGCTTTCCGCCCGGAGGTGATGGCAACGCGATCGCTCCGAACTGCGTCACCGGCTCCCCCTTCTCGGCTTGCGACTTCTGGAATGCACGGATGTCTCGCACGCGCCACTGACCATCCATCACCACAGCGTAACGCTCGGCGAACAGCGGAAACGTTTTGCCGGGAAGCGACTGATCGCCATGCCGAAAGCGAGCGATCTCGGATGGGCCATAACGATCTCGGTAGCTGGCCATCCAGGCCAACGCCGATTCGATGGGGGGAGAAGTCAGAGTCACTTCGTGCGTCGTGGCATCGTAAAATTGCCCGCCGAACACCGGCCCCCAGGCCCAGATTCGCCGCGAGTCAGGCAAAAATCCATGATGCTGGTACGGCTCGGCCTGGTCGGGCGGAGCGATCGTCGTGGCGATGTGGTCGAGTTCTTCGATCGTGTGCGGGGGCGAAAGACCGTAACGATCGAGCAACGTTTGGTTGTAATACAACGCCCGGATATCGAGACCGTTGGGCACCCCGTACAAGCGATTTTCGTAAGTGACCAAACGCCTTGCGGCCGGGAAAAGCCAGGCTTTTAGGGCGTCGATCTCCGCGGGCGTGGCAACTTCGTCGAGTGCTAAGATCGCCCCGCGATGCCCCCAATCGGCGATCACCGGGTCGTCGATGTTCAGCAGGTCGGGTGGATCTCCTCCGGTAACACTCAGGAAGAACTTCAGGTCGAGGTTGTTTCCGGGCATGGCGATCGGTCGCACAAAGTACTTCGCCTGCGACTGATTGAATCGCTGGGCGACGTCTTCGACGATGGCCCGATCTGCCCCGCCCCAGAAATGCCAGAACACGACCTCTTCGCGATCGGCCGGGATTTCATGCCGGACGTTCGAGAGCAGTTGCTGAGTGACCAAAAGACCAATCGCAAGGATCGCGGTTAAGAGTACCAAGGCGATGGTGCGAAACGCGGCGCGACGATGCATCAGCGAATCCCCTCGTAAACCCAGCGTTTCGAGGTCGTAAACAGGAACCAGGTTCCCACGCCCAGCAAAGCGAACAGCAGCCAGGCCACCGCCGACGCATAGCCCATGTTCAGATGCTGGAAGGCACTCAAGAACAAGTGCAGGCTGATCACCAGGGTCGAGTCGGCCGGAGCACCACGTCCTTCGCTGACGATGTAGATCTGCGTGAACACTTGCACCGACTGAATCAGTCCCATCACCAGGTTGAAGAAGATGATCGGCGTCAGCAGCGGAAGGGTCACGTTCCAAAAGCGGCGAAGTGGGCCAGCTCCATCGATGCGAGCGGCCTCGTACAGCGATTTCGGAATGTCGCCGATCGCGGCCAGGTAGATCACCATAAAGTTGCCCATGCCCCACAGGCTCATCAAGATCAGGGCATCCTTCGAGCCGACTGGGGCCGAGCCGTTCTCCCAAGCGGAAGCCTGCAGCGACTGGGTTGAAACCAGTTCCGCTGGCGAGGCAAACCACTGCGGCTGCCATAACCCAAGCGATCCTAGGATCGAGTTCACCAGGCCGTCGGCCGGATTGAGGAGCCACATCCATAAGATGCTGGTAGCGACGACCGGGATCACCGATGGCAAGTAGAACAGCGTGCGGAAGATCGATTGTCCGCGAACATCGCACGACAGGAGGGTCGCCAGGCCGACCCCCAGAACAATCGACAGCGGTACCGAAAGTAAGGCGTAGTAGCCGGTGTTCCAAAGGGCCGTGGCGATACCGGTTCCTGTGGCGAACTCGTTGGCCAACTGCTGATAGTTCTGCATCCCGACAAACCGAGGCGGGTTAATCAGGTCGTATTCGCAGAAGCTCCAGTACAGCGATACCAGGAATGGATAAATGAACAGCGCGACCAGTCCCACTAGCCATGGACTGGCGAAGCTAACGGCCGTTAGCCATGACCCCAGCCATCGCCGCCGATGCTGCGATGGCTTTGCCGTCGTGTCCGTGCTGTTGAAACGCTGTTGCAAGTCGCGAATTGCCGTAAATTTCCGAGAGTGGGAAGCTGGTTTTCGAGCCGATCGGGTGGCAACGACTGGTGGATTATGCCGATGTTAACTGATAAACGGCCCTTTTGTGTCCCCTCGGTTCGCGAGAAGAGGGCTACCCGAAGGAATTTAACCTTCAAGGGAACCAGACGCCCCCGTACGATTGCTTCTACGACGCCCCATTGGTCGCATGGCGATAAAACAAGACCAGGAACAATGCTACGATGACAGTATGGTCCCTTGGGTTTCAACAACTTTGACGCGACGACAGACCTGGTCAGCCGACAGGACTTAACACCGTATGGAATTTCCCCGTCTTACGCGTGACATCACGATCCAGCGCGACGACGCTGGTGTTCCGCATATCAACGCCAAATCTCGCGACGATGCGCTCTATGGCCTCGGCTATATGCATGCGACCGATCGTCTGACGCAGATTCTATTCGCCCGGGCAGTTGCCTCCGGGCAAGCAGCCCAGGCGATTGCTCCCCGCGACGAACTGCTGGAAACCGATCGCTTCTTTCGCCGCGTCGGTTTGCATCGCAATCAGCCGCACGAGATGGAGTATTGGCCCGAAGACATCCAGCACGAAGTGCACCACTATTGCACCGGTGTGAACGACGGGATGAAGGCGATCGGGCACACTCTACCAATGTGGGCAACGGGCTTTGAGGCAACCCCTTGGGATCCGGTCTCGGTGCTCTACATCGGCAATCTGCTGAGCTTTGGTGGCCTGGCGGTGAGTCAGTTGGAAAACGAACGCATTGTGATCGAACTGATTCAAGCTGGCGGCGACGAAGACGCCCTGCGCGAGCTCTTTCCCGGCCGGCTCGAACATGTCGATTTCGATCTTGTTCGCCAAGTCCACAACGTGCGGCGGATGTCGGACGAAGCGTTGGAAGTGCTGATGGACCTGCCACGACTGGCGGGCAGCAATGCCTGGGTGGTGGGGCCAGCCAAGTCGAAGTCGGGGGCTCCGATCCTTTGCTCCGACCCGCATCTGGAGACGAACCGCCTGCCTGCCATCTGGTACGAGGCGGTCTTGAAGTGGGACGATAACTTCGCGATGGGAGCGACCCTGCCCGGGTGTCCATTGTTTGCCGTGGGGCGGACCAAAAAAATTAGCTGGGGTGTCACCTACATGAAGGGGGACACGACCGACTTTTTCATCGAGGACGTTCGCAAGTCGGAAGAAGGCAACTGGCAGTATCGCCGCGACGAAGATTGGTTCGACTATCACGTCCGCGAAGAAGCGATTGGCTGTAAAGGAAAGCCTGCGACGATGATGCGGGTGTTCGAGAATCCGCAAGGCGTTCTGGAAGTCGACCCAGAGCAGTTCGGCGATGGCTACTACTTCTCGCTGGCCTGGACCGGGACGCAGGCACGCTCAGGGATGGCAATCGCCTCGTGGCTGCAGATGCTCCGGGCCGAGAGTACGGCCGAGGGTTTAGATGTCGCCAAGCATTGCCCGCAACCAACCTTGTGCTGGGTGGTTAGCGATGTGTATGGCAATATCGGCCTGCAAGGGAACGGGCGATTCCCACGGCGGCGACACGATGTATCCGGGCTGGGCCCGGTGGCAGCGTGGGACGCGCGGAATCATTGGCAAGGTTCGATCGGGATCGACCAGTTGCCGCGAATTTATAACCCGGAGTGTGGCTACATCGCGACCGCCAACGAAGACATCAATCAGCCAGATCATCCGAAGCTGGTCAGCCAGACGTTGCCAGATTATCGCAAGCGGCGAATCGTCGAACGGCTGAACGAGATGGAGCAGATCACGGTCACCGATATGCAGCAACTGCAGTACGACCTGCTGAGCATTCAAGCCCGCGAGATCCTGCCGATACTGCTCCCTTTCGCGCCGGATGAACTGAAGGAAAGGCTGAAAGGCTGGGACTTCCGCTACGATCCAGCGAGCACTGAAGCGGTCGCCTTTCAGCGATTCTATCGCAACACCTTGCTCGAGATCTTTGGGCATGAGCGAGGCATGGGCCCGCGCCGAACGTTGTACCTGGTGACACGTGCAGGTTTCTCGAGCATGATCATCGCGGCCTGCGATGCGATCTTGAAGAAGGACCTGTCACTGTGGTGGCAGTCGCGTGACAAAGGCGAAATGATCCATACGGCGGGGAAAAAGGTGCTGCTCGAAAAGGAGACGACCTGGGGCCAGTTCAACAGCTTCCATTTTACCGATCGCTTCTTTGGTGGCGGGCACGTGGGGCGGCTGCTTGGTTTCGACAGTCCGCAATATGCGATGCCTGGTTGCCATGCCACGGTGTTTCAAGGGCATGTGCTGCAGACAGCGACACGCGAGTCGACCTTCGCCCCAAGTTATCACCTGGTGACCGACATGGCGAAGGAAGAGGCCTGGACGAACTTGCCAGGCGGGCCAAGCGAGAGTCGCTTTTCGTGGTATTACAAAAGCGACGTGCCGCGTTGGCTGGAAGGTGGCTACAAGCGGATTGCTCCGCAGAAAGCGACGCCTACTGAGTCCAGCCCGCCAAAAGAATTACCAGAAAAACCGCTCCCATAAATCCCAGGATCCAGACGGCGGTATCCCATGAGTGCTTCAGGATGGCTGGCCAGGTTTCGTGCCGAGTCGCACCGTATACGAGGCTAACCACGACGATCAGTGGGAACGCGTACAGCACCAGTTGCGAGCCAGGGAACATAGCCAAGAGCGAGATGGGAAACATGGTCGAAGGTCTTCCAGTTGAAGGCGATTAGGCGGGGCTTTCGGCCGATTGGTTACGCTTCGTCTCGTCGGACGGAGCTTCTTCCTCTTCGTCGTCGCTACTGGAATCTGCTGCCTCGCGACTACGTTTCTTCTTTTCAGAATCGGGAATCATCCAAACTGGGCCGGCCCCAGCATCGTAGATTGCCAATACGTTCAGCAGGCCAGCGATCATCGTGTACAGCGTGCCCATTTCAAACAGGTAGCCGTAGGTGCGATGCAGGTCGGCCATCTCATTGACATCGGCCGGCGGCGCCATGAAGCGGACGCCATTGATTTCGATTGGGTCCATCTTCTGACGAATCAGCGCCGACTGAATCAACGCTGGCATCGCCGGCAGTCCGACGCCCAACTGGCAGAACAATGGCAAACGCTTCTCGGTGTTATCCCACTTGGCATACACCACGCGACCACCACCCATCGACAAGCCGAGGAAGTAGATCGACAGGATGCAGACCAAGAACAAGATCCCTTTGCCACGGCGACCCTGGTAAAGATGCCCAGCGCCCGGGACGAGCCAGGCCAGAATGGCGGCAGTCGTCGGGTTCTTCAGATCGACCGGGATGGGGGCGTAAGGATCTTGGTCCGATGCGGTAGGCTGGGACCCGGTGTCATTCGACATAGGTTAGACCGGTTAAAATATTCTGCTTGCGTAATCTCTCAATCTTAGCCGAATACGCCCTTGAATCCAGGCCAGTTATCGCCCTGTGAACGCGTTGCCACGTGATGCAACTCGAGAGATGGCAATTGTTTGCAGTGCTTGAAGTGGTCGCGAAAGCTTGGGCCGATTCGACAAAATGATCGCCGGTTGGGCCTTTCGGAACTGGGCTTAGAGCAGTTCTTCGCGAATCGCTTCGATCGATTCTGGCGTGATTGTTTCCGATTGGCCCGCTTCAGCGGCCAGCCGGGAAAGATCGAGGATCTGGGAGATCACCCGCGGCAAGCCTTCGGAGTAGCGCGAAACAGCTTCGATCGCCGCTTCGTCGATCTCCAAGGTTGGCTCAGGGTGTTCCGCCATATAAGCGGCCGTGTAGTGGGCTACGTCGCTCGGTTCCCAGGCTTCCAGTTCGATTTTCAGATCGGCCAGTTTCAGCAAGCGGATATCGAACGAGTGCAGGTACTTCTGATCGACCGACAGCAGCAGCGTGCTGTTGGCCTCGGACCCGCAGTGCATGCGGGCCAAGGAAAGCAGGATATCGGCTGTTTCGCGAGCGATTTCCTCGACATGGTCAACAACAACGACGACCGGACGTTGTTCGAGCGAATAAGCCGTCAGTTGTTCGCGAATCTGGAACCACAGTTCGGCCGGCGTCGAAGTCATGCCGACGTCGGCTTTGAGCTGCGTGGCCAGTTCCCACAAGAAGTCGTGTTCGAAGGTTCCTGGCGTCTTCAGATAGGGAACAATCAATCCCTGGCGACGCTGCTGGGCGGTCCATTTCTCGAGCAAAGTCGATTTTCCGCTACCCATCGGGCCGGTCAAAATCGCAACGCGATCGCGACGCTGGAGGGCATACTCCAGACGGGCGACGGCCTCCAGATAAGCTGGGCTCTCGAAAAAGGGACTCATGTAGGGGACAATCGTTTGAAGGCTGCTAGCAGGTCGCGGGCGATAGCACCCGCGCAGGGCATTCCTGCCCTCAGTTTGTTTCGGTAGAATCCGGCCGCAGTCTTCACGCATTCCTGAACCTTGATTGCGCAACGCCGCATGTCTGAACGATTTTTTCTCGATCAACCTCCCGTCGCCGGTGAAGTCACCTTCGACGACGCCGAGTCGCAGCATTTGGCCAAAGTGATGCGCGCCAACGTGGGCGACATGGTCGTCGGTTTCGACGGTGCCGGTATCGAATACCAGATCGAGCTTATCTCGGTCGGCAAAAAGAAGGTGATCGGTACGGTTCGCCAGCAGGAAGAAGTTTCCCGCGAAGCGACTCGGCAACTGACCCTGGCGGTCGCCTTGCCGAAAGGGGATCGTCAACGCTGGCTGATCGAAAAGTGTGTCGAACTGGGCGTCGCGCGGTTGATTCCGCTACTCACGCAGCGCGGAGTTGCCCAGCCGGTCGAGAAGGCGATTGAACGGCTACGCCGAGCCGTGATTGAAGCCAGCAAGCAGTGCGAACGCAACGTGCTGATGGAAGTGGCTGAAGGGCAGACGCTCGAGCAGGTCTTGGCCTCGCAGCCGGAAGTCGCCCTGATGCTGCATCCCAGCGGCGACGCGATTCAGCCGGCAACGATTGCGGCTGCCGGCCAGGTCTTAGGAATCATCGGGCCGGAAGGTGGTTTCAGCGAGGAAGAAGTCGCCCAAGCGGCCGCCGCTGGTTGCCAGATAGTATCGCTCGGACCTCGTATTCTGCGAGTCGAAACGGCAGCCTTGGCGATGGCTAGTTTGGTGACGATTCCGCCGGGGCCTTAGCCTTTTCCAGCTTCTCGATTCGACCGAACAGGTGACCGCCGACCGGGCCATGCATCCAGGTACCAGCGTACTTGTCCCCATCGATCACGACATGAGAACTGAAGGTGCCCAGGCCCGGGATCGTCGTTTGATCAAGCGTGATCACAGGGGTCTTTCCCGCCCACTTTACTTCCAACGGGATCGGAAACTGAACGTCGTGGTCGCCGTACTTGATCCGAGCGTTGAAGACCCAAAGGTCTCCTTCGTCCAGTTTGCGGACGCTCTTGATCTCGTAGCGTTCCGGCTTGAGCCCTTTGTTTTCCTGGCCGACGATCGTGAACGAACCGATCAACGCGACATCTTTCATGTCGTTGGTGAAAGCCTCGAATAGTTTGGCCTGGGTATCTTCGGGCTTGGCAGGCTCGTCCGCTGACGAAGTAGTCGGCAGCAAGATCGACGCGGCCAAAGTCATTAGTAGCAGCAGAGGGGCGATACGAGGCATGGTTGTTCTCCGAGAAAGCTCAAGCGGTGGACGTTCTCGTTCATCCTAGCGTGCCGGCTAAGGACCGCCAAACAAGATCACGGAATCTGAACGTTTCGGAGATACTCCAGTCCGTCGGACACTTCCTGGACGGGATTCTCTGGATGTTCGCGTTCGATGGTGATGAAGCCGCGATAACGCGCTTCTTCCAGCGAGGCGATCAACCATTGAAAGTCGACCGTGCCCCGTCCCAAGGGGACTTCAATACCACGACCACGAGCGAGATCTTTCACACCATCTTTACCGCGGACATTGACCACGTACTTGGCAAGTGCCTGATACGATTCGTCCGCCGAGAAGCCGTTGATGATCAAGGCCCCAGGGTCGAAGTCGACGCCGATCGCTCCTTCGGGAAGCTGGTCGAGAAACTGCTTCATCACGGGGCCATCGACCTGGCCGGTCTTCGCGGCGAAGGTGACGCCACAAATATCGGCGTGGCGAGCGAGGTCGTCGAGCACTTCCAACAGGCGTCCATTGGTTTCGGCTTCTAGGTCGGGATCGATACCGCCAATGTGATTGACCAATACCTTCGCGCCCAGGTCGTAAGCTGCGGTCATCGCCGTCTTGGTGGCGGCAACACGGCGTTCGAGATCATCCAGCACGTTATAGCCGCGCCGGGTTGGGAAACTGACCGAAGCAACTTTCAGATTGTAGTCGGAAAGGATCTTCTTGAGGTGACGGATCCCGGTTTGCGAGAGGTCTTCCGGACGCAATTCGTTGCGCAGATCGATCTCGATACCATCGGCACCCAGCTCGCCAGCGGTTTGCAGGGCCTTACGGAACGGAAGACGAAGACTACGAAGTTGGACGCTCAGCCGGATCATAGATGATGGAAAACCACGTGAAGGTAACCAGGAATCAGAACAGATGCATCGATTATAACGCTTGACGCGACTTTCATCGTGGTGGCGAATGGCGGAATTCCGGAGCCATGCCAGCGGTCCCGTCGGGGTATGCAAGAGTTTAGCGGATTGCGCGTGGATGCTGCGTGCTCTGCTGGACGAAGTTCTGAAAATCCCCTGTGAAAAGCCATGTCGCCGTTGTTTCTTTTGTCTCTGTTTATTCTGGCCGCGGACTGGAAGGATGCGCCCATTGAACAGCGGCATCCCGAGGCGATCGAACTGTTTCAGTGCGACTTCGGTGAAACGGTCGACTTGAACTACGACCTTTGGCCCGATCAATGGACCCGCCGAACCGGCCCGGGCTATCCCCGCTATATCGATGTCGAAATCAACGAAGACGAAACCGCCGGCAATGGCCGCTCGCTGCTCGTCGACCTGGATGGTGGGGCGGCCACGATCTACAGCCCGCCAATCGCCGTTCGCGATATCTTCAGCTATGTCCTGGAAGGCCGACTGAAGACCGAAGGTTTGCATTACGACAAAGCCTACATCTCGCTGACGTTCTTCAACGACAAGCAGCAACCGGTCGAGACCTACTACTCAGAGAAGTTCCGCGAATCTGGCGGCTGGGTGAAGATCCGTATCGGACCGATCGCTCCGCAAAACACGGGCCTCGATCTGGCGGTGATTGGTCTGCATGTCGTGCCAGAGGCTGGGGTTGATGAAGACCTGACCGGCAAGGTCTGGTTCGACGATATCTGGTTTGCCCGGTTGCCGAAAATGACGTTGGCAACGCTCGATGGCGGCAGCGTTTACCTCGACGATCAAGAGATCGAAGTAACCTGCAATGTCTCGGGCATCCTCGAACAAAATCCGACCGTGATCTTCGAGCTTGTCGACGTCGGGAGGCAGTCGCTGGCCCGGCAGGAAAGCCGACTCGATGGTAAGGTGGTGGCCCGTAAGACGGAAAAGATCTCGGAACTGTTCGGCAAACGTGCCTACCAGGACGAGAACTGGGATGTTGGCTACGCCGGCGATATCAACTGGAAGCCACCGATCGAGGAAAATGGCTTCTACGAAATTCGTGCGACGATGCTCGGAAGCTCGGGGCTGATGCATCGCCGCATCATGACCTTGGCGGTTGTTTCACGCGACAAAGTCCCTGAACGGGGCGAGTTCGGTTGGTCGCTTCCCAATGGAGAAGAGCCGCTCGACTTCCAGCGGATGTTCGACTTGCTGACGACCGCCGGCGTCAACTGGGTGAAGTTCCCGGTCTGGTACAACGACAACGATACTGATCGGGCTAATAACCTGGCCCGGTTCGCCGAACGGCTGCATAAGCACAATATCAGTATGGTCGCGGTGATCGATAAGCCGCCGGCTGACATCCGCAACCTGTTTGGTGAACAGGAAACGATGCTAGTCGCCAACGTGTTCGCCGAACCGCTGTTGTGGCGACCTTATGTCGAACCGATTCTCACGCGGCTCTCGTTGACGGTGCATTATTGGCAACTGGGGGCTGACGACGACGTGAGCTTTGTCGGCTACACGAACCTACTCGAGAAGCTACAGCAGATTCGCCAGGAACTGCGGACCAGCGGTCAGGATATCATGCTCGGGATTCCGTGGCGTTGGATGGCGCAGACACCTGAGGGGCAGAAGCCGCCGTACGACTTCCTCGCCTATTCGATCTTGCCCCCAAACGGTTCTTTGGACGGCCTGATCCCGATGACCAAGGACGAACTGGGAGCTTACCTCGATAAATCGAAGGGGCAGACGACTCGGTTCGCAACCATCTACCCGCTGCCACGTTCGCGTTATACGACCGAAGAGCGGGCCCGCGACCTGGTCGAGAAGATGCTGGCCGCCAAGATCCACGAAGCCGACGCCGCGTTCATTCCGAAACCGTTCGACCACGAATATGGCCTAATGAACGAAGATGGTTCGCCGGCAGAACTGTTACTGCCTTGGCGTACGACCGCTCGTTTGATTTCAGGAACCAAGTACCAGGGATCGATTCAACTCCCCAACCGCAGCCGGAATTACGTCTTCGCGCGGGAAGGCCGAACGGTGATGGTGGTGTGGAACTCGCGAGAAACGGAAGAGACACTCTACCTGGGCGATGATGTGAAGATCGTCGACTTGTGGGGCCGCGAAATGGTTCCGAAGCAAGATGGCAACAAGCAAATCGTACCGGTCGGGCCTTTTCCACAGTTTCTGATCGGCTTGAACGACAGTGTCGCGACGATGCGTTTGGCATTCCAGTTCGATCCCGCTCAGTTGGAAAGCGACTTCGGACGAACGCAGCGGATCGATGCCACGATCAAGAATACCTTCCCGGCGGCAATTAGCGGCACGGCACGGCTTGTGGCCCCCGACGTCTGGAACGTGAACCCCGGCATTTTGCGATTCAAGCTGACACGCGGTGGAGAATTGAAGTCACCGTATAAGATTTTGCTGCGAGCCGACGCCGACAGTGGGATGCAACCGGTGCGGATCGACTTCAACATCACGACCGATCAGGAATACGAATTCAGCGTTTACCGCGAAATTCAAGTCGGATCAGGCATGATGCAGGTCGAGTCCTCCTCGGTCCTTGATGAAGAATCAGGCGAATTGATTGTTGAAGCGACGATTTACAACTTGTCCGAAGAGTTGATGTCGTTTGACTGCTTGCTGTATGCCAGCGGACGTCGACAGATGCGGCAGCGGATCATGAACTTCGGCCTGGGACGGACCACGATTGTCTATCGCATTCCCGATGGCAAACAGCTGCAAGGCTCGACATTGCTGCTACGATTGCGAGAAATTGGCGGTACCCGGGTTTTCAATCATCGTGTGGAAGTGAAGGATTAAGGGAAAACGGTTCCCTTGGCCTTCGATTCGTGACGAAAGAGTAGCTTGTGGCTTCATCGATCCCTCTCAGCAATGTCTGCGACTTCCTGGAACGCTTTGCCCCCAGCCAATTGGCTGAGTCATGGGACAACGTCGGTTTGCTGATCGGCGACACGGCACAAGAAGTCCATGCCGTGGTGACCTGTTTGACGATTACACCTGAGGTCGTCGACGAGGCGATCGAGGGAAAAGCGAACTTGATTGTCACGCACCATCCCCTTCCCTTCCGTCCGCTGAAGCGAATCACGACTCGCGATACAACCGGCCAGATGCTGCTGAAGCTGATCCAAAACGGAATCGCGGTTTACAGTCCCCATACTGCGTTCGACTCGTGTGCCGAGGGAATCAATTTCCAGTTGGCTTCCGCTTTGGGGCTATCCGATATTCAGCCACTGTTGCCGGTCGATCTGCTTGGCGTGTCGGGGCCGACCTCGCAGGTGGGGACCGGACGCTGGGGAGTGTTGGCGGATGGCGCGATGCCGTTGGCCCAGATCGCCGAACAAGCCAAGCAGGCAACCCAAGCCGCCATGGTCAAAGTGGTGGGCCGGGGAACTTCGGAAATCAAGTCGGTTGCGGTTGGTTGCGGATCGGCTGGAGAACTGCTTGGGGCAGCGATCGCCAAAGAGGTCGATTGCTTGATCCTGGGAGAAACGAGCTTCCACACTTGCTTGGAAGCGAAAGCCCAGGGAATCGCTTTAATTCTGACCGGTCATTATGCGAGCGAACGGTTTGCGGTAGAGAACCTGGCGGCCATCCTGGCCGAAGCGTTCCCTGACCTGAATATCTGGAGCAGTCAGCAGGAATCCGACCCGATCCACTTCGCGTAAAATTTCTGCAACGCCTCCGATTTAGTCGGCATCCAAACTACTGTTGCCACAACGGTTGTGTCCCCAATGGCGGGTTTACGATCCGCGTTGACGAATTTCCGCAGGGAGTTTGTCAATCTAAGGCATTGAGATAACAATGGTTATGACGACTTCGGGCCGGGCAGCGAGCCGCCAAGCGGAAGCTTGGGCTAAGAATTCTGGCCCCACCCGTTTGACCGCGACGCAGAATGGTTACGAAAAACCTGTCGTAAATTAACGTCCAGCAACGATCGGCGAACTTTATGCAACATTCTGAGAAGGCCCTTATCGCCCTCCCTGTCTACAACGAAGCCAAAACGATTCATGCCGTGCTGGACCAGGTCGTCGGCTATGGTCACCCCGTGTTGGTGGTCAACGACGGCTCGACCGACGATACGTTGTCGCTGCTGCAAGAGCGGGACGACATCATCGTCGTGACCCACGAAAAGAACTCGGGCTACGGTGCCGCGCTACTGACGGCGTTTCAATACGCTCAGGAACATGCGTTTGACATCCTCGTCACGATGGACTGCGATGGACAACATGAACCGCAGTTGATTCCGAAGTTCGTCAAAGCGTGCCGTTCGGTCGACATCGTTTCCGGTAGCCGTTACCTGAAGCAGTTCGAGGGACAAAGCGAGCCGCCAGCGCAACGGTTGTTTATCAATCGTCGTGTCACGTCGGAATTGAATCGCCTGCTCGGCTTTCAATTGACCGACGCGTTCTGCGGATTCAAAGCGTATCGCGTCGAAGCGTTGCAGAAGATGAACGTCACTGAAACCGGCTATGCGATGCCGCTGGAATTGTGGGTTGAAGCTGCCAAGGCTGGCCTGACAATCGTGGAACTGCCGGTGCCGCTGATCTACCTCGACGAAAATCGTTCGTTCGGCGGTGCGCTCGATGACGGCGGAACGCGTTTGAACTACTACCATTTCGTGTTGGATCGCAGCCTGGCACGCAGTGGCCTCGCCAAGGCAGGCGTCCAAACGATGGCCTCGTGCTGAACCTCTCTCCCAACGCGGCAGTTTCCATGACCGGCGAGCAATCAGGAATCCGGTACCATCGTATCCGCGCGCCGCGTGGCCATGCCGAAGCGATGATCGAGCCAAGCCCGCTCGAGCCTGGCTTGCTGCTGGAAGAGAATGCCCGCCGATATCAGGTCGCCGCGGAAGCATCGATCGGGGGCGTTTCGCTCGCAACCCTACGTCGTCAGGCACATGCCGATATGATCCGTCTGGCGATGGAACATTCGGCCCCTTATCGGGAGGTTCCCGCCGCGATCGACGAACAGATGCCACTGATTGTTTCTGGGCATCAGCCGGCTCTGTATCATCCAGGTGTCTGGTTCAAGAACTTTCTGATCGATCAAATCGCCAACAAAACCAACGGACTGGCGATCAACGTCATCGTCGACAACGATGTCGCCCCTGCCCCTTCGATCGCGGCGCTTACCGGCACGCCAGCCGAGCCCGTCCCGGCACGTATCGCCTACGACGAACCAGGGCCACGCGTACCGTGGGAGATGACTTCGGTCCAATCGCTCGACACGCTTCGCTCCTTTGCACAGCGAGTTGCCGAAACCTTCCAGCCCTTTGTCGACGACCCTGCGGTCCTGCATGTTTGGCCCGATGTAGTCCGCGAAGTGGAAGCAGGCAAGCCGCTCGGGTTAGCGTTCTCGGTGGCACGGAATCGCTTGGAAGCGGCGTTCGGTTTGAACACGCTGGATGTGCCCTTGAGCCAGCTATGTCGGACCAGTTGGTTTTGCCAGTTCGTGGCCTCAATTTTGAACGAGGCGGAGCGATACCGATCGATCTACAACGACTGCGTGAACCAATACCGCAAAGTCCAGGGGATTCGCAGTACCTCCCATCCCGTCCCCGACTTGGAAATGAAGGATGGCTGGATCGAAGTCCCCTTCTGGATCTGGACGACTGACAACGCGCATCGGCGGCAACTGTGGGTCGCCCACGATGAAGATGGCCTGCGTTTATCGGATCGAGCCGGCTGGGAAGTGTCTTGCCCGGCGGATGATCGACTGGTGCCGACGCTGCAAGGTTTAGTCGAGCACGGAGCTTACTTGCGGCCTCGCGCTTTGTCGAACACGACAATCCTGCGACTCGCCGCATCCGACCTGATTGTCCATGGCATTGGCGGGGCGAAATATGATCAGGTCACCGACGAAATCATTCGGCAGTTCTACGGGATCAAGCCACCTCAGTACGTCACGGCTACGGCAACCGCGCTGCTGCCCATCGAACGCCCTGCTGCGAAAGCGGACGATGTCCGGGCGATCGATCGCAAATTGCGCGATGCGGTTTTCAATCCAGATCGCGCGGTAGAAGTGTGTGCGGAAGATGCCATCGAGTGGGAGGCACTCGTCTCGCAAAAGCGAACCTTGCTGGACGCTATTCCTGAATTTCCGGAAAAAGCTGCGTGGCATCGACAGTTGGAAGAAGTCAACGCGAAGCTACGATCGCAAATCACCGAACCTGTTGCGCGCCTTCGAATTGAGCGTGATCAGTTAACGCACCAGTTGCACGACAAACAGTTGTTGGCGTCGCGCGAGTTTTCGTTCGTTCTCTTTCCAATCGAACGATTGCGGAATTTGCTACTGGACCTTGCTGAAAAAGAGTCTTAACCTAAGAGAAGAGTTCACTTCGCAAAGGGATTTGTCTTTATTGAACGGAGTCGGATTGAATGCGTCGCGTCGTTTCTTCGACCTATCCGCCATCGACTCAACAGCCACCCAGCACACCTGCCCTCGCGAGATTCTCTCGCCGAGATCCGGACCGGTTCCGACTTACCAGCAGCCAGGAAGGTGATCAGTTTGCCATCTTGCAACTGATGAAACACTGTCTGTATTCGTACGACGAGAACGAGTTCCACTCGCAGCAGGAACGCCCCGATTACGACGCCCGCGAACGGCTCACGTTTCGGCTGGGTAATCAAATCATCGGCCATATTCGTTGCGTCCCGCAACAGATCTGGCTGCACGGTATGTTGGTGCCTTACCTCCGCGCAAGCGAGTTCGTTCTGGCACCCGAGCATGTCGATGTGACGAATGTCGACGCGTTCTTTGGTTGTCTCGACGAATCATTTCATCACCTTTCCGGCTCGTTCATCATGCATCGCACGAGTGCGGCGATGGCACAACGGCTCACGCGATTTGGCTGGATCAAGCTATCCAGCGGGTTCCGAAGTATCGCCGCTACGGAGCCGTTCTTGGCTTCTGTCCGCGGCGAGTCGACGTCGCAGACCTGGGAAGAGCCACCTCGCAAGGAAGCCGGGCTTTGGATTCGCCTGATGCGGCAGGTCGAAGCGGACGCGTTGGTCGCGCTGTACGAGAAGTCGTTTCAGTCGCACCAGGTCGGAACTCCCCGGACCGCAGGCATGTGGGATTGGTTGCTTCGGCGAAAGGCGTTCGACGCCCTATACGTGGCGATCCGAGGTGGAAACAAGTTGGCGCTGGATGACGCGATCGATCGAATCGCCGGCTATGCCATCGTGCAGGAAGGGCAGATTCTTGAGGTCGTCACCCAGCCGCACGAACGCGCCGTGCGTGTGCCGCTGGTGAATCGCATCTGCAGCGATCTCTATGAAGCCGACTATCGCGAACTGCGACTTGAATCGTCGGTCGACGATCCGCTGCATCAGGTTTTGCGGAGCGTTGGCGGAACCAGCAATTCGCCTCCAGGAGAAGAAATTCTCGTCCGCATGCCGAACGCCGTGCAGCAGTTGGCAGAGTTTTGCACGCTGCTACATCAACGAGCCAAATTGCGAGGGTTGGAACTGCCGGTTGATCTGGGGGTGCTGGTCGACGGAGAAAAATTCTGCATCCAACTCAGCAAACGCAAAGGTACGTTGACCGACGGCAAGTTAGGGAGAAGCTACCTGGAACTAAGTGGGGCTCAACTGGTTCGGCTGGTCCTGGGGGACTTGCCGATTGAAGCTATGGTCCAGCGAGGCGAGATCCAGGCCTCGACGCAGGTGGCAGTGCATGTTGCCTCGCAATTGTTCGACTATTCGCCACCCTGGTTCCCCGCGATCGACACGCTACCGATACGATAGCAGTGGCATCTGCCAGCGAACGATGGGCAGGAGGTTCGTCGCGTGACAAATCTCTCCGGTCTCAGGGACATGGCAAACCGAGCGGATTGAGGTATCATTGATCGCTCGAATGGTCACCTGTGGGATGATTTATGCGAACTGCGTAGGTCCTCCATTTTCCTGATTAGCTGTTTTCTTTCCCTGCCGCTTCACCATGAAGATCGCCATCGCCTCGGATCACGCCGGTTATCGTTACAAGTCCATCATCATCGAGCACTTGAAGTCGCTGGGACACGAGGTGGTCGATTTCGGGACCGATTCCGCGGAATCGTGTGACTATCCCGACTTCATTATTCCGGCCGCCAAGGCTGTTTCAGCCGGCGAGTGCGAGCGAGGCATCGTTCTGGGTGGCTCGGGCAACGGCGAAGCAATCGCCGCAAATCGAATCCACGGCGTTCGTTGCGCATTGACCTGGAATATCGAGACCGCCCAGCTTGGCCGTCAGCACAACAAGGCCAACATGATCTCGATCGGCGAACGTCTGACCGCCGAAGGGGATGTGCTGAAGATTGTCGATACCTGGCTCGAAACCGAGTTCGAGGGGGGCCGACACGAGCGACGAATCGAGAAGATCGATTCCTTGTCGCGCGATCAGTAAGCGAGAATCGGGCGCTGCTTACGCCCCAACGCGAATCTTTCCGAGGACTTGACCCTCGGAGACGATGTCGTCTTCTTCGGTGCTGGTTTCACACAGCACCCCGGTCGCCGGCGAGACCAAATCGAAGGTCACTTCGCCGGCCAGAACTTCCAGCACGCGATCTCCTTCGCGAACGAAAGAGCCACGCGGAACAAGCCACAAGCTTGTTCGCACCAAGATGTCGGCTAGACCAAGTTCCGGCAAAACTAGCGGTTGTAACTCTTCGCGCAGCATGGATTTGTGATTTCTACGTTCTGGCGGTGGCGAGATTGCCCGATCCATCTGGCAATCTGTCTCGTCCTATTTGACGGATCCCGAGAGGGTTCGTCGAAGGGCTGGAGATTAATAACGAGGAAGCAGTATCGGTTCAAGGTCGAATCCCGATCGTAAATCGTGGTCTTTCCGGTTCTTGGCAACATTTGCGGTGCTTGCTTTGCGGCGTGATATCAGAGCTATCGGTGGCCGATGTCAGAATTTTCGCCCAATATTTTGCCACTTCTAGGGAATTAGCTTACGGTAAACGAACTAGTTGATCCTGGTAGGCGGCTTCTGGCTGGGCAGGGGGGTGATCATGTCGAAGCAAATCAAGTCGATTCTACTGATCGTTTGCGTGCTGGCCGCCTTTTGTTTCTGTTACGAGTCGTCGATCAGGCGTCTGGCCGATTGCGGTGGTGAATGGCTTCGCCGACACAACGGGCAGTTCTGCCAGGCAGGTTATCAGCTGCATTCCGAGTTTCAAATCGAGTCGGTCGGCGGCATCACGTACAACGTCTATGTCTTCGAGGCGAACGGAAATCGGTCAGGTCCTAACACCGGTGTTCAGGTTCTGCTCGAAACGCTCGATCACCAAGAACTTCATCGGATCGACGTTCCCTCGCCAGACCGTCTCTTTAACACCACCTGTCTGAATAGCATTCATCCCAATCGTCTCGAACTGTCGTTCTTCGTCGCCGGTGAGAAACAAGATATGTATTGCTATTACTGGGAAATCCAGTCGGGACGTCTGATCCCTTCCAGCTTCGGCGTGTGAGCGTTTGGTCCAGTGATGCTCCCGATTCGATCGGCCTGCGAGGCCTTGTTGCGCCGACAAGCCGACGCCCTGCTCCTCGTCGAGAATGAGACTTCTCCCGGGCCTACGATCCGTCGTTTGCGGACTTGAGGTAATCCATCCCTAATCTCAGGTTGCGGTAAGGCAACACGTTGCCTTGCCGCAACATCCCTTTTGGGTTGGGACGCCCCTGGGAAGAGGTTGGCGAGAAACTGTAAGTGCTGCTATGAAAGTTGGTTACGTGTCTGTTGCAGCCACCGGCAGCCGGTCTGGCACCCTCTTTGCTTCTAGAAGTATTGCTCGAATAGCGAGCCAGGAAACGTTGCTTTAGCGACGCCTGAGAAGATCTCCAGACACTGCTAGACGTAAAGTAACTCCTCCATGCATGCCCGCGAACATGTCCAGCTTGCTGCCTACCTTGCCATCCATGCCCCTGCCTATCTCCGTGGTCGTGTTACCTATAGTCCTACTGCTTTGGAGCAATACTGGATCGCCTCGAAGTGTCGCCTCGATCGCTGGGGGATCCGCCTGAAAACGCACTCGCAGCTTTTGGAAACAGGCAGCGTCTCCGATCTGCCACGGTTCTGGAACGCGGCTCGGCCGGTAATCGAAGAGATTTTGGTCAGCGATATCCTGACACGAGTCTGGATTTCGATCTGCGTGGCCCACGACCGTATTCAAATGAAGAACGTGGCCGAGCCGGTGGCCCGCAGTGTCTTTCTCGGGCACATGGAAGCTCGCAATCGAGCCTTGAACTTACTGCTGCATGGCCGAGGACTCGAAGCGACAATGATGGTGCCGCTGAACCGGCTGCGACGACGAAGCGAACGTTGGACCGACATGTTGCTGGGGTATATCGCCGCTGATACCGACGTGAACAGCTTCGGCTTCGACCAGGAACGGGTTCGAGAGTTTGGCAACGACATCCGATCGGAACGGGGCTCTTCGCACAAAACCGCTTCGTGGACGTTACTTTTGGAATCGGCGATCGAGGCGTTCGGCACACAGTTGGTCAACGAGCCTGCCAATGCCGATATGAATCGCGACATTGCCGGCGCGGTGATGAATACGTTCGGGACGGAGCTGTTCGACCAGAACACGCTCATCAATCCCATGTGGGAAGCACGCATCGTCAATCTGGCGGACGATGCCCAGCGACTGGTCGAGCAACTCTTAACGACCAACGATCCGGTACTCAAGCGAAAGCAGCAGCAACGAGCCCGTTGGAGTTCGCCCCGGATGTAAGCCAGGCGGCTACTGTGCGGATGGCGACTGATATGGATTGTCCGACACTTCGGCCAGCACAATCTCTTCCTGGTTCGTGTTCGCTTCTTCGACCAGGCGATGAATCTGTTCGACCAGTTCGTCCGGACGCGAAGTCTTGTTGATGACCGCTTTGGGGATGATCTGGGACATCTGGCGATTCGCATCGTAAAACACCATCGCCTCGCGGTCATCGGAAATTTGACCGAAGAGCCCCCATTGGTCGAGGCCGACTCCTTCTTCCGTCCATGTCGCGATCCCTTCGCGATAGATCCACATCCGCGTCAGTCTCGGCTTTTTCGCTTGCCGGGCTCGTTCTCGCCAGTATCGAACGAAGTTCGAGATCTGCTGCCCCAGGATCAACATAAAGAACGTCGCCAGGACCAGCAGGAAGTAATAGAAGAAGGTTGGTTCCGATGGCGTGCCGATCAACCGGGGCGAGTCCCAGTCGAACGTCTTCAAGGCGATCAGTGCCGCGATCAAGATCACCGGAAAGATGAACTGCACCGCCAGTCCGCCCGGCGTTGGCATCGGATTGGTGCCATCCGGGTCGGGGCCATTGATGATCAGCCGAGACTCCAATGAGAGATTCTTCTCCCATTGAACTTCGTCCTGGATCAGGTTGTACTCGGCAAGTTTGAAATCGCGATGAAAGTCTTCCCAGGTCGGAGGAGGCATCGTCTGCTGTTGAGCTTTGAGGAACAGTTCCTCCGCCTTGTTGGCGAACGCCTCGGCGGCTTCCGGGAAATCGAAGTATCGCCGCGGGATGATGTAGGCGCGTAGCGACTCGATATAGATCGCGACCGAGTTCTTCGAGATGCGGATCCGCTTGATATAGCTCCACGGTAGACGGCAACAACCTCGATCGCCTTGGAATTCGAGGTAGTCGTTAAAGAGACGAAGCGTTTGTTTGCCAGGGGGGACGGCGACTTTGTATTTCAGCCGAGCAACCATCCACATATAGATCCCGGTCAGCAACACGCCCACCATCAAGACGAAAACCCCCAGTAGCATCAGGAAATACCATTCCTGGACGATCACCAGCAAGAGGGCAATTGGCCATAAGATGGTCAGCAGGGTGAGGGCTCGGAAATAGTCCTGCAGACGCTCTGTCCACGACATCCCCTGCAAAACCTCGATAATATCGGACGACTCGTTTTCGTAGGTTACTTCCAGTGGCATAGGATCCGCTTTGCATGAAGCTTGGATAGGAAGCACCGATCCAAGCCGATTTTTCGTGGAAACAGGCTCGCGAATTCGAGAGAATGGTTCGACACGGTTACGTTCGTGGATGAGAACTATTGGTTATTGCATGATGATTCGTATCGCATTTTCTCTTGTCGTTTTGAGTGCCCTGCTGTCGACCGTCAAGGTTTGCCAGGCCGAGGCTCGTCCGAATGTCATTCTGGTAATGACCGACGACCAAGGTTACGGCGATGTTGGCTTGCATGGCAACACGATTGTGCAAACGCCGAACCTCGATCAGTTCGCGAAGCAGGGCGTTCAGCTCACGCAGTTTTATTGTAGCCCGGTTTGCGCCCCGACACGTGCGGCGCTGATGACTGGTCGCTACTTCTATCGAACCGGCGTGATTCACACCTCCCGAGGTGGTGCTCGGATGGCCAGCGACGAAAAGACGATGGCCGAGGTCTTTCAGGATGCGGACTATGTCACCGGGGTCTTTGGGAAATGGCATCTGGGCGACAACTATCCGATGCGCCCCCAGGATCAAGGTTTCCAGCATAGCCTGATCCATAAGTCAGGCGGAATTACCCAGCCGCCCGATCAGCCGAACGATTACTTCGATCCGATGTTGTGGAAGGACGGACAGCCAGTCCAGGCAAAAGGCTACTGCACCGACATATTCTTCACCGAGGCTATCCAATTTGTCGAGCAGAATCAGGACCAGCCTTTCTTTACTTACATCGCCACCAACGCCCCGCATACGCCGCTGATTGTCGACGAGACCGCCTGGAAAGGGTATGCCGCGAAAGGGCAAGACGAGTCCACCGCCAAGGTGTACGCCATGGTCGATAACATCGATCAGAACTTCGGCCGGTTGCTCGCAAAACTGGATGAACTGAAGCTGCGCGACAATACGATCGTGATCTTCTTGACCGACAACGGGCCGCAGCAGAGCCGTTTTAACGGGGACCTGAACGGCCGGAAGTCGATGGTGCTGGAAGGTGGTATTCACGTTCCTTGCTTCGTGCAGTGGCCGAGTCAGTTGGAAGGTGGCCAGAAAGTGGCTACTCGGCTGGCTCATATCGATTGGCTGCCGACGCTGATCGAGGCGACGCAAACCAAGGCCGATTTGCCGAATCGTTTAGACGGCGTCAGCTTCTGGTCGCTGCTTCAAGGGAAGCGGGATGCGTGGCGCGAGCGGAATCTTTTCTTCCAGGTCCATCGTGGGCTGCAGCCAGAGCCGTATCACAACGCGGCGGTGCTCGGCGAGCGGTACAAGCTGGTGATGAATGTCGGTAGCTTCGGTTTCGAGAAGCTCGACGAAGTTCCTCCGAAGCGGCGGACCGGGATCCAGTTGTTCGATCTGCAGAAAGATCCTGGCGAAACGAATGACCTGGCGGCATCGATGCCGGAGAAGGTCGAGCAGTTGACGGAAGCGTACAATGCCTGGTTTGCGGATGTGAAAGCGACCCGCAACTTCGAGACGCCGCCGATCGTCTTAGGTTCGGAAGCCACCGAATCGACGCTGATGTGCCGCTACCAGGATGCCTACTACGAACAAGACCGCGCCTTGGGCTGGAAGGTTAGTGTTCCGCATGCCATGCTGGTGCAGCTTCGACTCAATCAACCCGCCGAAGCAGGCCAATCGCTGATGGTGCAATGGATGGGGAACGTCCAGGCCTTCGAGATCGAAGACCCACGCCAGCCAGTCGCCGCGCTGCAATTGACGCCAGGAACTGGCATTCTCGATGTCTGGCTGCAGAGCGAAGGAAGCCCACGGGAGTTCATCAAGAACAATACGACGCTGGGCGACGTGGTCGTTCAACCAGTCGGCGAAGGGCTTTAATCGCCAACCGCCAGTTCAACTTGAACGCCAACCTTCTTTCCTTTGCGGATCACGCTCAGCACGACCGTCTCGCCCGGCTTGTTGTTCTCGATCGCCGAAAGCAGATCGTCGGCGGTCTGCACGGGAACATTGTCGATACCGACGATCGTGTCGGCTTCGCTACGATCGAGTCGGCTCTGCTCGTAAATGAATGGGCCACGCTGGATCTGTTCGCGGACGAGGCGAAAGCCTTTGATTCCGGCTCGGTCGGCAGGACCACCTTGAGCCACGGTCGCCACCATCAAGCCTTGTTCAGTCTGATAGACGCGCGTGATGCCAATGTCCGGCCGAATCACACGTCCATTTTCGAGCAGCTGCGGCACGACGCGCTGAATCGCCGAAGCCGGGATCGCAAAGCCGACGCCCGTGTTTTCGCCGGTGCTGGAAGCGATGGCGGTGTTCATGCCGATCAAGCGGCCGTTGCTGTCGAAGAGCGGCCCGCCGGAGTTACCCCGATTCAAGGCGGCATCGATCTGAATGATTGACTTCATGGTTCGTCCACTCCGCGATGGCAGCACGCGGTTGAGGCTCGAAATGATGCCAATCGTCATCGTCCGCTCTAAACCGAAAGGATTGCCGATGGCATACACCTTCTGGCCGACGCGTAGTCGTGACGAGTCGCCGAACTGCACCGGGTGCAGCAGGTCGGACGGAGCATCGATCTTCACCACGGCAATGTCGTTAACAGGGTCCTGACCAACAAGCGTGGCGGGGTAGCTTTCGCCGTTGAAAAGCGTCGCCCGGATTTCACGGGCCCCTTCGATGACGTGGTAATTGGTCAGGATCAAGCCAAGCTTGTCGAGAACGCTGCCACTGCCAGAGCCTTCCGCCGGGCGTTCCATCAGATAGAAGTTGTCGATCTGGACACTTCGCGTCGTGATATGAACAACGGCGCGGTTCCCTTTTTCATAGACGAAGATGTTGCGTTTCTCGTCTGGCGTCAGATCGAGTTCCCCTTCAGGAATCACGGGCGTCGTACGATGTTTAATATCGTTGATCAGCGTGGTATCGGAACCGGGGACCACTTTCAGCTGCTGGTCACGCTGAATTTCGTAGACCGTTTCCCGCTCTTCGAGAGGTGCTTGAGCCAGCAACGTGTTCGCAGCGATGGCGAGTTGCAGTGGGAAAGCAATTCCAAAACAAAGGGTCAGGCTCTTCAATGCATGCATCGATCGTGCTCCTGATTCGACTGGGGGGACTCCTGTCGTGGTGGGGGTACCTAATTATTCACACATCGCCATTTACGTAACAAGCCACAAATGGTTCTGGCACCCCTGCCAATTACTTGATGCGTTCTTTGATACGCTGTTGGGACAGCAACATCAGCGTGCGATGCGATCCCAGGCGGGCGATATCGCTATCTTCTTCGGTGGGAATGAGTTGCTCGTAGTCTCCGTCCGGCGTCATCACCCAGGCCTGGCGGCGATCTTTCATGGCGACGTCGAGGATTTCCCAGAGACGCTCCTTGTGCGAACGGAGTTCGATCGGGGCGACCGCTTCGACGCGATTGCTCAGGTTCCGCTGCATCCAGTCGGCCGAACCGATGTAGAACTCGCCTTCAAGTGGATCTTCGGAACCGTTGGCGAAGAAGAAAATCCGCGAGTGCTCGAGGAAGCGGCCAATGATGCTGCGGATCGTGACGTTCTCGGTCAGCCCGGGGATTCCGGCGCGCAAGCACGAGAAGCCGCGGACGATGCACTCGACCTTCACGCCTGCTTGCGAAGCGGCGACGATCGCCTGGCACATTTCAGGGTCTTCCAGTTGGTTGACCTTGATGACAATAAATGCCGGTTTGCCTGCCTTTTTGTTTTCGATCTCGCGACGAATCTTGACCAGGAACTGATCGCGCATGTTCGGCGGAGCGACCAAAAGCTTCTGGAAGCTTGGTTCTCGCGAGCGACCGGTCAGGGCGTGGAACAAGTTGACCACGTCGTCGGTCAGCATCGGATCGCAGGTGAACAGCCCCAAGTCGGTATACAGCCGGGCGGTCTTCACGTGATAGTTGCCGGTGCCGATATGGGCATAGCAGCGAATCCCGTCCGACTCTTGCCGCACGACCAAAGCGATCTTGGTATGCGTCTTCAGACCCAGCACGCCATAGACGACGTGAGCGCCGATTTTTTCCAGTTCTTTCGCCCAGTGCAGGTTGCGTTCTTCATCGAAGCGGGCCTTCAGCTCGATCAAACAAGCTACCTGCTTGCCTGTTTCGGCAGCGCGAATCAGGCTGCGCACGAACGGCGTATCGTCACCAACGCGATACACGGTCATTTTGATCGCGATCACTTTAGGATCGTTAGCGGCCGCACGAATGAACTGCTCGACACTCGCGTCGAAGCTTTCATACGGATGATGTACCAGGAAGTCGCCTGATTTGATGACCGAGAAAATATCGGCTTCTTCCCCTGCCAGGTCGGCGGGAACGATTGGATTCCACGGTTCGTCGCGAAGCTCTTTGATGTCGAGCGAGGCGAGCGGCCACATCCCGGCATAGTCGAGTTCGCCTTGGAATTCGTAGACGTCATCTTCCGAGAGCTCGAACTGATGCATCAGCAGCGAACGAACCCACGGGTTAGGATTCTCGGACAGTTCCAGGCGAACCACCGGCTCGAACTTTCGTTGACGCAATTCTTCCGCGACAATCGTGCGGATGCTTTCCGATTCGTCGTCATCTTCGATTTCGACTTCCGAGTTTCGTGTAATCCGGAAGAGGCTCGAATCGATGATGGTCATGCCGGGGAAGAGCTTCTCGGCATTGTTATGGATCAGGTCGGCCAGGCGAATGTACGAACGCCCTTCTTCCATCTCGGAATCGAGCTGGATCCACTGTGGCAAGATGTTGGGCACCTTCACGCGGGCAAACAGGTTTTCTTCCGAATCGGGAACTCGCAGGACGAAGCCGAGCGACGTCGACAAGTTCGACATGTACGGGAACGGATGCCCAGGGTCGAGCGCCAGCGGCGTTAGCGCTGGATAGACGTTCCGATTGAAATAGAGGTTGGCTTTTTCACGCTGCGAGTCGGAAAGCTGTTCCCAATCGAGCAGGTGAATATTGTGCTCTGCCAGCAGCGGCTTCAAATCGCGGCGGAAGCAACGGGCTCGCTTTGATAGCATCGGCAGGATGACCTGACGCATCTCTTGCAATCGCTGCTGCACCGGAACGGGGCCGATCACCTTGTTCTTCAGGCGTTCGGCCTGGCTACGGGTACGTAGCAGACCAATACGCTTCATGAAGAACTCGTCGAGGTTCGACGTGAAGATGGCCAGGAACTTGATCCGCTCGAGTGCCGGATTGCGGGGATCGAGCGCTTCGTGCAGCACGCGACTGTTGAATTGGAGCCAGCCCAGATCGCGGTCCGAGTAAGCCTCGCGCCACGAAGCATCGGTCCAGTCGATTTCAGGGTGACCGTTCTTAAGGTTCTGGTCGATTAGGCGAGCCGTAATTTCCTGCGTCATCAGTCCTTCGAGCCTATTCCTGCGGAAAACATGCTGGCAACAATTCAGGGCAGAGAACGGCATTTTAGCCCAAACTGAGCTTCTTCGAGCCCCCCGGATACCCCATTCGCTGGCAAATCATAGTTAAGATTGGCCTTGGGTACGGCCGACGAAAATTGTACAAACACCCCCCTCACCTGGTCTCTCTTGGCTTCTGCCCACGGAATGCTGTCATGGCACTTGATACCAAAATCTGGACTGGCCCCGGTCGCCCGGCTGTTTTTCTGGACCGCGACGGCACGATCAACGAGGAAGTCAAATACCTCGGATCGCCTCACCAGTTGCGCATCATTCCAGGTGCGGCGGAAGCGATTGCTCGGCTGAATCAGGCTGGCATTCCAGTGATTGTGGTGACCAACCAATCGGGGATTGCCCGCGGTTACTACACCGAAGACGACGTGCAAGACGTCCACAACTACATGGACAAGCTGCTGGCAGACCATGGGGCATCGGTCGATGCGTACTATTACTGCCCGCATCACCCGGCTGCGATCGTGAAGAAGTATGCCCTGGACTGCGAGTGCCGCAAGCCTCGCATCGGGATGCTGAGCGCGGCAGCGGCTCAGGAAAATGTCTCGCTGAGCCAGGCCTATGTCGTCGGCGACAAGCGATCTGACTTGCGGGCCGCGGTGAACTGCGGAGCCCGAGGCATTCTGGTCCGAACCGGTTACGGCCGTCAGACCGAAGAAGAATTGCTTCGCGAAGCAGAAGCCACCGGTGCTGCCTTGGTGACCAACATTGTCGACGACCTGGCTGCGGCGGTCGATCAGATCTTAAATCAGATCGCTCACAACCATCCGCAGAGCGTCAAGCCGCCGAAGTTCGCGACTAATTATCGCCATCACCGACCGGAGATAGGTCAACATTACCCACATCAATAGGTGTGGTTTCGGCAGATGGATGTGGCGGGATCTCAGCTCCGATCTCGCCGAGTTCCTCGCTGGCGAGCGTGATCTTTTCGATCACTTCTGCCTCAATGGGCGTAGGTTCGGTCGGTTCCCCTTCTTCATCTTCGGGGTCGACCATCGGCTTGGCCGCTTCGGTCATCATCGGAGGCGTTTCTTCCTCCGGCTTCTCTTCGACCTTGGGTTGTTCTTCTGCCATTGGCTTTGGCGTGGCCTTCGGTTCAACCTTGGCAGGTTTGTTGGCGGCGCGAGGCTTGGGAGCGGGCTTCTCTTGCTTCGAGGCGTTTACTTGCTGCTGAAAGGCGGCTGCCAAAGGGCTTTCGTCCTCCTTCTCGGCCGCTGGTGCGTTGCGTGAGACCGGTTCGTTCGTCCCGTCTCCGTGTTGAGGAGGCTGATTGTCCAGCGGGATCGTTTCCGTCGGAACGGTTGGTGTCATCGCGTCGGCAGCTTCTTCTTCGGCGCCATTTTTGTTGGCGAGCGTCTTCATGTCCGGCGTTCGCAGTTCATGCGGCACAATGAAGTAGGCTTGAGCCGGAAGCTGCTTCACGATCCCGATGGGATCTTTGTGCATGAACCACATCACGGCGAAGAGAGCCAGGCCAAGACCGACCACACCACCCACGATCACTTTCACGAACTCGATCGCAACATTCGGCTCGGGACGCTTGGGCCGTCGCGGCGGACGATTCGAGTCGATCTTCGCCATCGGAGGCGAACTGGCCATCGGGCCAGAATCTTTGAACTGAAAGTCGGTACGCGGTGCCTCGTTGTTGTCGACCAACGCGTATTCCGAGCCGTCGCTCGGCTCGTTCGGAAAGACCAGCTTCACTTCCGAGCCAGGACCCGAAATGATCTCGGCTTCCGGGGGAAGCTGATTGATGATCTCGCCTAACGGGAATTGTTCGCTGCAACGAGGGCAACGAATGACCGACATCTCGGTCGCCGCCGTAGGAATACGTATCGAATCGTGACAACGCGGGCAGGAACTCAACAGCATGTGGGGCTCCGAAAATTTCCGATGTCTACCAGGCAACCATGAAGCGCGGGAGGGAACAATTGACAAGGAGCTCCCCAGGCAGCCCGAAGCAACCAATTATATTAACAGGATTGCACGGAAAAGGGTCGGATTGGGGTAAAGGGGTATAAGATTTCCTTAAAACCGCGTCGAATGGTTGCCTAGCTGGAAGTTCCGATACGAGCGGGCTAAACTAAGCGGTTCTCCCCTAAAGCCTGCCTTTCCAACCTTTCAATCGCTCAGATCTGGAGCTGCCCGTGATTCGCTGCTTCTCGAACCCTAGGTTCGCCCCCTTCTGCATGGGGATCGTCTTCGCCTGCTTGTCAGTTACTTCGGCACTGGCCCAATTCGGCTCGGTTGGTACCCCCACGCCATACGAAATCCACGATGGTGACCGGATCGCTCTGGTTGGTGGCACCTTCATCGAACGCGAACAGCAGTATGGCTACTTCGAGCTTGCGCTGCAGTTGTCGCTACCCGAAACCAACTTCAGCATCCGCAATCTGGGTTGGAGTGGTGATACGGCCACCGGTATTGCCCGAGCCCGGTTTGGCAATCAGCAAGAAGGCTGGTCGCATCTAACCAAGTCGCTTGATCTGGTGAACCCAACGGTGATCTTCGTTTGCTACGGCACCAACGAAGCATTCGAAGGTGAGAAAGGGTTGGAGGCTTTCAAGGCGAACTACGGCAAGCTGCTCGACGAACTCGAAAAGCGAACTAAGCGAATCGTGATGATCCTGCCGCTGCCGATGGAAAACCTTGGCGAGCCTCTGCCGAATCCCGAGCAGTACAACCAGAATGTTGAACTCTACTCGAAGGCGATCTCCGAAATTGCCTACGACCGGGGACATCCGTTCGTCAACGCGAGCAAGGCGGTCTCTGGGTATAAGCCACAAGAGTCGGGCGATCCTGCGTTTCTCACCGACAACGGCTTGCACCTGACTGGCTATGGCTACTGGAAGCTCGCACCGGTGATGACCTCACGGATAGGGCTTTCGCCGAAGCGATCGCTGACGACGGCAAATCCTGCCAGTGAATTGGAAGGGGGCAAAGCGGTTGCGATGCCGATTCCTTATCCTCGTTCGCCCCTGGCCGACAATCAGAACACGATCACTTACGCGATACATTTCCTGAACGAAGGAGAGCATTCGCTCCAGCTCGACGACCAGCCTAAAGTGACGGCGACCGCCAAGCAGTGGGCCGAAGGTGTCGATGTTCCGGCTGCCCCGCTCACTGATCGTGCGGAAGAACTTCGTGAGGCGATCTTGCGAAAGAACCAGCTCTTCTTCGATCGTTATCGTCCTCAGAACGAAACGTATCTCTACCTGTTTCGGAAGCACGAACAGGGCAACAACGCTGTGGAGATCCCGCAGTTCGATCCTTTGGTGGAAGCTCAGGACAAGAAGATCTTCGAGCTTAAGCAGCCCATGAACGTGAAAGTTCAGCTCGACTAATCGAGCTTGCCGGCCTGCTCTTTTCCGCGAAATTCATCCTTCCTACTGAGATAACCAACCCAATGTATCGCTCTGCCCTTGCCTTGCTTTTAATGCTGATCGCGCCGGTTGCTTCCGCGCTGGCTCAACGCAACCTGACGGTGATCCCTGACACCGATCCTGAAGCGGAACGCAAGTCGTTCACCGTGGCGGAAGGCTTCGAGGTGAACCTGTTCGCTTCCGAGCCGATGATCGCCAGCCCGATTCAAATCAATTTCGACGCCCAGGGACGTTTGTGGGTTGCCTCCAGCGAGGTCTATCCACAGATCGAACCAGGTCAGGTCGCCAACGACAAGATCTTGATGCTGGAAGACACCGACGGCGACGGCAAGGCCGACAAGTCGACGGTCTTCGCCGATGGCCTGCTGATTCCTACCGGCGTGCTGCCCGGGGATGGTGGCGTTTATCTCGCCAACAGTACGGAATTGCTGCACATGAAAGACACCGATGGCGACGGCAAAGCGGACTCGAAGCGAGTCGTTTTGTCTGGCTTCGGTACGGAAGATACCCACCACATTCTGCACACGCTGCGGTGGGGCTACGACGGAATGATGTACTTCAATCAGTCGATCTACATTCACAGCCATATCGAAACCCCGCATGGCGTCCGTCGTTTGAATGCCGGTGGTATCTGGCAGTTCCGACCTGAAACGATGGAGCTCGATGTTTTCTGCCGTGGCTTCGTGAATACCTGGGGACATCACTACAACAACTATGGTGCCAACTTCGCGACCGACGGGGCCTATGGCGAAGGGATCAACTACACCTTCCCAGGAGCCGTGTTTGTCACGGCCGCCAACTCGCGTCGTCTGTTGACCGGATTGAACCCAGGCAGCCCGAAGCATTGCGGTTTGGAACTGGTCGGTGGTTCGCACCTGCCCGAAGATTGGCAGACCAGTGCTTTGACCAATGACTTCCGTGCCCATCGCGTTTGCCGCTTCGTGCTGGAAGAAGATGGTTCCGGTTTCGCGAGCCGTCAGACCGAAGACGTGATCAAAGCAAGCCACGGAGCGTTTCGTCCGGTCGATATCAAGATGGGGCCTGATGGTGCCATTTACGTTGCCGACTGGTACAACCCGATCATTCAGCATGGTGAAGTCGACTTCCGTGATAAGCGTCGCGATCATGTCCATGGTCGTATCTGGAGAATCACCAAGAAGGGAAGCCCGCTGGTCAAGCCAACCAATCTGGAAGCCGCTTCGGTCGACGAACTGTTAGCCGCGCTGACCTCGTCCGAAAAGTGGGTTCGCACGCATGCCAAACTGCAGTTGAAGCTGCGTCCACGAGCCGAAGTGCTAGAGAAACTGGCCGCCTGGATGAAGGCTCAAGCCAAAGATGATCCGGCGACCGCTCATCATCGCCTGGAAGGCCTGTGGGCGTATCAGACGCTCGACGAAATCAATGAACCGCTTCTAAGCGAAACGTTGGCTTCGCCAGATCACAACATCCGTGCCGCTGGTGTTCGCGTCGCTTCGCAGTGGCACGATCAGCTGTCTAACCCGATGGCAATGTTCGCTGCGGCCGTTCGTGACGAACATCCCCGCGTTCGCCTGGAAGGGGTTCGCGCCCTGGCGACCATTCCAACTTCCGAGTCGATGATCGTTGGCCTGGAAGCAACGCGTCAGCCAATGGACCGATTTCTCGACTTCGCTGTCTGGCAATTGACCGAAGACCTCGCTCCGCAGTGGGTGCCAGAACTGAAGGAAGCGGTTGCCAGCAACGACACGAACTCGAAGATTCTGCAAGATGCCCTCGCGCATCCCGAAAGCTGGGTCTTCGCCCTCGAATCGATCACCAATCCGGAAGTAGCGGAAGCGGCCGTCGTGATGCTGTCCAAAGCGGACGCACCAACCTCGAACCGTTTGGTTCAGTTGGCCGCACAACGGGGTGACTCGCAACTGTTGGGCAAACTGCTCACGTCGATCCTGCCAGGCGGAAGCCGGGCAGAAGACAACGCTCAGATCGTACCGATTCTGAAGTCGTTCCTGGTGGCGATGCAAGTTCGCAAGACCAAGCCGGAAGGGGATCTGGCGAGTATCGAAAAGTTGTACGGCTCCGATTCGCCAGAAGTCTCTGCATTGGCCTTCGACGCCGCGATCTCGTGGAACGTTGCTTCGCAGGACCTGGTTCGTTCGTACGCCGCTGGTGAAAAAGAATTGCCACCAGCAGCTCGCGTAGCGGCCGTTCGAGCCTTGGCCAAGATGCCCGGCGAAGCAACCGTGCAACTGCTCAAGGGATTGATTCATAGCGACCAGGCTACGGCACCTGTCCGCATCGCGGCAATCGAAAGCCTGGCGACAATCAATCTGCCGGTGGCTGCCAATCAGGCCGCCGAGCTGCTCTCGAAAGAGAAGTCGGACGTCTCGGCGGAAGCAGTCTTGGCTCCATTCGTCAGCCGCAAGCAAGGTCAGGTTCGCCTGGCAGAAGCCTTGAAGGATAAGAAGCTCCCGCGAGACGCCGCTCAGTTGGCACTCCGGGCCGTTCGTAGCAGCAGCCAGGCTTCGCCTGAGCTGGTCAGTGCGGTTCAAACCGCGGGCGGGCTGACTCAGGGCATTCGCCAATGGTCGGACGAAGAGTTGGCTCAGATCACGCAACTGGTCATGGAGTCGGGCGACCCGCACGCCGGCGAGGCAATTTATCGCAAGGAAGCCCTCAACTGCTACAAGTGCCACGCAATCGGCGAGTCAGGCGGAAAGGTCGGCCCGAATTTGATCAGCCTGGGGGCCAGTGCGCAGCCAGACTACATCGTCGAGTCACTGCTCCGTCCGAGTGCCAAGGTGAAAGAGAACTTCCACTCGTTGATCATTCTGACTGATGAAGGAAAGGTGGTGACCGGGATCCCGGTTCGCGAGAACCAAGAGATGCTGGTCCTGCGGGATGCTGACGGCAAAGAGATCGAGATCCCTCAGGAGGCGATCGACGATCGGGCGGAAGGACGCTCGCTGATGCCCGATGGTTCGATCGACTCGCTGACCCAGAAGGAAATCGTTGACCTGGCGAGCTTCCTCTCGAAGCTGGGCAAGGACGAAGCGTTTTCGATTGGCAACAAACGCTATCTACGATCGTGGCAGACGCTGACGTACAGCGACGCTGCCCGTCATGTGATCAATCGCTCGAGCAACAACTCGGTTGGTCAGGGGAACGAAGCGTTCGTCTGGCAGCCGATCTTCGCCCAGGTCGACGGTAGCGTGCCACTGGCCGAGCTGCCGAAGTTCGACGTTCACCGCAATCAGCCAAGCTTTGCGTACCTGGAAACCGAACTGGATGTCGCCAACGAAGGGACGTTCAAGTTCGCTCTGGATGGTACGGAAGGGCTTTCGCTGTGGATCGATGGCAAGCCAATTCCAACAAGCCAGACGTTCGAGGCCCAATGGAAGCCTGGCAAGCACCGTCTGACGGTTGCTATCAACCTTGGCGAACGCCAGCAGGGGTTGAAGGTTCAATTCCTGGAAGCGGAATCGACTGGCCGATTGGCCACGGCGGCAAAGAATTAGCCGTTATCGATAAGAATGGGGCAATCTTGCCTTGACCTGCAAGATGCCCCTTTGGTAGTTACACGCTCCGGTCCAGCTAATTGGTATCGTCACAAGTTGACGGGGGACTTGAGCGTCATCGTGAAAAAAATTTCTCATCAGCCGTTATTCCGTATCTTAAGCTGCTTGTTGCTAGCACTGAGCGTGTTCGTAACCGAGCAGTCTGCCGATGCGCAAACAACCGTGGCCCCTGCCCCGGTGACTGGTTCTTCAGCCGGAGCTTCAATCTCTGGCTGGGATCCCTACTCAACGGCACCTCAGTACGGATCTTATGGGCAAGCGGCGCCGACCTATAGCGCCCCGACCTACGCAGCTCCACCGACTTCGAGCTATCCACCGCCGAGTAGTTTCCCACCGGCTCCTTCTGCGCCACCGCCGAGTTTTTCGACGGGCCCCAACTCGCTTTATCCGCAGCAGCCGCAGCCGCTTTATCAGCCGGCTCAGCCATTCGCTTACAACCAGCAGGATTTTCAGATCCCGTATGAACGCTTCATGGAAAACCTGGCGTTCAAGACGACCTTCCTGCCAAAGTTGAGCAACGACCCGGACACGCTGCAGATCCAGGACTTCGAGACCTCGGTCACGGCGTTGTTCCCGAACTTCCTGTTCAGCGAGCATCCGCTGCTGGTGACTCCGGCGTTCGTGCTGCACTTATGGGATGGTCCGTCGACCGGCGTGCAAGACTTGCCTGCGAATGCTTACAGTGCCTACTTGGACCTGGCCTGGAATCCAGAACTGACGCCGCGACTGTATGCGGAACTCGGATTCCGCGTGGGTGTGTATACCGACTTCGAGACGATCAATTCGGACAGCCTTCGACTGCAAGGCTTGGGTGTCGGTAATATTCGTCTGACACCGACGATGACCTTGAAGGCAGGTGCGGTCTATCTCGACCGTATGGATACCAAGATTTTGCCTGTGCTCGGGCTGTTGTGGGAACCAGATAGTCTGACGCGATTCGACATTACCTTCCCCTACCCTCGCCTGTCGAAATACTGGACGACGGTTGGCGATCGAAAGGTGTGGTGGTATGTCGGTGGCGAATATGGTGGCGGCAGTTGGACCATTCATCGGTACGACTTCCCCACGATGGACGACGTTTCGGATCAGATCGACATCAACGACTACCGCGTCTTCGTCGGTCTGGAGGCGACCCATCCGAATCGCCTGCGGGCCTATGCCGAAATCGGCTACGTCTGGGATCGAAACATTCTGTATCGATCGCCGACGGTTCCGAACCTGAAAGTTGACGACACCTTGATGATCCGGGCCGGGTTCAATTTCTAGGACGAGTCTTTGAAGCTACCAGCAATCTTCGCGACGTGTTGGCTTGTGGTGTGCACATTGCTACTGGGCAATGGCGTGCACGAAGCTCGCGCGCAAATGCAGCCTTGGGCTCAGCGAGATTTCGGGAAGTTCGGCAACGATTCGTTCCAGCCTATTCAGCGGATTCCCCCCACGGAAGTCTTTCCGAACAACTATCCGCTTTCGCAGTTCGAGAGCAATCCTGCTTTGAGCAATCCGGATGGGCCGGCATATCGTCTGGCAGAGAATCCGCCCGAGCTGAGCACCTTGTCCGACGATGTCGAAAAGCAAGATGCATTGTTTCTAACCGAAGATGAAGTCTTCACCTCGCGACCAAAGCTAAGCCCAGCGAAGAACGGCATTCTGCAGTCATTGACGATCCAAAGCACCTGGATTGCTGGCAGTGGCGACAACATTGGGATGACTGAAGTGAGTGGCAGTGCCACGCTCGGCTTTCCGGCCCCGACTCGCGAATCGCCGCTGTTGTTAACGCCGGGCTATGGCATGTACTTTCTGGTCGGACCTGACTCGATCCAGGCCCCGGCTACGTTGTACCAGGCTTACCTCACCACGCGTTGGATGTCGCAGCTTTCGCCCAAGTGGGGAACCGTACTCTCGGTTACGCCGGGTGTATATAGCGACTTCAAGCGAACCGATGGCGACGCGTTCCGAGTCAGCGGAATGGCACTGCTCTCGTACCAATGGACTGATACGGTTCAGTTCCTGCTGGGTGTGGTGTACTTGAACCGAGAAGACTATTCGGTTCTGCCTGCCGTCGGTTTAATTTGGACGCCCGACGACGATCACCGATTGGAACTCACTTTCCCTCGGCCTCGTTACATGCAGCTGTTCAACTACGGCGACGGGCACGAAGACTGGTGGTATGTCTCGGGGGAGTTCGGTGGCGGTACCTGGAGCGTCGAACATCCAATCGGCCAGAACGACGACTTGACCCTCAGCGACTACCGCGTGCTGATTGGCATGGAGCGGAAGTCGGACGGGGGTGGCAAGTCGTTCGTCGAGATCGGATATGTGTTCGGGCGAAAGCTCGAATACAAGTACGATCCTGCCACGCTCGATATGAGCGACACCATCATGCTTCGCAGTGGATGGTGGTACTAGGCAGCGAATTCGCGGCCTAGATCTTCTTACGCTTCTGCTGCTTCTCAAGTTCTTTCTCGAGCAGCTTCATGTTCCGGCGATTGGCTCGCCAGGTCACGTCTATCAGGTCACCGACCAGCGGAACCAGACCTACCAGGAAGTCGACCAGCACGTTGCCGACCATCTTCACCAAGGTCCAGCGACTCGCACCGAGTCGATAGGCTTCCCACAGGAAGTAGGCCGAAACGGCAGTGGTCGCCGTATCACCGACGAATGGGATCAAACCGATGACGGCATCCCAACCGAGCGTGATCTTGGTACCTGGCACGGTCACGGCGTCGTCGAACAGCTTGGCGATCGTTCGCAGTCGAGCAACGAGTTTCTCGCGATCGTCGCTGGTGAGCGAGGATTGAACCTTCTTCCCGGCCTTGCCAACTTCGTCGGGATATTGCGGACGACGTGGCATGAGCCGAGACGTATTGGGAGATAAATAGCGAATACTCATGGCTTTTCACCGATTCAAAAGGGGGCTGCACGAAAGAGTGCAGAAGAATCAGAAGCAATCGCTATACCAGCACGGCCGAATGTGGCCGAATGAATTGTGGCGAAAGAACATAAATCGCCTCGCTTCAATAGGTTGCAACGGTCTATGGCTGCCATTGATTGCCGCTGGGTGGCTGGCAACCAACGGGTTCAGATCACTCAGGCATTGTTGCGAGAACTGCCAAGGTGATGGCAACCAGCGATGGTATTGCTGCCACCAGAACAACGCAGGTGCCACGGGCAAACCCAGATATTTTGCCAGGCAAAAGTGTGGCAAAGGCAACCGATAACAGAGGTCCCATCATCGGCAGCCAATAGCTGACCAGAGGGACATCGCTGAACGAATTGACGTGGGCGATCAGAAGGATCCCGCCCAGGTAGGTCGTTAAAGTCAGGCCCAGGCCCCCCAGCAGGCCTCGCCGCATCAGCATACCGCCAATTACCAGACCGAGCGAACCGCTAAAGGTAAGCCCTGCGATCTGGGCGAAACGAAGGCTTTCGGAAAGTGCCACGACAATCGCTACCGCTAAGCAAGTTCCCAACCAGACGATCGCGAACGACCAGCGACCTCGATCGGGGGCCCATTCGGTCGTGCATGCCAACAGCCAGACCCCGGCGCACCAGCACGTCAGGTATACGGGGTACGAAGGAGAAAGATCGTCCCAGGTCGGCATCAACATATAGCCGACGCCACCGACGACCCCAGCGTAGGCCAAAGGCAAAAGGCCGAACCTAACGACGGCATATCGTTGAAAGAACCCAACCAGCGTCGCCACCACGGCGGCAATCAAAACGCCGAGCGGTAGCCATTCGTAATGGGCCTTGGGAACCAGCGGCCCCAGCTCAAGTTGAAAGTAGCCGATCGCTGCGGCGGCAATCAGCGGGATGGCGGTTTCCAGCGGAAGCGCGGATGGAGCAATCGTTGACGTTGAAGGCTCTTCGGACGTTTCGATTGAGGGAGCAGCCTCGAACCGAGAGACAACCCACGACAGTACAAAACGAAGCCCGGTCGCCGCCAGAAGCGGGACGACCAGGCTCCAAATCAGATCATTCGACGAGAAAGGCATCGTGGTTTACTTACCAACCTTGATCGTCATGGTGACATCTTTGTGAACTTTGTCCGGGCTATAGTTCATGCCGAACTCGGTACGATCGATCACGAACTCAGCGGTCAGGTTCACTTCCTTACCGATGGTCACCACCGCTGGGAAAGTGATCGACTTCGTTTCGCCGAGCAGTGTCAGGTCGCCGGTGACGTTGAATTTGCCATCATCGCCTGCTTCAATCTTCTTCGAAACGAACTTCGCCTCAGGGTGCTGACGAACGTCGAAGAAGTCGGGGCTCTTCAAGTGGTTGGTCAGCTTCTCAAATTCGGTTTCGATCGAAGCAGTTTCGATCGTGACCGAGACTTCCGAAAGCTTGCCGTCCGCGGCTTTGGCGGTGCCACTCAGCTTGCCGAACTTGCCGGTCCGAGGATCTGGTTTGTCGCCGACGTGGGTACCGACAAACTGAACCAGGGTGTTTTCCGGAGTCAAAGCCGTTTCCACCGGGCCGGTCGCTTCGGTCGAAACGGTCTCAGTTGGCTCTGGCTTCTTCATCTCGGCGCCTGCTTCAGGAGCTGGCTTTTCATCCAACAGGCCTTCGACGGCATCGGCTGGCGTTGGCTGAGCAGCCGCAGCTGGATCGACTTCTTCCGTCTTGGCTTCTTCTTTCGGAGCTTCCGCCGGTGGAGCGGGCTCGGCCTTCGGTTCTTCCTTTGGCGGTTCCATCGGGGCGGCTTCTTCGGCCGGCTTGGTCATCTCTTCCTTCGGAGCTTCTTCCGCAGGCTTTGCTGTTTCCTCAGCAGGAGCTGCAGGCTCTTCGGCCGGCTTCACGTCTTCTGCCGGAGGAGGCATGGTTTCATTGGAAACTGCTGGAGCAGCCGTTTCGTTGCTGCCGGTCTTGCCGGGATTGGTCTTGCCTTCAGGTGGCTTGCAGCCCAGGCAGGCAATCGAAAGTACCAGTAATAAACCCATTAAACGCATTGTCTCATCCTCCGTCGTTGCTGTGGTGTCGAGAAGCGAGGTGGGGGACCTCGCGGGTGTGTTCCATTCGCTGCGGGGTGGTGGAGCAAAGGATTCCGCTCCATACAGCATTAAACCATAGGTCCCGCTTCGTTTCCATTCGTCGTTAAGTCTGACAAATACTGCGATGCGGCGATCGGAGCGTTGCAGTGGAAGTTCTCACAGACATAGACCTGGGCTGCGTCATCAAGCAGCTTTTTGCCTGCCTTCAGCAAGTTCAGCAACGGACTTTCTGGCTCATCCTCGAGAGCAATGGCGACAAGTACCGTCGGGTCATAGATTTTTGCCAATTGTCGGACGAGTGGTTCAATCTCGGCACGATCGTTCGCCGCGATCACGACTTCGCGCGAATCACATTCCAGGTAGTGGTGGGCAATCAGCAGTTGGCCAGCCGCGAACGGATGTTTCTGCAAGACATCGGCCCCAGCGGCAATCGTTTCGTTGGCCAGCGCCAGATACGATTCGTTGCCGAGCAGTCGTCCAAGTTTTGCCAACACGAGGGCTGCCACGCCATTGCCGCTGGGGACGCTGTGATCGTAAAAGTCTTTGTTGCGGGAAATCAACGCTTCGTGATCGTCGGCCGTATAGAAGAAGCCACCCTGGTCGTCGTCGTAGAAATGCTCGATGGCCTGATCCACGAGTGACTTGCACTCGACCAGCCACTGCTCGTCGAAGGTCGCTTCATACAGGGCGAACATCGCCGAAGCGAGGTAGGTGTAGTCGTCCAGATACGCGGCCAGTTTGGCTTTGCCATGGCGATAGGTGTGCAGCAGGCGGCCAGCTTCGTTTCGCATATCTTGCAAGACGAAGCGAGCCGCCTTTTCAGCGGCGGCGATGTAGGTTGGTTCGGCGAGGGCAGCTCCGGCGCCAGCCATCGCCTCGATCATCAGGCCATTCCAACTGGCGAGAATCTTGTCGTCCTTGCCTGGGCGAACACGGTCACACCGAGCATGGAACAATACTTCCTTGCCGCGATTCATTTCGTCACGCAGTTCTTCCTCGGAAGTTTCCAGCAGCCGGGCATACTCAGCTAGTGGCTTCTTCAGTCGCGGAATGCTGTGCCCCTCGAAGTTGCCAGACTCGGTGATATCGTAGACCTGGCAGAACCGATCGGCGATTACCGGATCGCCCAGCAGTTGATGCACCTCCGCTGGAGTCCAGACGTAGAACTTGCCTTCCTCCCCTTCGCTGTCGGCATCTTCCGTGCTGTGGAAACCGCCCCGTTCGTCGGTCATGTCGCGCAGGATGTAGTCGCACGATTCGCGGATGACGCGAGCATAGTTCGGGTTGCCAGTCAGGCGATAGGCATCGACGTAGTTGCCAACCAGCAGGGCGTTGTCGTACAGCATCTTCTCGAAGTGCGGAACAAGCCAGAACTCGTCGACGCTGTAGCGAGCGAACCCGCCACCAAGATGATCGTAGATGCCGCCCATCGACATCTTGTCGAGCGTTGTCGTGACCATCGGCAAGACCGAGTCGTCTTGCGATTGATCGTAATAACGCAGGATCAAGTCGACGTTCATCGTATGCGGAAACTTCGGAGCCGATCCGAAGCCGCCATGCGTTGCGTCGAACGATTGTCGCATCTGATCGATCGCCAACAGGATGCGACCTGGGGCGATCTCGGACGATTCGCTGGTGCCGGCTCCGATCATTTGCAAACGCTCGGTCAGAATGCCGGACTGCTCCAAGACTTTGTCCTGGCGGTTCACCCATGCATCGACCACCGCCTTCAAAACCTGGTCGAAGCCAGGCATGCCGCGACCGGCAGTCGGCGGCCAATAAGTTCCGCCAAAGAATGGCTTGAGCTCGCACGTCAGGAAGACCGACATCGGCCAGCCGCCATGCCCCGTCAGAAGCTGCACGGCGTTCATGTAAATCTGGTCGAGGTCAGGTCGTTCTTCTCGATCGACCTTGATGCTGACGAAGTGCTCGTTCAGGTAGTCGGCGATCTCTTGGGACTCGAAACTTTCGTGCTCCATCACGTGGCACCAGTGGCAGGCCGAGTAGCCGATCGAAAGAAAGATCGGCTTGTTCTCTTGCTTGGCCTTTGCCAGGGCTTCTTCTCCCCACGGATACCAGGCGACAGGATTGTTGGCGTGTTGCAGGAGGTAAGGGCTCGTTTCTTCGGCGAGTCGATTCGGCATCGTTCGAAATTCCTTTCACGCGATCGTTCGCCGCGCGGATAGTGGGGCGCGGGTTCGTTCTAGCGGAACGAATGAGACGGAGCAGGGAACTCGCCTGATTGGACTTCTTCGCAGTATTGGCGAACGGCGTCGGTGATTGTTTCGCGAATGTTAGCGTACTGCTTCACAAATTTTGGCACGTGGCCTTCCGTTAGTCCCAGCATATCATTGAGCACCAGGACTTGCCCGTCGCATTCTTTGCCGGCGCCGATTCCGATGGTCGGGATATCGATCATCTTGGTGATCTCGGCGGCGTCGGTCTGCGGAATGCATTCCAGCACGATGCTGAACGCACCGGCATCCGCCGCGGCCCGAGCATCGTTGAAGAGACGGTCTTGATCGCGTTGGACTTTGTAGCCACCCATCTGATGCACCAACTGCGGACGCAAGCCAATGTGGGCCATCACCGGAATCCCGGCGTTCACCAGGCCTGAGATCACCTCCGCCTGATCGGCTCCCCCTTCCAGCTTGACCGCCTGGGCGCCGGTCTCTTTGAGGATCCGGCCTGCGTTGCGGATCGCTTCGTGCACCCCTAAAAGGTTCGACGGAAATGGCATATCGACGATGACCAATGCGTTACGAACGGCTCGGGTCACCATTTCGGCATGATAGATCATCTCGTCCAGGGTCACCGGAATGGTCGAATCGTGCCCTTGAACGACCATCGACAGGGTATCGCCCACCAGGATGGCATCGACTCCAGCTTGATCGACCAGACTGGCCATCGGATAGTCGTAAGCTGTTAGTACGGTTAGCTTTTTGCCTTCTGCTTTCCGTGCGACGAACTGGGGAACGGTGAGACGCGATTTGCCTCGGGGGGGCGTGGACATTTGCCTGGGCCTTCTTCATTGCAAGTTTCGAACCTGTCAGCACTTATTTTCGCGAGTGCACTTCCGGGCGGCAACCGCTGCCAACGGGGAGCCTCGTGAAATTTCCTGACAGACATGCTTTGGTTTAGGCGAGTTCGGCACGCAACTCGCGGTTGAAAGCCCAGTTTCCTTGTGGGTTGGGGGCGGTTCGAATTGATTGGCAAATTCGCCATGAAGCCGTTATTCTGAACGATCAACTCCCTCTCCGCGCTTATCTCCCCCTCCGGAACCAGGCAGGATTCTCATGCTTCACCCGATTGTTCGACTCTGTTCGTCTGTCTCGCTTTGCCTTGCGGTAGCCTTCGTGGCGTCGTCCGCTTCGGCTCAGAACCCCAACCAGCCGCCGCAGCAGGGAATGCCCAACTTCCAAGGGAAGCCAGGCCAGAAGCAAGAGAAACTGAACCTGACCGGAACCTTGACTGCCGCTCAAGCCCCGCTGATCAAGGTGAAGCCGGAAAAGGGAAACACCGAGTGGACGATCCGCGTTGAATCGAAGCCGGACGAAATCATCGTCCGAGGTGAAGCCGAGAAAGAATGGGTCCGCCCTGGCATGTTCGTCATGTTTCAGGCCACCCTCGACAAGAAAGGTTTCGGCCAAGAAGCCGTGAGCGAAGTAAGCGTTTTCACCCCTACCCCGCAGATCGAGCTGGGCGTGACCAACTCGTCGCTGCCAACGCTGACCGAACAAAGCTCGGAAGCGAGCGATGAAGAAGTCTCGAAGTACACCGTCGTCGGACGCCTCAGTGGCGTGGCCCGAGATGGCAAGTGGAGCGTGACCGCAGGTCGAGCCAAGGTGACAGTTGAAGTCGCGGAAGATGCCAAGGTCTCGGTCGAACTGCCAGACCCACGGTTGATTCGCATTGGCGACACCGTGAAAGGTACCGTCATGTACTACAACGAAGGCGCGGGCATCTTGAAGGGCCAGGTCGAAATCGAAGCCTCCCAGCCATTCGCTGCTCCCGAAGATCCCAAGAAGGCTCGCCGCAATCGCCGCGAACGTGACGACGACGGTCCCGCCAAGCCCGAGGAAGCGAAGAGCATCTTTGACATGTAGTCGATCGCTCGGCGAACGAATTCAATCCAAGAGGAGGCTTCGCGGCCTCCTCTTTTGCTGCGCGAAACAAGAAACCATCCACCATCGCGGATCGTCAGACTGGTACGCCACCCGACCAGAGTGGTTGTCTGGCAGACAGTTCCCTCACCGCGAGCGTTTTTCCGATGGTTCAACAATCAACTTGGATGTTTCGAGCCGGAGTGGTTCTGGCAGTTGGCATCTTCGTGGTGGCGATCTTTCAAGTAGCGTATTGGTTCGGTCCCTTCGGCATAGTTTCGACCCACCCGGGTTCTTCTCCACGGATCGTACGTACTTCACCGCGGTACGATGGCGTGAAGATCGAGCCATCGCCGGCTACCTCGTTTCGGTTCGTGGAGTGTGGCGAAGGAATGGTCATCAACGACGTGACGATCTTCTTGGACGGCACGGTGGTTTACTCCGGCGTCTTTCTCGTCAATGGTCCCAATCCACAGCCCACCACCAAAGCAAAACTCACTCCCGAAGAGGTCCAGGCGTTTTGCGATCTGTTGAACGAGATCGAGTTCATCAATCTGCCTGACAGTTACAGCACCGATGTCGTTTGCGGGACATCGATCTACTGCACGCTGCAAATCGGAACCATTCGCAAGGAAGTTGCGTGCGACAACCTCTTTCCTGACGAGGTCATGAAGATCACGCAGTTTCTGGAAGCGAAAGTACTGCCCAAGGTACAACCTCCTGGTGTACCTCTAACCGGCAGCACGATTCTGTAGAAGTCGATTGTTTCCCCCGCCGGTGGCGAAACTCGTTGCGATGCCGCGCAAGGTGCTTTATCTTTTGTCTGTCAGAAGAATCGAGACCGATTGATTCTGGCTGGTATCCTCTTCGCGCGCTGTTCAGGTTTGTCCTCGTGATGAAAACTGCCCTTCTTTCCTCCAATTGTCCTTTCGCCATCGTGCTATGGACCACCTTGCTGGTCGTCGGCTGCAGCGATCCCGCTCAGCAATCGCAAGAGGTCGTGGTGGGCTCGCATCTGTTGATCTCGCATCCGGTTTCGCAGGCCAGCGAAGCCGAGTTGTTCAAAGGAGAGCCAGTGACCATCGAGCCGAGCGAGGAGTTCTATTTAGAGTACGCCTTGGGAAGCGGCGACGATGGTTACGACATCTTGAAGGTGCATGGCGATGGTGCGTCACTTTATACCTATTGGGACAAGGGAGCCGAGAAACTTCGCCAGGCGAAAGAAGAGTTCACCTTGGATCCCGATCAGGTGAAAGCGATCTGCGACAAGATCAACCAGTCGCAAATTGTCACGCTGGGTGACGAGTATCTGGCCGACGTTCCTTCCGGCAAGCAGATCGCGTTGACAATCGTATCAGGCGACTACGAAAAAGAAGTCTACTGCGACAGCCACTTTCCACCGCCGGTCGTTGAACTGGCCAATTATCTAGAGGTGAGCGTGATTCCGAAGAAGGAATAACGCACACGCATCGCGGGAAATCTTGACCGCGCTCGGCGACTTCGCCACTTTCAACTGGAAACGGACCTCGATTGCAGAGACAATCGAGAACGTCACACGCAGCAGGAATGCTTTCTAGCTGCACGTGCTGACGCGCGGTTTCCCCTCTCGATCGAATCGATCACGCCCACCTGATCATGCCCTCCCCGAAAGGTGTTTGCATCATGCGAACGAACTGGTTGTTGTTAACCTTGCTTGGATTGTGCTGTGTCCCTGGCCTTGCATCGGCCGACGAAGCGAAGCAGCCGAACATCATTCTGATCATGTGCGACGACATGGGGTTCTCGGACGTCGGAGCGTATGGCGGAGAGATCGATACGCCCAACATCGATCGCCTGGCGAACGAAGGGATGCGATTCCGAACCTTCTACAATAATGCCAAGTGCGAACACACACGTGCCTCGCTGTTGACGGGGCATTGGTGGCATCACGTGGGGGCCTCGGCCAATGTGGTTTACTCGGCTCCGACCTTTGGCGAGATGATGCGCGACGTGGCCGGCTATCGCACCTTAATGGTCGGCAAATGGCACGCGGGGCAAACACCGTACAAGCTAGGCTTCGATCGTTACTACGGTCTGACTGATGGGTGCTGTAACTTCTGGAACCCTGGGCATGCTCGCGAAGATGAACCTGAGCCGGCCAAGAAGAAGGTGCGTCGCTGGGCGATCGACGATCAAGAGTTCCTGCCTTACACGCCGGAAGACAAAGACTTCTACACCACCGATGCGTTCACCGACTATGCGGTGGAATACCTGGAGACGTACAAGGAAGAGACGAAGCCGTTTCTGCTGTATGTCGCTTATACCGCACCACATTATCCGATGCACGCCAGTGAAGAAGACATCGCTAAGTATCGCGGCAAGTACGGAGAGATCGGCTGGGACAAGCTGCGTGAGCAACGCTTCGCCCAACAGCAGAAGCTCGGCGTGTTGCCGCCGAACGCGACCCTTTCGCCCCGCGATCCAGGCCTCCCTGGCTGGGACGAGATTCCCGAGGCAGACCGTGATTGGTGGGATCTGCGTATGGCAACGTATGCCGCGATGATCGATCGCATGGACCGCAACATTGGTCGAATTCTGAAGAAGCTCGACGATGTCGGCAAAGCGGACAACACGGTCATCTTCTTTCTTTCGGACAACGGTGCCTGCGAAGATTCTTCGGATCGCTCGACCGTCAAGCGTTCGATGCCGTGGGAAGTGACCAGCTACTTGACCCAGGGACGCAACTGGGCGAACGCCTCGAATACGCCCTACCGCAAGTACAAGACGACCGATTACGAGGGTGGCACACGCACGCCGATGATTGCCTGGGCACCGGGACGTATTTCGCCAGGCAGCTTCACCGATCAGGCCGGTCACCTGGTCGACTTCCTGCCAACGATGCTCGACCTGGCTGGCGCCGATATCGAGCACGACCTGCCCGGGGTTTCGCTTGTCGATGCCTTGCAAGGGAAAGTTTTGCCGCGACCTGGGCCGATCTATTGGCAGTTCGGCAAAGCCCAAGCGATCCGCAATGGCAATTGGAAGTTGGTGAAGTACGGAAAGACCGATTGGGAGCTGTACGATCTGGCAAGCGACCCCACCGAGCTGAATGACCTGGCAGCCACGCAGCCGAAGAAGGTCCAAGAGCTTAACGCCCAGTGGCAAGCATGGTGGAAAGACAAGGGAAAATAATCGCAACGCCAGAACCTTTCGTAGCAGGCGGTGTCTGACCAGCCAAACGCTTTCTGCAAAGGATTCAGGTGATGCATGGCTTTCGGTAATTTGGTTCGGCGCGATGCCAATTGTCTCGAACTGCTGCGTTCGGATAAAATCCCCGTCACGGTATTTGCGAACGAGCAAGTCCCGATCGAACCCGTTGCGGTGGCGGAACTTCAGTCGATGCTTGAAGTTCAAGCAACCGCGACGGCAATGTACCAGGCCTGCCCGGATCAGTTTCATGCCGAGCCGCATCTGCAGAAAGTCGCCGTCACGCCAGACTTTCACAAGGCAAGTGGCATCCCGGTCGGCACGGTGCTGCAGACCGAAGGCTTCGTCATTCCTCAGGCGATTGGCAACGACATCAACTGCGGCATGCGGTTGCATCTGACTGACCTCTCGGTCGACAAAGTTGAATCACACGCCGACAGCCTGGAGACCACGTTTCGCGAAATGTACTTCGAGGCAGGTCGACGGATTCCGATGCAGTGGCAGCACCGGGAGTCGCTGCTGCTCGATGGGATTCGTGGCCTGTTTGATACGGTCGATCCAAGATTCGACGGCGGTCTCTGGAGCTACTTCCATCGAACCGATCGGCAACAAACGCTGGCGAGGATCGATCGAGCAGGCAGTTTGCCAGCGGCGAAGATCGTGGGGCTCGAGAGCTACTTAGGGGAGCCAGACCGTGTGCATCGTGATAGCCAGATTGGTTCGATTGGCGGTGGGAATCACTTTGTCGAGATTCAGCGTGTCGAGCGGATTATCGAGCCGCAGATCGCGCATGCCTGGGGACTTCGGCCAGGGCAAGTGACCGTGATGGTGCACACGGGGAGCGTGTCGATCGGCTACGCCAGCGGCAGCCACTACCGTAGTCAGCTTCGGACGCACTACCCTTCTTCGCTGCCGCATCCCGCGAATGAGATCTACGTGTTGCCGCTCGCTTCGCCGCAGGAAGGGGTGTTCTGGGATGCGATGCACAACGCCGCCAACTTCGCCTTCGCCAATCGGATGTTCCTGGGGTTGATGGCCTGGGCGAGTCTCGAAAAGGTCTTAGGGGAAATCACCTTTCCGCTGTTGTACGATGCCCCGCATAACATGATCTGGCCCGAGCAGCGTGACGGCCGCACGGTCTACGTGCATCGGAAGGGAGCTTGCCCGGCCCGCGGTTTCGAGCAGATGGAAGCGACGCCGTTCGCATACTACGGCGAACCAGTGTTGGTGCCTGGTTCGATGGGAGCGAGCAGTTATGTCCTGGCTGGTAACGGGCTAGAGAATGCCATCCACAGCGCTGCCCATGGAGCCGGCCGCCAGATTTCACGTGGTGCTTCGATGAAGAAGTATGACCGCGAGTTCGATGAATTCATGAAGGCGTTTCGCGTGGTGACTCCGGTCGACTTTCGCCGCCAAGAGATCGCCCGACGTCGTGATATTGTCGCCAAGAAGCTGGCCGATCTACGGCAAGAGGCCCCGTTTGCCTACAAAGGGATTGGCCCGGTGATTGAAACGATTGAGAGCGGCGGCCTGGCCCGGCCGGTTGCGGAACTGCGGCCGATTATGACCATCAAAGGGTAACGCTGACTTCACGAAGAAAGCCACCGGCGACAACCGGTGGCTTTTGGTAGTTTGCTTGGGAATGAATCCACAGGCTTAACCCATCTGGATTTCGTAGCCCTTGCGGCTTTCTCGCGACAGGAACGAGTTGGCCTGATCGTCGCCAACGACTTCGCGCTTGTCGGCGTCCCAGTTGAGTGGGCGGCCCAGACGCATGGCGATGTTCGACAGATGGCAAACTTCGAGCATACGGTTGTGTGACCAAACGTCCGAGACTGGCTGCTTACGGGAATCCATGCATTCGATGAAGTTCACGCTGTGGTTGGCAGGAACCTTGCCACCGTAGACCAGTTCGATCGCGTCGTCGGCGAGCGGCTTTTCCTTCAGGTCTTCAACCGGCTTCCCAACGATCTTGCCACGATTCACGAAGAAGCGACCTTCCGTACCTTCGAACAGGATGCCGTTGTCACCTTCGCTGGTGATGATCATTTCGACATCGTTTGGCATGTCGGCCTGGATCTTGAACTTGGTGGCCACGTTGTAGCGATCGTGGACGACTGGGTTGCCGTCTTTGTATTCGCAGGCCAGTTCGTATTCCAGAGGCGTGACCTTGCTTGGGCCGCTGTCGGAAGCGCCCAGCGCCCAGCAGGCGATGTCGACGTGGTGAGCACCCCAGTCGGTCAACTTACCACCCGAGTATTCGTGCCAGTTACGGAACGAGTAGTGACCATTGCTATAGAGCGGAACACCGCCGCCGTATCCCTTGCGCATTTCTGGCAACGCGCGGTAGTCGACCTTCTCGGCTGGGCCGAGCCAGAAATCCCAGTCCAAGCCGGAAGGAACTTCCGCAACCGGAATCTCTGGTGAACCGGTCATGCCGTTGATTCCGCAGGTCACCTTCTGAACCTTGCCGATGCGGCCGTCGCGGATCATGGCGATCGCTTGCAGGAAGCGGCTGTCGCATTCGCTCCGCTGCATGGTACCGACCTGGAAGACCTTGCCGGTTTCCTTGACGACCTTTTCGATCAGCTTGCCTTCAGCGATGGTCAGCGTCAGTGGCTTTTCGCAATAGACGTCTTTACCGGCGTACATCGCTTCGATGGCGATCTTGGTGTGCCAGTGATCTGGCGTGGCGATCATGACGGCGTCGATGTCGTTGCGATCGAGAACCTTGCGGTAATCTTTGTACGAGTCAGGCTTCTTACCCTGCTTCTTTTCGACCTTGGCGACGTTGTCCTCCAGGATTCCGGCATCGACGTCGGCCAGGGCAACGAAGTCGGCGAAAGGAATCGTCTTCGAGGTGATCGTCCAGCCTTGATTACGCAGACCGATCGTGGCGAACTTGGGGCGGTCGTTGGCATTCTGGAAGCCGAACGCACGTTGCGACGATGGGATGATGACGGTGGCGGCACCAACAGCGGCCATGCCCTGCAGGAACCGACGTCGAGAACTATGGCGAGAGTTTGACATGAGCTAGGAATTCCTTTGAGGAAGGAAGCATCAGGAAGTGCTTCACGAATAGGGTGGGTGGGGTGAAGTGCCAGGCGGGAAGGTATCAGACGCACACCAGGAGAGACCAAATGGCTTCCCGTAAGCAGTTCATTCTAGTCAGATATAGATGTTCAATTATATCAAAAATCGGCAGCGGAGGGCACTTTCCGGGGGTAGGTAACCGGCGAACCTAAGGCCACGCTATTTGATTTGCATGGAAGAAAAGGTTTGTAAGCACTCGCCATCGCCGCTTTGTTTTTGGCCTGGAATTTGACCCCAGACGAGCACAATTTCCGATTTAAATTCTGGCCGTTCATCGACTAAGGCTATGGGGGCAGCGATTGGAGACTGGTTTCATTCGCTTTGAAGTTGATTGCGCGAGCAAGCTTCGAGCATGAACGGGCGTGACAGCGATATTCGTCACTAGTGATGCGTTTTATCGTTAGATTTTTGGCGAGACACTCCACTAGGTGGACACGCTATCGCCTGAAAATAAAACGCAAAAAGGTTTTAAAAGGGCAAAAATATCACTTTCGCTCTGCTGGGGTAGTTTGATATCCTCCAAGTAATTCTGGCCAGCTTGCGCTCCGTTTGGGGTGCGGTTGAATTAGAAATTCCTTATCTCAACTCATTTGGTCCCTGTTCGAGCCCGACTTTCTGCCTGAGCTCTTCTGGCGGTTAATCTCCCCCAACCGCGACTAAGGCAGTGATTGTGGCTCTTGGCTACCGGTATGTCTGCACTTGTGGCAACTGGCCGTTAGCAAACCTCCTCATTCCTTTTCTTAACTTGGGAGATCGTGATGAAAATGCGCTTCGTGCGATCGGGTTTTACGTTGGTGGAACTGCTGGTGGTGATCGCCATCATCGGTGTATTAATTGCCTTGCTCTTGCCGGCCGTGCAGCAAGCCCGAGAGGCAGCTCGTCGGATGCAATGCACCAACAATCTGAAACAGTTGGGGTTGGCTCTTCACAACCACCACGACACCTACGGCCAGTTTCCACCTGGCTACAAATTTCCGTCTGGCTTCACCGACGGCGATCCGACTTGGGGCTGGGGAGCATTCATCCTTCCGTTCATTGAACAAGTGACTGTCTACGATGCCTTGGATCCACAGAACCAGACCTTGGCAACGGCCATCGCCGATACCGCCAACGATCTGAAGGTTTTGCAGACGCCGCTGAGCGCGTTCCGCTGCCCAACCGATACCGGTCCAAAACTGAATGACCAGCGTAAGCTCGATGATCAGGCAACCGCCGTGTCGAACTACCTCGGCTCGAACTCAAGCGACCTGGCTTGCCGTAACGATGGCATCCCCGGCACTAACTACGGCGCGGACGGCATCTTCTGGGAAAACAGCGAGTGCCGTTTCAAAGACATTACCGATGGAACCTCGAACACGGTTGCCATTGGCGAACGCTGCTGGCAGATGAATCGCAAGAATGGCACTGGCAAGGCAAATTACTACGCTGGCAACATCTATGGTGTGGAAGGTCGACTGGTGACCGGTGGTAGCCCGATCAGCACGTTGACGCTGTACTCGGTCGTGGGTGGCACGGTTCGTGCCCTCAACTACGCCCGCAACGATGCCTACGAAAGCTCGTCTTACAGCAGCTTGCATCCTGGTGGCGTACAGTTCGTCTTCTGCGACGGCAGCGTGCAGTTTATCCCGGACACGGTTCAGTTCGATGCGGACAACACGCCAGACACGGTCCTGGAGTTGCTCGTCTCGCGAAACGATGGCCAGCCGGTCACGCTTCCTTAACCATTCGCCAGACTTTTATCAATGATCAGGATAGAACCGATGCAAATGTTTCGTAACTTCACAGGCATCGCCGCCGGTGCGTCATGCCTGGCGTTGACCGTCATGCTATTTGCCAGCGGCTGTGGCATGGGAGGCTCACTCGACGCGAAAGAGGCCCCCGTCAAGCAGTTTGTCGAAGGCAAAGGGGGAATGGTTGAAGTCGAGAACTCGCATATTGTGACCGTCTGGCTGGAAGGTGCCGGGCTGCAGAATAGTGATCTCGATCAATTCGTCTCGCTGCCAGAACTGAAGCACCTTCACTTGAATTACAACGGTGATCTGACGAACGAAGTGTTCGCCACCGCGGAAAAGATGCCGAAGCTGGAAACGCTGGAACTGACCGAAACCAAGATCACCAATGGTGCCGCCGATAAGTTCCGCGATACCCATCCTCAGATGTCGGTTTCCGGGCCTGGGGCTTAGCCGTCAGCAAATGTTCGGGGACGAACCTGGTTCGGACCCAACCGAAAAGACCGGAGAGTTGGCCAGCCGTGGCTGCTCTCCGGTTTTTTTATGCCGCGACATTACTTTGCCTGGCGATAGATTTCGATCGCTTCTGCTTCCGATGGCAGGTCGTCGCGAATCAGCGGCTTGGTCTCAGGCAACACCTTCGCCAGTTCGGCGGCGACCAGCGTTCCAAACAATTGGCTGCCGACCGCATTGAAGTGCGTGATGTCTTCCTTGCCGTTCGGGCCGGGCGGCTGCATCTTGATGCAGGCCTCTTGGCCTAGCTCTTCGTAGACGCGGATCGAGATCTGGTGCAGATCGATCAGCGGAACGTTCTTCTCCTTCGCAACGGCTCGCGTTCCTTCGGCGTAGCCTCCCAGGATCGATTCAATCCGTTTCCCATCGGCATCCCAGAAACGTCGCGAAACCGACGTGACTAAGATCGGCTGGGCGCCGGCGGCTTTAGCCTCGTCGACATAGCGGGCCATGTTCTCGCGGAAGGTTGTCTTCGGATCGGTTTCACGCTTGGGGCCTTTGCCCGGCTGGTCGTTGTGCCCGAACTGAATGATCACGTAGGTCGGCTCGGCGCCAATCACGTTTTTCCAGCGGCCTTCGTCGCGAAAGCTCTTGCTACTGCGGCCCCCCATCGCCAGGTTGACGCACGTGGCGTTGTCGCTGAGGGACTTCGCAAAACCAACGCCCCACCCTGCCCCGTCGGTCACGGTCGAGTCGCCCGCGAGAACAATCTTGGGTTTGGCGGTGTCGTCCGCCGCGAGCAGCAGCGAAGTGAAGGTAAGCAAGACAGCGGCGGCCAAAGCGGTGAGTTGGGGCATTCGAGGCATGGCGATTCTCGCAATCCAAGGAATCGATCGAGGTTAGGTGATGGGTTACTTCTAGTGTAACTCGTGATCGCACGTATCGCTGGGGGCTATTCCTTGTAGCAGGCCGATACGTCGAATTACAATCACACTTGCACCAGAAGTGGATTAGGCGAACTCAGCCATGCCACTGCGGATCGGAAACGAGAACGAGAACAACATGAAATACATGCTGCTAGTTTATGGCGCCGAATCGAGTTGGACTTCCGACGAACGGGAAGATTGCATGCGCACGAGCATGGGCATCTGCGATGAATTGGTTCAAGAAGGAAAGCTGATCATCTCGGCTCCGCTTCAATCGGTGACAACCGCCAAGAGCATCCGCGTTCGCGAAGGCCAGCAGCTTGTCACCACGGGGCCTTTCGCGGAAACGACCGAGCAACTGGGGGGCTTCTATTTGCTGGATGTCGAAACGGAAGAAGAAGCGATCGCAATTGCTTCGCGGATCCCGCCTGCCCGAAAGGGAACGGTCGAACTGCGTCCGCTGGAAGACCTACCGCAGTAGGTCACACAATTAACGGAAATAGCTGGGCAACGATGAAGTTCAACAAGATCCGTCTGGCAGTTCTCGCCGCGACCGGTTTGCTGGTGGTGGCGGGTGCGCTGTTCTACGTGCAGTACTTCATGCTCCGTCCGATTGGCAGCGGCCCAGCGGGGCCTTTGGTGCCGTCGGCTCCGTTCGACAATGTCTGGTCCGAGCAGAAGGTCTTGCTGCTCGGCATTGGCGACAGCATCACGGCGGGGCTCGGAGCTGATTCGGGCGATCGCAGCTACTTCAATCGGCTGTGGAAAAACCCGGAAGGCGAATATGTCGACATGCATGACAAGTCGCTTTCGGTCGTTCTGCCGAACATCACAACCGAGAACCTCGCGGTCTCCGGCTCGACATCTGAAGATCATATGCGGACGATCGAGCAGCGCCTGCCCGAACATCCCGACGACGTTTTCGGCCTGGTGGTGATGACCACTGGCGGAAACGACTTGATTCATAGCTATGGTCGTCGACCGCCACGCGAGTGTGCGATGTACGGGGCAACGCTGGCCCAGGCCGAGCCCTGGATCGAAGCGTTTCGTGAACGTCTCGGAGCGATGCTCGATAAGATCGACGCGGCTTTCCCGGGCGGATGCGAGATCTACCTGGCCGACATTTACGATCCGACCGATGGAGTAGGAGATCCCGCGAGCGTATTTCTGCCCGACTGGCCCGACGCGTTAGCGATTCACTCACGCTACAACGAGGCGATCCTCGAAGCGATTGACGCTCGCGAGAATGTGCATCATGTGCCCCTCCACGCGGCCTTTCTGGGGCATGGCTCGCATTGCCGGCAGTTCTGGCGATCGACCTACGTGGCCGACGATCCGTATTACTGGTTCTACGAGAACATCGAAGACCCGAACGATCGCGGCTACGATGCGATCCGGCGTTTGTTTCTGAACGAGATCGTCGAGCACTCGCAGCTTCAGCCGGTCTCGTCGCAATCGAAGGTCGAAAGCTCGCAGGATTAAGCGAACTGCTTTTGTTCTCTTAACGAGCGAAAGAGCGAGACGTGATCTTCGGCGGTTCGCGTGAGGCTGAAATGATCGATCACTCGTTTACGCGCCGCGCTGCCGAGTGCCTGGGAAAGTTGCTGATCTTCCAGGATCCGGATCAATGCGTCGGCCAAGGCTTGCACGTCGTCGACCGGAAAGGTCAGGCCTGTTTCTTCGGGCTCGATCAGAATTCGGTTGCCAGGGATATCGCTCACCACGCAAGGCAAGTTGGCGGCCATCGCTTCCAGCAGAGCGATCGACATCCCTTCGTGCAGGGAGGGAAGCACAAAGGCGTCGGCGGCGGCCAGCACATCTTCCACCGTATCAAAAGCCCCAGGCAGAATGATGCGGCTCTGTAGCCCCATCGCGCCAATCATCGCCGCGAGTTCGCTTTCCTGCGGGCCTTCGCCGATCAGCCATAACCGAGCCGCTGGAAACCGCTGCAGAACCTGGGGCCACGCACGGACCAGTTTGGCCAGCCCTTTGCCCGGGTGTAACCTTCCGGTGAACGCTACCAACGGAGCCGACTCGGCCAGGGTCATGATCGGATTCGCCGCACCGAGAGCAGCTCGGGCATGGCGACGATCTTCCGCCGTGCGCAGGGGGCCGACCCTCACGCCATTGGGAATGAAGCGAATCCGCTCTCGCTCGAACCCGGCCGAGAGCATCTCGTCGAAGATCTGCTGGCTCGGCGCGATGAAGGCATCGGCCTCCTGGCAATAGCGACGAATCCGCAGGCCAAAGTTGGCGGTGTCGTGGAACGCACAATCGCCAGTGTCGCCGGAACCTTCGGCACGCAGCACGACCGGCACTTTGCTGCCGGCCAACCGAGAGGTCGCCACCACGGCGCTATGCTTTAGCATCGAGACGTAGACGCCGTCGAGTTCGTGTTGTTGGGTCCTAAGCCAACGGCCGAGCGACATCATATAGCACACCGTTCCCCAGCCCCGGACCGAGGGGTTGGGCAAACGAACGACCGGAATGCCACGGTGCGAAATCTGCTTCGGCCAATCGGGATGCCACTGGGCGGTGAGAACCTGAACGTGGTGCCCCTGACGGGTCAGCTCTTCCGCCATGTTAGCCATCACCATTTCGGCACCGCCGACCAATGGCCAAAATCGGCGAGTGACAAGAGCCAGTCGGAGAGGGGTCATGCGTGCGCGGCGATCTCGTGTTCTTCCAGGACAGCAACGAATGGCAGATTGCGATACAGATCTTGGTAATCCAAACCGTAACCGACCACAAATTGATTGGGAATCGTAAACCCAATAAAGTCAGGCTGAAGATCGACTTCATGGCGATCCGGCTTCGAGAGCAGCACCAGCGAGCGAACCGAACGGGCCCCATTTGCTTTGATGCTGGTCAGCACTCGGTCCAGCGTGCGACCGGTGTCGAAAATGTCGTCCACCACCAGTACGTCCTGGTCGGCCACATTGGGCATCATGTCGAGATTCAGTGCCAGTTCGCCCGAAGAGGTCGCCGTACCACGATAGCTGCGGGCCTGCATCACGCCCACCTTCAAAGGCATCTCGAGATGACGGATCAAGTCAGCCATCAGCACCAGGCTGCCCGTCATCACGCCCAGGACCGTCAGTGGCCGGTCTCCGTACGTTTCGCGCAGTTCGTCAGAAAGTTCAGCGACCCGGGCCGCCAGCTTGTTGGGAGGAATCAGAATCTGCAACGGTACTTCCTGGGATGGTCCTGGGGGAGCATTTCTTCGTTGGAATCGCCATTGTAAGCTGGCCCTGAGAAAATCTGTAGAACCCGCGCGAATTGCTTTGCTGCCTCGAGGAAATGCAATGTACGACCTGATCGGAGATATCCACGGCCACGCCCAGCCCCTGATGGCCTTGCTCGATAAACTTGGCTATCGGCAGCAGGATGGAGTTTATCAGCATCTCGAGCGGAAGGTAATTTTTCTCGGTGATTTCGTCGATCGCGGCCCGCAGATTCGCGAAGTGCTGGAAATCGTACGGCCGATGGTCCAGACCGGAGCAGCCTTAGCGGTGATGGGCAACCACGAGCTCAACACGCTCGCCTTCCACCTGCCGCACCCTGATCGCCCAGGCGAATACGTCCGCCAGCATACCCCCAAGAACGAGAAGCAGTGCCAGCAGACGTTGCAGCAGTTGAGCGACAGTCAACTTGCCGATGCCCTGGATTGGTTCCGCACGCTGCCGTTGTGGCTCGATCTGGAAGGGGTGCGGGCGGTGCATGCCTGCTGGGACCGGGTAGAAATCGACCATCTACAGGAGGCGTTTGCCAGGGAAAGCCAGCTCACCGATCGCCTGATTCAAGCGGCATGTCTGCCGGATGGCGAGTTGTTTCATCCGGTGGAAGTGGTGCTGAAGGGAAAAGAGATGGTGCTGCCGGAAGGAATCCAGTTCGCCGACAAAGATGGCAATGTACGGACGAAGACGCGGATGCGTTGGTATCTTTCGCCAGAAGGGCATACCTATGGCAGCTACGCGATGACCGATCCGATTACGTGCGATTTGCCGCTGCCGGCATCGATCGCGGAGAGGGCCAGGCCGTACGAAGCGACCGAGAAACCGGTGTTTGTCGGGCATTATTGGCTAAAAAAAGACACGCCACAGTTGCTTGGCAGCAATGTGGCGTGTCTTGATTACAGCGTAGCGAAAGGCGGCTTTTTGTGTGCCTATCGCTGGAACGGCGAGCAGGTCCTTGGCGACACGAATTTCGTCGTGGCGACCTGATCCCGTCGATTGTGCTTTAGTTGCCGACTGCGGCGACGCCGCCAGCCAGAGCCATCATGGCAACCTGGAAGATGATACCCAAGATCAGCAGCACGCAGCCAACGATACCCAGGATCATACCGACCTGAGTGAGCTGCTTGCCTTCGGGATCCATGCGTCCAGCTTCGATCTCAGCCATGTCCTGCGAGCCCATCCACCATGCGAGTGGCGCGCAGATGCAGCAGAAAAATCCCAAGATACCAAGGACCAGGATGAGAACGCCGCGATGTGGTTTCATGAATGATTTCCTTCGTTAATTCCGTAACGCCTTCGTGGTGATACAATCAATGTTTCTGCTTCAAACACGATCCCTGCCTGGGATATCGGGCAGTATCATACCACTTCCGAAGTAGGAATCCTAGAAAACTTTTTGTTCTGTCATTAAGAAGTTGCATGACCGAGAAACCAACCTTCGGCAACTGGAAAGATGTCGACGTCGACGGCCACGTTTGCGAGGTCTTCGAGCCCCAGAAGCGAAACGAGCACGGGTACGTCGGGATCTATTTACATGGCGTGCATCTGGGGAAGCTTTTCCATAGCCCGGCGTTTGTCGAGTCGCTTGAAGAAGTTGGCTTGCCGGTGGTGGCACCGGTAACCGAGCGAAGCTGGTGGACTGATCGGATCTGTCCCGAGTTCGACGCCGAGCGGACGTCGCAGCAATATCTGCTCGACAGTGTGCTCCCTTTCATCGAGCGTGAATTCGCGGCGAAGGCACCCAAGGTGGCCCTGTTCGGTACCAGTATGGGGGGGCAGGGTTCGCTGCGGTTCGCTTACAAGTTCCCGGATCTGTTTCCGATCGTGGCGGCCGTCAGTCCGGCGATCGACTATCAGAATCGGATGCGGGACGACGACGAAGACAACTTGTGGCAGATGTATGACAGCACCGAGCAGGCCCGTCAGGATACGGCGACGCTTCATATTCATCCGCTGAATTGGCCGAGAAACCAGTTCTTTTGCTGCTGTCCCGAGGACACCTCTTGGTGGGAAAGCTCGGATCGGCTACGAATGAAACTCGCGTCTTTGGGAGTTCCGCATACCTGCGACCTCGAGACGAAGGGGGGCGGCCATGGATACAATTACTACAGCCTGATGGCCCCCAAAATCGTGCAGTTCCTGTGGGAATCGCTAGAGAAAGAACGTCGCCGCGTGGCATAGGAAGTCGCAAACGCACCGATGCAGAAACTCATGCTCATCATCCCGACGCTTGATCGATCGGGAGCCGAGAAACAGCTTACCCTTCTGGCAAAGGGGCTTCCGCGCGACCAGTTCGATGTCTCGGTCTGCTGTCTTACCCGAGGTGGTCCTTACAGCGAAGAACTCTCGGCCGCCGGGATCCCGGTCACCGTAATTGGGAAGAAGCTGAAGATCGACCCGGCCGCATATTACCGACTGAAGAAGCATATTCGAGCGGTTCAGCCCGACATCGTGCACACGTGGCTCTTCGCCGCCAACAGCTACGGCCGCAAGGCTGCCCGGGCCGCGAAGGTTCCGCATATCCTCTGCGGTGAGCGCTGCGTCGATCCATGGAAGATCACCCACGAGCATCTGATCGATCGCTATCTCGATCGATTCACCGATAAGATCGTTTGCAACAGTTCCGGGATTGTCGACTTTTATACCCGCAAGGGACGTCGGGCCGACAAGTTTGTGACGATCGGCAACGGGATCGATTTGATCGATGGCCCGCCGACTCAGAGCAAAGAAGCAATCTGGCAAGACTTGAAGTTGCCCCCGCATGCCAAGATGATGCTGACCGTCGGCCGCCTGTGGCCGCAGAAGCGGATGAAAGATCTGATCTGGGCGACCGAGATCCTCAAGCGAATCCGCGACGACGCCTATCTGGTGATTGTCGGAGATGGTCCCCAGCGAGAGCGACTTCAGCGCTACACCGAACAAGTCACCATTCACGATCGCGTCCGCATCGTCGGGGCGCGGACCGATGTGCCTGACTTGATGAAGCATGCCACGCTCTTCATGCTGGCCAGCGGATACGAAGGACAGTCAAACGCGTTGATGGAAGCGATGGCAACCGGATTGCCGGTCGCGGTGAGTGATATTCCGGGCAACCGCGACCTGGTGAAGCATGACGAAAACGGCTATCTGGTCGGCCTGGGGCAGCGGACTGAGTACTCGCGGTTCGCCAACTTCCTGCTGGAAGACGAAGCTTTGCGGAACCGTTTCGCCGAAGCTGGCCGCAAGACGATCGCCGAGCAGTTCAGTATTCCGCAGATGATCGACCGCCATGTCCGGCTCTATCAAAGCCTGCGTTAGGCTCTAAAGGCCCACGCTCAAACAGCTTACAAGTCGAGCTTTCCCCCTCGCTGGCAGCCGCCCGCCGAACCGCCCTGCCCCGGTTGTTGTCTCTTTCGGGCAGCGGTAGGCTAGTAGGTTTGAATTCTGGCCATCCGTTTGAACCTATAGAAACCTCAGAACGAAGACCATGAGCGATCCCTATTTCCAGAAGCTGTTTGCCGAACGTATTGGTGGTGAAAACTACGGTAAGGGAACCGCGATCTACAAGTTCGAGAAGATCAAGCGGGCCAAGCGTAAGGCCCTGGCCGACTACCCTGATCGCAAGCTGATCGACTTCGGTATCGGCGAAAATGACGAGATGGCTCCCGAAGCTGTTCGCAAGGTGATGGCCGACGAGATCAACAAGCCAGAAAACCGTGGCTACGCCGACAATGGCATCGCCGACTTCAAGAACGCCGTCGCTGGCTTCATGAAGCGATTCTTCGGCGTCGAGCTGGATGCCGCGACCGAAGTGAACCACTGCATCGGTTCCAAGACCGCGTTGGCCATGCTGCCAGCTTGCTTCATCAACCCAGGCGACATCTGCCTGATGACGGTGCCTGGTTATCCCGTCGCCGGTACGCACTCGGCCTATTACGGCGGTACCGTCTACAAGTTGCCACTGCTGGCCGAAAACGACTTCTTCCCCGACCTGGACGGCATTCCAGCGGAAGTGAAGGAAAAGGCGAAGCTGCTGGTGATCAACTATCCCAACAGCCCGACTGGCAAGGTCGCGACCAAGGCGTTCTACGAAAAGGTCGTTGCCTTCGCGAAGGAAAACAACCTAGTCGTCGTGCAAGACGCCGCTCACACGGTGCTTACCTTCGAAGGCGAACCACTCAGCTTCCTGAGCGTTCCTGGTGCCAAGGATGTCGGCGTCGAAGTCCACTCGTTGTCGAAGGGTTTCGACATGATTGGCTGGCGTATCGGTTGGGTCTGCGGCAATCCTCTGCTGGTCCAGGCCTTCAGCGACGTCAAAGACAACTGCGACAGCGGTCAGTTCATGGCAATCCAGAAGGCTGCCGCCGCGGCTCTGGGGAACGAAGAAATCCCGAAGCAGACCAAGGCCAAGTATCAGCGCCGGTTGGAAAAGCTGGTGGCCATGCTGAAGCGTTGCGGCTTCCAGTGCGAAATGCCTGGCGGTACCTACTTCTTGTACACGAAGTCGCCAACCGGGATCGAAGGTGGTCCAAGCTTCGCCAACGCCGAAGAAGCTTCGCAGTACCTGATCACCCAGCAGTCGATCTGCACCGTGCCTTGGGACGACGCCGGCTCGTTCCTTCGCTTCTCGGTAACGTACGTCGCCGCGGATGAAGCCGCCGAAGATGCCTTGATGGCCGACACCGAAGAACGACTGAAGCAGATCTCGCTGAAGTTCGACTAACAAGCCGTTACGAAGGCTGCTCGCTCTGAGATCTCAGGGCGAGTAGTCGTACGGCAATCAAAACCGGCCGGGCATTTCTCTCGCCCAACCGGCATCGCAAGGCGTCGTTGCCGGTTGATTGATCCCGCAGCACCAGCCTGCCTTCATTGGCATCTTCTACCAGGAAGGCCGCGTCGCTGTAAGCGATCGAGACCGGAAGATCACCCCGTCTGGAAACCTTCAAGCCCTCTGGCTGCAAGATGCATTCGTTCGTCCATACGACGGAATCTCCCTTCGCGATGGCCTGATAGATCTCGGTTGCCAGATGCCCGCTAAGTCGGCTTAACGCGGCATCGATATCAGGCTGATCTTTGGTCGTCGATGTCCAGTGAAACTTCAGCGGCCGGCTTGCCTTCGTTTTCTGCTCGATGGCCAGGCTGTGATGAGAGTGGGTATAAATTCCATAGCCACCTTCGTGATCGGACGTGTAGGTGAACGCCGCAATGTCGCAACGAGATAGAGCGAATAGATGATCAGCAAGGCGATCCCCAGGTGCAAGGCAATCCGTTGATCGACTTTCAGCGCCGGCTGTGTCCAAAGGTGATAGCCTGCAAACAGAAGCATGCCAAGCGACGCGACCAGTGAAAAGAAAGTAACGACTTCCCAGCCGCCACGTTGTGCTATGGTCTGGCCGATGATCGATTGGTACGTCGTGTTGCCTTTCGGTGCAGAAGAATCGAGAGGCATCTGGCAATTGCCTTTCGCGTGAGGCACTCGAAGTTACTGCGGTAACTCGAAGACCTGGCCGTCTGCTTTGTTTCCCAATAGCTCGAAAAGTTGCTGCTGGATGGTGTAAGGAATGAACCGCACGCTGCCGTCGACCAGCAGCGCGTTCAGACCGCCATCGTGTGAGCTGCCGAAACGCATTTCACCATCGCCGGAACCATGCGTGTCGGCCAGCGGGGCCAGGTCGGTCCGGCGGATCGTTTCGTGCGTCACCATCGAGTTACTTTCCCAGCCCGACGTATAGCCATAGATATCGCCAGACTGACTGCCATTGCCGAGCCGGGCAACATTGATCCGCTTCTCGCCAACCATCAATGTGTTGCTGGTACCGTCGGTGACGTCGGCAAAGTCGTATAGCTTTCGTTTGGGATAGACGCTGCCGGAAGAGGTGTTGCCACAAGTCCCGCTTAAGTTGCGCGCCAAGACACCGGTATCTTCCTGCGTGCCGCCGGCGTAATCGATCTGTGCCAATGGAACCCGATTGAGCTGCGTCCCGTTCTGGCCATCGTAGCTCCAACAGAAGGGGGCGTACGATCCAGGTTCAACGGTCGGCGAGCGACGGCTTGGGCAGAAGTATTGATCGATGGCGGTTCCCATGGCGAACTCGGCCGATTCTTTGTCGGTCCCGCCAGGCTTTCCGGCGTGGACGTTACCTTGCTCCAGGTAGGGCAGAATTTGAAAAGCCCAGCCAGCGGCTTGCTTGTCGAGCATCCCGGGGCGGCCATCTTTAAACGAGACGTAAACCTGCTGGGCATAGCCACCGGTCGGGAAGGCGTTGTAGGTATCGGTATGGTTATGCCAGGCCAGCCCGATCTGCTTGAGCTGATTGACGCACTGCATGCGGCGAGCCGCTTCCCGGGCACGCTGCACCGCCGGTAGAAGCAGCCCAATCAGAATCCCGATGATCGCAATGACCACCAACAGCTCGACCAGGGTGAACCCGGACGGCAACGCGTTTCGCGATCGAGAGGGGCGGAGGGGCATTACAGGGGTACGGCTGTATCAGTAATAGCGATCTTGTTGCGGTAGAAACACATTTGAAGGTACCCCGCAGGGTGGTTTTAGGCAAACGATTTGTGCCTTCCATGGAAGGAATTTACGTCGCTTGGCAAGGTTGGGAAATCTGGGTTCAAAGGGAATTAGTTGACCTATATTTTCAGGATGCAGAATGAATCGAGGCGGATTCTGGATACCGAGACGAGACAAAGGACGAAATCTGTGGCAGGAGTACCTTCAGAAACAACCGGCGATCGAGAGACACTTGATCGCGGGGCGGAGCTGTCGCAAGACCCAAGTCCGGTCGCTCAAATGGTGGCCCGGGCCCAGCAACTCTATTCGTTGCCAACCGTTGCCATGGAAGTCTTGAAGCTGACCGCCAACGAGCATGCGACGGTCGTTCAGATCAAGGAATGCATCCAGCGCGACCCGGCGATGACCGTCAAGATTTTGAAGGTGGTCAACAGTCCGCTGTTCGGTCTTTCCGGCGAAGTCTCGGACCTCAATCAGGCCCTGGCTTTACTAGGCATCAAGCCGCTGAAATTGCTGGTGCTCGGCTTCAGTTTGCCGAAAGAGATGCTGCAAGGGATCGAAGCGGAAGTGCTCGCCCAATATTGGCAGTTCGCGTTGACCAAAGCAGTCGCCGCGCGCGAGATCGCCAACATGCAGGGAAAGAACTACGGCGACGAAGCCTTCATCGCCGGACTGCTTTCCGAGATCGGTGCCCTGGTCATGCTGCAAGACCTGGGGGATGCGTATGCCAACTTCGCCAACAAGGTCCTGCAGGAAGAAGCGGACCTGTCGGAGATGGAATGGGAAACGCTCGGTTTCGATCACAACATTCTCGGCTGTCGGTTGCTGCAAAGCTGGAACCTGCCCGAGGCACTGGTGCAGGTCATTCGCGAAGGGCATCCTTCGTCTGGAATCGAGTTCGGTCGGCTCCGCGGTCAATCGGCCACGCTGCGTCTGGCTCATAACCTGGCAGAAGTGTTGTCGCATCATCGTTTGTACTTGATGCCGAAATTTCTGCAGCAACTTAAAGCGACGATTGACGACGCGGACGAGCAAGTCGAAACCTTGGTGGTCGACATTCAAGACAAACTATATCAATTGGCCAACGTACTTTCGGTCTCGCTTCCCGACGGGATGAATTACTGCGAGATCGTGAGTCAGGCCTATCTGCAGATCACGCAGTTGGCCGAGTCGGTCGCGGCTCCGCTGGCGATTTCGGCGAATCCGAATCGCGACCTGGTAATCCGTGCTCCGGAAGCCCAAAGCCTGATCGATTCGGTGAAACGCCTGACCGATAACGGTGGCATTCCACCAGTGTTGCCGAAGAAGAAAACGAAAGAAGAAGAGGCCGCCGAGGAAGGCCCGACCGAAGCAATATTTGCCGATGCTCGCTTGCTCCGCGAGATTTCAATCGCGATGCAACATAGTCGCAGTCAACGCTGCGAGTTCTCGCTGGCCCTGGTGCAGATCAATCGCTTCGATCATTTTTTGGTGACTGCCGGTATCGACGAAGTGGAAGTGTGGCGTCAGTTGGTGGCGGCGATTGTGGATCGATTGAGCGACGGTCTCGGACGCGTGATGCCATGTGGTGACTCGAGCGTGGCGATCATGCTGGAAGACCACGATCGGCATCAAGCCGTGACGCTGGCCCGACAGGTGATTGACCTGGTGACCAACTGGTCGCAGCGTCGCGAGAGTCATCTCGGGGTCGATCTCACCCTGAGCGGTGGGGTCGCGTGTGCGTGCGTGCCACCGAAGAGTCTTCCGGCGGACGAAATCTTTCAAGCGGCCAAACGCTGTATATTGGCCGCCGCCAAAGGGGGCGGCAACGCAATCAAGAGCATCGAAGTCCTCTAATCACCAAGGATTTACGCCGCTTCCGTTGGGTCGCGGCGAGTTGATCCCGCAGTTTTTTGACGGTGCTTATCGAGACGGAACATGTGCCAGGCTGCAGTTACCTTTACCATTCGAGTCGACCGTTATAGGCTTTAGGGACTGACCACTCCAGCCTGGCCACTCGCTTGTCCGGCCTCCGCCACGTCGCGGACTCGTGTTACCTTTGCCGAAATGAACGAATCGATGGAATCTCGTGCCGACGAGCAAACGTCTTCGCCCGAAACGTCCTTGCAGGAAGGACGGCAGACGTCATGGGATTCGGATTCGGTCGAATTCTCTTCCGAAGCGACCCGCATGATCCAGCAGCAAACGCGAAAACGTCGCGTGCGATTGCCGATCATCTTGTTCATCGCCACCTGTCTTTCCTGCTTCTTCGCCGGCATGACCCACTGGGAGCCCGGCGAAGCGGCGATCAATCTTATGGCCTGGTCGAACCCTCAATCTCTGGGCATTCCGCGTGAGTACGATCTCTATCTCTCGAATCCCGCAGCCGAGCTTCGCCGCGATCTGTTGAACTACGCGTCCGCGTGGCGAATCGGTTTTATTTACATGGCCGCGATGTTAGGGATTTTGTTCGCCCACGAAATGGGGCACTTCTTGATGGCGGTACGTTACCGCGTGCATGCCAGTCTGCCCTACTTCATTCCCGTACCGATCTCGCCGATCGGAACCTTCGGGGCGGTGATCGGGATGGATGGGATGCGGGCCAATCGAAAGCAATTGTTCGATATCGGTCTCGCAGGCCCACTGGCCGGACTGGTCGTTGCCGTGCCGATCCTGTGGTATGGCATTACTCAAATGGATTTGACGACACCGGGCGAAGGTTCGTTCAAGCTCGATCTGCCACTCGCCATGCAATGGATGATGCAGTGGCTGCAGGTCCCTGGTTACAAGTCGGGGCTCTATATCTACCAGAGCCAACTGAACCCCTACTTCATGGCGGGCTGGGTTGGCTTGCTGGTGACCGGGCTGAACATGATTCCGGTCAGCCAGCTAGATGGCGGCCATGTGACCTATACGCTGTTCGGCAAGAAGGCTCACTTGATTGCCCGAGCTTTCCTGGCGTTCGCCGTGATTTTCATCATCACTATGGGGGCGTACAACTGGCTGCTGATGCTGTTTCTGGTGATCTTGATGCGGCCAGACCATCCGCCGACCAGCGACGACAGTGTGCCGATTGGCGCTTTTCGTTATGTGCTGGGAACGCTCTCGCTGAGCATTCCGATCCTATGCTTTCCACCGATGGCCTTTGTCACGACGTAAGACTTAGCCCGCCAATCGCTGGAGCACTTCAGTCGTGATTGGGCGCTTGGCATCCCAGAAGATCCAGGCGGAAAGAAATTCTTGCACTTCGTCGCTATGCAGGCGTGCCGCGGCGGCCTTCGCCTCTTTTCGCGAAGTAAACGAGAGGAAGTAGGTCGTGTCGTCGAGCATGACCGGGCGGCCATCCTGCGGGCCAATCACGCGGAACCGAAGATCTTTGTGCAAAGCCGAGATCGCGACCTTCCACGGCGCGAACGAATACTCGCCGATTCCAAAGATCGAAAATGGTGGCCGGCCGCGATAGATCGAACTTTTGCGCGCCGCCAGGCGTTCGGAATGCTTCTGCAGGTAAGCCCATGTTCGTGGAGCGATGGTGGCGATCTTTAACGTGTCTTCGCCAGTATGCGTTTGGGGAACCAGCACAAACTGCTCGGTGCTCTTGGTTTCGCCCCGATGGATCGCGCCGGCAGGCATCAAGGGGAAGAGGAAGTCGTCTTCCAGTTCGACTGCTTCGCCAAGGCCGTTGACCAGCGTCCAACCTTCGCGGCGCAGTTGCATCACGTCGCGGCAGTCGTGCTTCAGTCCGCTACGCCAACGCCGGGTCGGTTCGTTTGCCAATAGTTCGCGATGACGTTCGAAGGCTTCCCGGTCGGCCAGTAAGCTTCCCTCGTAATAGCCCAGGATCGACGCCGGCCGGGGATCTTCGAGTTCGTGGAAGATGGCACACTGACGCGACGCAGCACCTGGTTGAACGTGGCAAATGAACAGGCACGCATCGACCGCGGCTTGAAAGTGGCGGCGCGAATCGATGCAGCGGATCGAGCAGTCTTCCAGTGGAAGTCCCTGTTTCCAGGCATGCTGAAGCACCTTCCGGGCGACCGCCGTCTTGCAGAGCATGGCCAGCACGCCTCCCTGCTCGGGCATCGATTCCAGCAGGTGCGTGATCATCCACTGTGAGATATCGAAGTTCGCTTTTCCGGTCTTCGCTGCGATGCCCCGCTCGTTCTGAAAGTTCGATTTGGCCGGTAGGTTCGCGCTGTCGAGGGTTCCGAGCTGCGAGTTGGTGACCCATGGCGGATTGCCAAGCACAAGGAGCGGGCCTGGTTGTTGCTCGAGTGTCGTTTGCCAGTCCTGCTGAAAAAAGTCGGCCTGGGCGATGTCGATCGACATGTCGCAGGCTTCAAGTCGCGAGCGAGCCGTGTCGACGTAGGTGTCGTTCCACTCACGCCCCACCAACTGCTTCACCTGAGGAAACGTGTCGGCGGCTGCCTTCAAGAAAAAGCCTTCACCACAAGTCGGTTCCACAATGGAAGCAGGCATGATCCCTTCCTGACGCAGTAAGCGACAGGCGGCGTCGGCAAGTTCCGGGGGCGTTTGAAAATCGCCAAACTCAGTCTTTTGGCGACTCTTGGCACGAATCATGGCTCGGCAACAATCTGGAAACATCGTGGTTGGAATTTCACGTCAGTTTAGAACTTTCGCGAAATTCGAACCACGTCAGTTTTCCTAAGTTACCGTTAGGCCTACGCGACGCGTGGCTTGCCGCTGGTCATCTGCGGCTCGATCAGGTCTTCTTTGGCGATCACCACAAGGCCGGAAGGTGTCACGGTGAAGCCTCGTTTGCGGTCGAGTTCCAGGTCGAAACCGATTTGCGTATCAGCAGGAATCGAGACCCCTTTGTCGATGATCGCTCGGTTGATCTGGCAATGTCGCCCGACCGTGACTCCCTCGAACAAGATCGAGTCATGCACCGACGAGAAGCTATTCACACGGACGCGTGGGCCGATGATGCTGCGTTCGACTTCGCCGCCAGAAATGATCGAGCCACCACAAACGACGCTGTCCATGGCATACCCGCGACGATCCGATACGCTTTCACTGCCAAAGACAAACTTCGGTGGCGGGACATTCGGCTGGTAGGTTCGCAGCGGCCAGGCCTCGTCGTAGATGTTGAGCAGAGGATCGACCGAAACGAGATCCATGTTCGCTTCGTAATAGGCATCCAGCGTACCTACGTCTCGCCAGTAAGCATCCCGCTTGCGATTCTCGTCCCGGAAGGGGAACGCATAGACGCGATGCGTGTCGATGATCGACGGAATGATGTTTCGGCCGAAGTCATGGGCGCTGGTCCGATTGGTTGCGTCTTTGCAAAGCTGCTCGAAGAGGAACTTGGCGTTGAAGACGTAGATACCCATCGAAGCGAGGCAGTGCTCGTTGTCGCCAGGGATGGTCTTCGGATTGGCCGGTTTCTCGTCGAAACCAAGGATCCGCTGCTCGCGGTCGATCTGCATCACGCCAAACGAACGTGCTTCTTCGACCGTGGTCTTTAGTGCTCCAATCGTCAGATCGGCTCCGTTTTCGATGTGGAAGTCGAGCATCGAGGCATAGTTCATCTTATAGATGTGATCGCCAGCCAGGACGACGACATACTCAGGACGATGCTTCTCGATCGCGTAGATGTTTTGATAAACCGCATCCGCTGTGCCTTGATACCACTGCTCGTCGATACGTTGTTGTGGTGGCACGACATCGATGCATTCGCCCAGTTCACGGCAAAAGAATCGCTGCCAGCCGACATTGATATGTCGGTCGAGGCTTTGAGCCTTGTATTGGGTCAGCAGTTGGATGTTGCGAAATCCACTATTGAGACAGTTCGAGAGGGCGAAGTCGATGATGCGATAGACGCCGCCAAAGGGGACCGCCGGCTTGGCCCGGTCACGTGTTAACGGTTCCAGACGTGAACCCTTGCCGCCAGCAAGGATCACGGTGAGTACGTTCTCCATCCGATGCGTACCTCAGCTATGATTGGGTGTGGGAAGAGGCTGGGAAGCTGGGGGCGGGCCTCCGGGGTGACTGTCGCATTTTATCGGCTTTGCGCAATCGTCAAAAGAAAAAAAGAACAAGCATCGCTAGCGGAATTGCGCGGATGCGAAACTTATCATGCCGAAGGTAGCGATTAGTTCGTCCGCGAACCGAACCCGTAATCAGGTTGTCTGATGAAACGAGACAATCCCATTGATCTTTGTAGGAGACTTCATGAGTTCAGCGAACAAGTCGACCGTCGAAGAAATTCGAGCCCGGTTCGACAACGATGTGGAGCGTTTTTCGAATCTCGAAACAGGGCAATCGGCCACCATGGATGCCCCGGTGGTGCTAGAGCTGATTACACGTGTCGCCGCGGCGCAGTGCCCCGACGCCACCGGCGTGCTCGACATCGGCTGCGGAGCGGGCAACTACACGCTGAAACTACTGGAACGTCTTCCCAATCTCGATTGCACTTTGATCGATCTCAGCCAGCCGATGCTCGATCGCGCCCGGCAGCGTTTAGAAGCCAGTTCCGCCGACAACGTAACGACCCTTTGCGGCGATGTTCGCGACCTTGAGCTGCCCAAGGAAGCGTTTGATGTCGCAATGGCCGCCGCCGTGCTGCATCACCTTCGCGACGATGCCGACTGGAAGCAGGTCTTCACCAAGGTCTTTCAATCGCTGAAACCAGGCGGAATCTTTCTGGTCAGTGATCTGGTCGCTCAGGATGTGACGGCGGCCACCCAGGTGCAGTGGGAACGTTACGGCGAGTACCTCCGCAGCTTGAAGGATGACGCCTATCGTCAAACCGTGTTCGACTATATCGAAAAAGAGGACACCCCTCGGAGTGTCCTCTATCAAGTCGATCTCTGCCGCGAAGTTGGCTTTCAGCAAGCAGAAGTACTGCATCTGAATGCCTGCTTCGGTTCATTTGCAGCGGTGAAGGCGCGTTAGCTGCACCAGTTGGCTTGGGGCGAGGTATGAACTTTCGCCTCGGTCCCCTTCGTCAGACCGGCGATCTTCTCTTCGATCGCCGCGACACTGACAGCATCGGGATGGAATTGCAGTCCCAGGTCGATCTCATAGGTCTGACCTGGGGCAAGCTGCAGAACGCGACCATGCGTCTCCTCAAACGAACGTGGGTTCGGGAAGTTAGTCGCTGGTTCCAGGCCGGTGACGTAGCCATCGGCTTCGGCGGCCGTGTTCTTCCAGACGATGAAGTAGGGCAGCTGCTGAATATTGAAATGAACCGAGACGCCTTGGTCGCCGGCGGCATTCTTCAATAAGGCACATGTCTGGCCCGCTTCGTCCGCGGCAAGTTGGAAGAAGAAGACCTGTTCCTGATAGCCAGTCGTCGGTGCGTCGTAGGTCGACCAGTTCTCGATCCCAGCGGCCGCGACATCGGTGCGGGGGCAGATTTCGGTCGCAGGGCAAACGACCGAGGCACCTTCGCCCAGGATCGGAGCGCCCATGTTGATGTGGTATAGCATCTGAGCGGTGCTTGGCTGAGCCGAACGATTCACGATCTGATCGCGAATGCGGAAACCGTTCTCGCCTGCCTTCGTGCGGATCTCGGTCTTGAGGGCGACGTTGTAGCAAAGAAAGCGTGACTCACGGACTTCGCCTGTGATGCACATCTCGCCTGCGTCGGAAACTTCGACGACGACATCTTCGGTCGGCTGATTTGCGATACGACCATGCAGGCCATACTTCAAACGACCAGACTCGGCATCGAACTCTGGGGCACCGTTGCTTTCCAGACCGCAGCGCACGATCAGCTCGTCCATGCCATCGAGCCAACCGAGCCCGCTCGGATCGGAAAGAGGAACAAACTGCGGATGGACCGGACCTTCAATCGGCGAGTTCCAACCGATGCGGGTGTCGCCATACTTGGCCTGATGGACCCCCATGCCGCGCGTTGGGATGGTGGTGAACGAGAAGTCGCCGTTCTGCACTGTCAGCAGTTCCACGCCATCACGTCGCCCGCCGAACATCCGCGTGTGGGTGACACTCAAGCCATGCTCTTTGGCAGTCTTCAAGAACTGCGCTGGCTGCTGAAATGGGGACTCGACATCGTATTCGCTCAGGATCCAGCGATTGCTCATCAGGGGCATTTCCGTATTAGGCGTTTCTGGACAGGATTTAGGCGCTAACGGACAAGAGTCCGCTAACATACGGTTGCTAGGTGTGAAATTCCAGCACAGAAGGGGTGAAAACGAAAGGCATTTACTTGTCAGGGCAACAAAAATTGTTAAAACAAGCGCTTTCCCTTGACCGTCTTGGGACTGCCTTGCGAGGCAGTAACTCGGCAGTCTGGTGCCCGCTGGGGCACCGTCCACCGCATTATGCTACCACACCGAAGTGACGAACCGAGATGATCGAGATCATCGTCCAACGGGATGGCATCGCCGAAGTCGTGGATGGTGATTCAAACGCCAGCGACCCCCGCAACTATTTATTCCTTCCGCTTCGTCGCTTCGTGCTCTGATCGCAATCTTCGATTGCCCAGGACAGCTTGGACTTCGAGCGAGACCACCACGCTGGCCGCTGCTTTTGATTCCGCAGTGGCATCTACTTATCCGCCATTCATCTCCCTTGGAGCCTCTTCATGAGCGAACATCCCAATGCAGCCCCCAAACTTCACAACGCCATGTGGCCTGGCCTGGTTGGTAAAGAGGAAGGCACCGACCATCCACCGATCAGCCTGGAACGGATGCTGGAGCTGACGGCGAATGCGGAAGTCGACGGAATCAAGTTCGACGGGATCGATTACTTTCTGTTTCACCCACACACTGATCCCGATGCTTCCGACGACGAATTGAAGCGGATTGCTGACCTGGTGGCCTCGAAGAATCTGGCGATCGGTTCGCTGGTGGCTCCGGTTTGGCCAGGCACCGTCGGTGGCCCTGCGATGGGGACCGACGAAGAACGAGCCAACTTCGTGCTGGCTGTGAAGAAAGCTTGCCGCATCGCGAAGATCTTCAACGAGCATGGCGTTCGTCAGTATGGCGTCATCCGAATTGACTCGGCCAGCGGTGTCGAGCCTTGGTCAGCCGATCCCGCCGGCAACACCAAGCTGATTGCCGAAACGTTCCAAGAAGCGGGCAAAGTCGCTGCCGATCATGGCGAACGCCTGGCGGCGGAAGGCGAAATCTGCTGGGGCGGCATGCACTCGTGGAAGGACATGCTGAATCTGCTCGAAGCGGTCGGCATGCCAGAAACGGTTGGCTTCCAGGCCGACCTGGCACACACCTACTTGTACCTGATGGGTTACAACGCTCCGGAACATGCCTTGCTGAAGGATGGCTATTCGGATGAACAATTCTGGGCGGCTTATGCTGAAATGACCGGAGCCCTGAAGAAGTGGACGATCGACTTCCATGTTGCCCAGAACGATGGTTCGGTGCATGGAACTGGCTCGCACGATAAGACCGGACGTCACTGCCCAGCCGACGATCCAAACGGCAAGCTCGACATCGTGAAGTGTAGCAAGTACTGGCTCGACGGAGCCCAGGATCGGGGCATCAAGCATATCTGCTGGGACGGTTGCATGTTCCCCAACGAGATGCTGGAGACGCAGGAAACGTGGAACACGATCCTCGACGTGATGATCAAAGTCCGCGACCAGTGCGGTTGGAACTAGTCCACCTTCGAACCCATCCCCTATCACCACCAACGCGGCATCGGGCCGCGTTTTCACTCTGGGAGACAATACATCATGGCAAAGAAACCTCTGCGCATTGGTTTGGTTGGATATGGCTTCATGGGCCGCACGCATACGAACGGCTATAAGCGTGTGCCGGACTTCTTTCCGGAACTCGAATACCAACCGGTCCTGAAAGCCGTTTGTGGTCGTAGCGAAGAAAAGACCAAGGCCTTCGCCGAGCAGTGGGGCTACGAGTCGTACGAAACCGACTGGGAAAAGATGATCGCTCGCGACGATATCGACGCCATCGATATCTGCACGCCGAACGATACGCACGCGCCGATCTCGATCGCGGCTGCCAAGGCCGGCAAAATGGTCCTCTGTGAAAAGCCCATCGGTCGCACGGCCGCCGAAGGCGAAGAGATGGTCAAAGCGGTCGAAGAAGCAGGCGTTGCCAACACCATCTGGTACAACTATCGCCGTCTGCCGGCGGTGACTCTGGCGAAGAAGATCATCGACAGCGGCAAGCTGGGACGCATCTTCCATTACCGTGCGAACTTCTTGCAAGACTGGACCATCAGTGCCGATCTGCCACAAGGTGGTGCTGGTCTGTGGCGTCTGGATGCGGCGGCGGCCGGTAGCGGCGTGACCGGTGACTTGCTGGCTCACTGCATCGATACGGCCCTGTGGCTGAACGGTTCGATCAAAGACGTCAATGCGATGACCGAGACGTTCATCAAAGAACGTACGCACACCGCGACCGGCGAAAAGCAGGCCGTCACGATCGACGACGCTTGTACCTTCTTCTGCCACTTCGAGAACGGTTCGCTCGGCTTGTTCGAATCGACGCGTTACGCTCGTGGTCACAAGGCGCTGTACACCTTCGAGATCAATGGAGAAAACGCCTCGATTCGCTGGGACCTGCACGACTTGAACAAGCTGGAATACTTCGATCACAACGACGTGGGCGAAGTACGTGGCTGGCGAACGATTCATATCACCGATGGCGATCATCCGTACATGGATCATTGGTGGGTGCCAGGGCTCTGCATCGGTTACGAACACAGCTTCGTGCACCAGGTGGCGGACTTCCTGAAGTCGATCGAAGAAGGCAAGCCGTGCGAACCAACGTTCCGCAGCGCCCTCGAGACCGCCAAAGTCTGCGACGCCGTTCTGTCTAGTGCCGCCGAAAAGTGCTGGAAAGACGTCTAAGTCTCGACTGCCATCGTTCCGCAATGAGATTGTTTGCATGGCCCCTGTTCGAGTGGTGTAACGAGCGGGGCCAAGGGGGAGCGAATCGCGTCGGCGAGAGGCCTCCTGGTGAGCACCCTTGCTTTGCCTTTCGGTAGGCAAGCCGGTCAGAATCTCACACTCAGGGAACGATCCATGATTTCCGTTCAGATCTTGCGCGGTTGGTGGGCAGTTGGCTGTTGGACTGCAATTCTCTTTCTTTGTCCCAGTCTTGCGTCGGCGCAGCTACTCGCGCCGGCTGAGGCATGGCTACGACCGGATGAAGTCGAGTTCTTTCAGGCCCTCGGGGTCGACGCGACTGTCGCCGGAAGGCCACTGCAACGTTCGGCCAAAGTCGAATCGTTTGGCGAGATCGCGGAACGATCCGAGCCGCCACTGAAAGAGCATGTGCAAGGGATCGCAGATGCTTATCAGAAGATGACGGTAACACCGGAGGAGATGCAGCAGTACGAATCGCTTATGAAAGACGTTCAAGAGGCGTCGAAAGCAGCTGTCGGCACCGCGGTGTTGAATGCCGTTTTGGGTGGCAATGATTTGGATGGAGCTGTCGAAGCAACCAATCAAATGATGAACACTCGCAATCGGGCCGTTCAAGAAGTCTGGAATCTCCAGACGAAATGGCAAACCCGAGGTCTCGCTGCGCGACAAGAGGCTGATCAGCACTTGGCTGCAATCCTCGGAAATTTAGAAACCCGTGCCGGCGAGAAACGGGACGCCGAAGAACTGCCCCTGAAGCTGATCTCTACCAAGGGGATGATTCAGCTGAGCGGAACGATTCCTGAAACGGCCGCGGATTTCGATTCTCCGGTGGTGCAGGTAACAATGCACAAGAAGCAATCGGGTGGGCAACTCCTCGGGGCGACATTAACCGGCAATGCGATTGTGCGTGGGCTAGGCGTGACCGGTATGGACGCTCAGTCGCAAACCGAAGCAGCGATGCTGGCGAGTGCTACGGAGGAATCGGCCAAGCTTCCTTACGTGACGACGTTTGTCTTGGATACCGCGTCCGCTGGCGACTCGCTGCGGGTGAACTTGCTCGTCCCGACGATCGTTGCGTCGCAGTTGGAAAAGATCGAAGTGAAAGCATGGACTCCCGGTGGCGTCGTGCATATCGAAGAGGTACCGGGGCTCGACAATTGTGAAAAAGCCGCAGAAGCTGAGGCCAAGCGTCAACAGAAAGAAGAGCAGCTCAGGCAAATGCGATCTCAGCGGGCGCGACGTCGTTAGTCGCGAGAACTTAGGGCTTGCCGAGGTCCTGAATTACAGGAAACACCGAGGGAAAGGGTGCCGATGGCCCCTTTCCCTTTTTCGTTGGTTGGCAATGATGAAGGCATGAACTACTTAGCCCACGGTCGCAGATTTTTGGACGAGCCTTATTTTCTGGCTGGCACGGCAGTGCCAGATTGGTTGAACGTGGTCGATCGCAAATGTCGGGCACGTTCCAAGAAAGCGATTCCATATTGTGAATCGGAAGATCCCTGCGAAGCCCTTATTGCGGCTGGTATCGTGCAGCATCATGCGGACGATGACTGGTTTCATCGAACCGAAGAATTTAACCGGCTGCAGTGGGATTTCACGAAGCGGATTCGCGATTTTCTGGGCAAAGACAGTGGCATGCGTCCCAGTTTTCTGGGACACATCCTGGTCGAGTTGCTCCTCGATTCGGTCCTGATTGAAGACGATCCGGCCGAGCTAAATGCCTACTATGCTGCGATGAATGAGGTTGACGGCATGCTCGTGCAGCAAACCGTCGAGCGGATTGCCGGGCGTCCCGCGGACCGACTCGACTGGTTCATCGGGCGGTTTGTGGAGGTCCGTTTTCTCGAGGATTATCCCGACGACGAAAAACTTCTCTACCGGTTGAATCAGGTGATGCAACGAGTCAAACTACCAGCGTTGCCTGACACGTTTACTACCCTTCTGCCAGAGCTAAGGCAGGACGTTCGGACATCGTCGGCTCAATTGCTGCCGGCACACTCCAGCTAGAATCCCATCTGTTCTCTCTCGAAACCAACTCCAGGAGACCCCGTCGATGAAATTTGGCATGAACTTGTTGCTTTGGTCCGGCGATCCCGATGACAGCTTGCTGCCGGTGATCGAAGAATTGAAGAACATGGGTTACGACGGGGTCGAAGTTCCACTGTTCAACTTGGACGTCGACAAGTGGGCCAAGTATGGCGAGAAGATCAAGGCGCTGGATCTGAAGTGTACCGCCGTTACGGTTCGTAACCTGGAAGACAACCCGATCAGCGCCGACGCTGCCGTGCGTGCCAAAGGTGTCGAACTGAACAAGAAGACGCTCGACTGCTGTGCTGCCCTGGGGGCGGAAACGTTGGTTGGTCCATATCACTCGGCCATCGGGCACTTCAGTGGTGCCGGCCCGACTGCAGACGAATGGAAGTGGGGCGTCGATTCGATGCGTCAAGTTGCCGAATACGCCGGCGACGTGAAGGTCATGCTCGGCGTCGAAGCGCTCAACCGCTTTGAATGTTACCTGTTGAACGTGCATAAAGACTCGGCCCGGTTCGTGCGTGAAGTCGATCACCCCAACTGCAAGATGATGTACGACACCTTCCACTCGAACATCGAAGAAGGGGACATCGCCCAGGCCATTCGCGATTGCTCGGACGTGCTGCACCACGTGCACATCTCTGAAAACAATCGTGCCACGCCAGGCACCGGGCATGTCGATTTCGATACCAACTTCGACACGTTGAAAGAAGTGGGCTACGACGGCTGGATGGTGGTCGAAGCATTTGGTCTCGCTTTGCCGGAAATTGCCGCCGCGACCAAGATCTGGCGCAAGATGTTCGATACCGAACTGCAACTGGCGAAGGATGGTTTGGAACTGATGAAGCGCGAAGTCGCCAAACGCTGGTAAGCGATTGGCCTGAATTTCAGGCGATAAGTCGTACATCGAAGGCCGCTCGCTCATTGGGCGGCCTTTTTGCTGCGCGGTAAGGGAAACAGCGACTTCGCCTTGAGCTTTGGGGGGCGGCATCGCTATAGTTCCGATATGACCGACGACGAGGACCAATTCGATCTCGCAGCGATGTTCGCGGAAGATGCCGACGATGGCGGGCTTTCGTTGGATGCGTTATCGGCCACCTATGCCGAAGCCCTCGGCAACCGCCCTGCTCCGTTTCAGGAGGAAAAAGAGGCGGAAGCGGAAGAGCCGCACGAAGACGAATCGACCGCCGAAGCCCTTTCTCGCCTGGCTGATGAAGCCGAAGCGGACGATCCGTGCGAACTTTCGCCGACGACGATTCTGGAAGCGATCTTGTTTGTCGGGAATCCGGCAAACGATAAGCTGACCGCCGAAAAAGCAGCATCGGTGATGCGTGGTGTGAAGCCAGACGAGATCGACGACCTGGTCGATCAGCTCAATCGAAAGTATCTGGCCGAAGGGTGCCCTTACGAAATCACGTCGGTTGGTGGCACGTATCGAATGGCTCTGCGAGACGAGTTCCGCCCGCTGCGCGAGAAGTTCTATGGCAAGGTTCGCGAAGCCAAGCTGTCGCAGCCGGCAATCGATGTGCTGACGCTCGTTGCCTACAACCAAGGGGCGACACGCGAAGAAGTTGACGACATGCGGTCCAAGCCGAGCGGCCCAATTTTGAACCAACTCGTTCGTCGCCGTTTGCTCCGCGTGCAGCCAGATCCTGAAGACAAACGAACCAAACGCTACACGACGACCGAACGTTTTCTGCAACTGTTCGGCCTGACGACAATCGACGATTTACCCCAGCCACAGTCGTGGGACGACTAGCCAGCCGTGGTTGGTCCCGATCAGTCGTGGATCGCGCTAACTACCAATTTTAAGGGTTATGAGGTGTCCTACGGTAAAATGCACTGCGTCTAAGTGATGGCCTGGAAGCAGGTTACCTCGATCTTAAACGTTAGCAGCTGACGAGCCCGATTCCGCGTGATACAATGCGACCCAATCGAATTTGAGGGGCTCTTGGTGCCCCTAAATCCACTTCTGCAGACTCTAGTGTTGGCTGCCTTGGCTCAAGCGATGTCGCTTGCTGCCGCCGAAGTGTTCATCCCCCCGACTCAAGGTCTGGCATGTCCCGTCGTTCGCATCTTGCACGACTTCGCCAACAAGCCCCAGTCATCTTGCCATCAGTGCTGTCGTCTGACTTTAGCGATATGCGCGGTGAGGTAGAGAAGCTGGAAGCCGCTGGCGTGCAAGCACTTCATTTGGACGTGATGGATGGAAATTTCGTCCCCAATTTGACTTACGGAATGCCCATTGTCGCTGCGTTTCGCAAGTTGACAGAACTTCCGCTCGATGTCCATTTGATGATCGAGAATCCGGAACGATATATCCGACAGTTCTACGAGGCGGGCGCGGATATTATTACGATTCATGAGGAGGCTGCTGGCAGCGATACCGGCAAGATTCTCGAAGAGATCAAAAGCCTGGGATGTGGTGCTGGCGTGACCATCAACCCCGATATCCCGGTCGAGAGAGTTCTGCCTTTCGTTGACAAGGCAGACTTGATACTAATCATGAGTGTTAACGCAGGGTTCGGCGGGCAGGCGTTTAACCCTGTGGCCTTAGAGAAGCTTAAAACCTTGCGAGAAGTGGCCCCACCGGAACTCCTGTTGGAGGTAGATGGCGGCGTGAACCTGGAAACCGTTCAGGCTTGTACCGAAGCAGGGGCCGATCTTCTAGTAATAGGATCAGCGATTTTCAATCAATCGGATTACGGTGCTGCGATCGACGAGCTCTATCGCACTGCCCAAGTTTCGAACTAATTGAGAACAGCTTGCCATGTTGCGTATAGTGCTTGTTCGTCCTGGCCAAACTGAATACGATTTCCAAGGTCGTATTCGTAGTCGTTTGGCGGTTCCTTTGACCGAAGAAGGAACCCGTCAGGCTTCGGAGATGGTAGAGCAGCTCCAAGCCATTCAAATCGAAGCAATCTATTGTGGGCCCTGTCAGGCCTGCATGCAGACGGCGGAAGCGTTTGCCAAGACGCTGGGTAAGAAAGTACGCCAGATGGACTCTCTGGCGAATCTGAATGCCGGTCTCTGGCAGGGAAAGCTGATCACCGAGGTCAAGCAAAACCAGCCGACGGTCTATCGACTGTGGCAGGAAAACCCAGAGGCGGTCTGTCCCCCCCAAGGGGAGACTTTGGGCGAGGTGCGCTTGCGTGTCCAGAACGCCTTAGACAAGATATGGAAAAAGCATCAAAAAGGGGACGGCACCGTGATCGTCGTTGCCCCAGAACCTCTGGCATCCATCATTCGCAGCGAGATCCTGCAAACCGACTTCGGTGATTTGTGGCAGGCCGAACGTCGATGTGGATGGTGGGAATTGATCCAGTATGAAAAAAACGCAGTCGTCTCCAAAGTCTAAGCAGGGCAAGAACGCAGCGAAGACCGAGGAAGCAACCTCTCCGACTACTCCCCTCGTCGAGGACCCGAATATGGCATCCGTATCACCGGATCTCGTTTCTCAAGCTGATGAATCTGGTAAGCCAAAGAAACGTGGTGTGCCTGAAGGCCTATGGCAACGATGCCCCGGCTGTCAGGCCGTGATCTTCCGCAAGCAGGCCGAGCAAATGCTCAGCGTCTGCCCTGAATGCGATTATCACTGGACCATCTCGGCCCAGCAGCGTCTGGAACAGGTCCTCGATACCGGCACCTTTGAAGAATGGGATGCTGATCTCACTTCGCTCGACCCGCTCGGCTTCAAAGACAAAAAGGCATATGCCGAACGAATTGTCTCGGAGCAGCGCCGGACCGGGCTTCGTGATGCCGCCATCACCGGCTGCGGTATGATCCGTGCCCGCCGCGTGGCAATCGGCGTGACCGACAGTGCCTTCATCATGGGTAGCATGGGAAGCGTTGTCGGCGAGAAGCTAACTCGACTGATCGAACGAGCCACGGCCCAGGATCTGCCGCTGATCATCATCAGTGGTTCCGGCGGTGGTGCTCGTATGCACGAAGGGATTTACTCCCTGATGCAGATGGCCAAGACGACGGCTGCTCTGGCGAAGTTCCACGAAGCGGGCGGCTTGTTCATCTCCGTGCTCACCAATCCAACCATGGGTGGCGTTGCGGCTAGCTTTGCTTCCCTGGGTGACTTGATCTTCGCCGAACCGCAGGCCCTGGTTGGCTTTGCCGGTCCACGTACGATCAAGGCGACCATCCGCATCGACCTGCCAGACGGCTTCCAGACCAGCGAGTTCCTGCAGGAACATGGTTTCGTGGATCGCATTGTTCCTCGTAACAAGCTAAAGCTCGAAATCGCCCGCTCGATCGACTATTGCGGTAAATAGTTGCTGTTCCTTCTGCCCCCGCCAGCGGCTCTTCCAGCGAGAGCCGCTTGTCTCGACTTGCATGCCAGCTTAAAGTGGGGGGTAGAGGCACCGGAACAGACAACCTAAAAATCATCCCTTCGGCAACGAAATCGGCTCCCCGTGCGCTGATTTTGAAGGCGGGATCCGTTCAGGGGCCTAAATTTGAAATACCTGTTCAAGTTTGCCCCTCACGCGTGAGTCCCCCTCTCTCATGAACCTGCTTAAGAAGTTCACCTCTCTCTTCGCCAGCCAGGCCAAGCTGGATATTGCTTCTCGTTTCGAGATCCTGAAAGAGGCGGTCTCCGGCACGATGAGCGAGTTCTACAAGGTTCGCGAGCACTCGACCGGTCGCACGCTTGGTTTGAAGCTACTCGATCTCGAGAAGCAGCAGTTCTTCGATTCCCGTTTTGCTGGGCTGACTCGCCCAAAAGAAGGGGAAATCGCGATGTCCCTCATCCATCCTTGTATTGTCCGCACGATCGAACACGGGCTGGTGACCACCGGTCAGCAGTACGTCCTGATGGAGTACCTGGATGGCAAAGGGCTTAATTCGCTGATCGTCGACCGCGATCCGATGCTGGAAGGGAAGCAGCTCGTTCTTTTGCGGCAAATGGCCGATGCCCTGGCGTGTGTCCACGAAGCGGGCTATATCCATCGCGATATTTGCCCTCGAAACTTCATTGCGGCCCCCGATTGCCGCTCGTGCAAGTTGATCGACTTCGGTTTAACGCTGCCTGCCAAGCCTGAGTTCATGGCCCCTGGCAATCGCACCGGGACCCCGAACTACATGGCCCCCGAGATCGTCCGGCGTCGCCCGACGGACCAACGGGTCGATATCTTCTCGTTGGGCGTAACTGGTTATCGTTTAATTGCTTACGAACTTCCATGGGCAATGGTCGAAGGGACCGGCCGCGATGCCTTGTCGCACGATACGGTCCCACCGACCGACATCTTCCAGCTTCGTCCTAAGCTGAATCCCGACTTGGGGGCTCTGATCATGCAGTGCATCGATCGCGAGCCTCGTAACCGCCCGCAGACCGCGCGAGAGCTCGTCGACGCTCTGCAGCGAATCAAGCGTCTTGACGCGTAAAAACAGCCCATTGGGCGGGATTGTTACGGCTTGACGCTTGTGGGGGCTCTGGTATCATGGTGCGTTTCCCCTCGGTAGAAAACGATCGTTAAAGCGATTTACCACTCGGCGGAGTCCATGTTGGCCGCCAGATACGCATAAATCAGGAGAGTTTCCGTGACCATCGATAAGAGCCTGAAAGTGAAGCGGGGCGGTATCTCGACCCGCAGTGTGTTGAAGCGGTCGGAACGTATCGCCCAGATGAAGGCTAAGGGAACCTTCGACGAAGAATCGACTTCGCCGATCGGTCTGCCGAAGACCCGCGTCATCAAGATCTCGATGAAGAAGAAGAAGAAGGTCAAAGAAGAAGACGGCAAGAAGTAGTCGTCTCTCGCGAGCCTTCGCTCACGTACAAGAAAAAGCCCTGGCCAATCGGTCAGGGCTTTTTTTGTGGCCTGGCTCGATCTAAAGCAGTTTCTTTTGCTGCTGCAGGACCATCATCAGTCGCGACCGGGTCAACACACCGATCACATCGCTGGCGGTCGGAGCGGTCGGGTTTCGCGAGACCAATGCAATGTCGGACTCGGCGGTATCCATCGCGTGCAGGACAGTCGGCAGGTCATCTCGCTCGCAGATCGTGATGTAACGCGTCGTCTCCGGGGATTGCCCTGGCTCCAACTGCGAGGCTGGCTGATAGATATCGACGACCTGGCCATCTTTCTCGACCAGGATAGTTTGCGTGCTTCCCTTAGGTACGACCGCACCTTCGCCTTGAACCGCGAAGTTCCAGGCCATCACATCGCCTGCCCATCGCATTCCCAAAAACGGTGACTGAAGACCTTCCGTGACGATGTGCCCGCGGTGAATCAGTTTCATCGTGTAGACGCTTTCGCGCATCACACCCCGGCGAATCGCACTGGCAACCGAGACCGCCAGAATCAACGGAAGTACGACGGTCGAGTCTTGGGTCATCTCGGAGATCATGATGATCCCGGTCAGCATCGCTCCTGTGGATCCGGCAATCGAAGCCGCCATACCGGCGATCGCGAAGGTCGCCAGGTCGAGTTCCAGGCCTGGGAACATGGCCATGCAAAGGTGACCGAAGGCAGCCCCGCCGGTGGCACCCACAAACAAGGCTGGCGAAAACACACCGCCCGATGCCCCAGATCCAAGACTGAGGCTCGTCGCCAACAGCTTCAGGACCAGCAGCAAGAGTAACAGCGAAGGATTGGTGAGCACGCCTTGCAGCACATCCATAATCGACGCGTAGCCGACCCCTTGGATGTAATAGTGCCCGGTCGTTCGCAGCAGGATGTACATCATCACGCCCACGCAGATCATGCCGAGGGCATGCCGCGTGTAGTAGTTGCCAGGGATGCGTTCAAAGATGTCTTCCATCCCGTAGATCCCTCGGATGAACACCACCGACAAAAAGCCGACGATCACACCCAGCGGAATGAACAGCAGCAAGACTTCTGGTCGGTCGAGCTGAAAGACCGGTTGTTCAAGTGCAGGAATGTTGAAGCTCGGATCGACGCCAATCAGCCGCTGCGAGATATACGTGGCGGTCACCGTCGCGGCGGAAACAACCATCAGCGTTCGCGCGGAAATGGCGGTCAGCAAAAGCTCGATCGCGAACACCACGCCCCCGAGCGGAGCGTTGAAGGTGGCCGCGATGCCAGCGCCCGAGCCTGCGGCGATTAAGGTGATGCGGTCGTGCGACGACATGCGGATCAATTGACCCACGGTCGAACCGAATGCCGAGCCGATTTGAATAATCGGGCCTTCGCGACCCACTGCGGCACCACTGCCGATCGAAAAGGCCGAGGCCAACGCTTTCACGGCGGCGACTCGAGGGCGGATGATGCCGTCGTGATAGTAGATCGCGTCCATCACTTCTGGCACGCCATGCCCCTTCGCTTCAGGAGCGAAGTTTCCGACGAGCCACGCAACGATCAGCGCCCCGATGACCGGGACGAAAATGATCGCCCAGCCAAAAGGGCTTGGGGCTGTGTGAAGGTTCGCGTCGTATTCAAATGCGAACTGTCCCAGGAACAGAACGTTGTGAACGAGGCCAATCACCATCCGGAAGCCCCAGGCACCCACGCCGGCGATCACGCCCGTGAAGACACCCAGCACAGCCAGAAGCCAAAGGTTCAGCGGCTTTTCATCGGTGGTGCTTGGCTGGGCATCAGCTGCCATTAGTTCAATTCCTTCACTTGGGGGACGTTCAACATGCGATTTCGCTGGGAGACTTCTCGAGCTTCGCCGCGAGAATCGGTCCGAAAACGTAGCTCATACAGCGTTGATCGGAAGCAACGAGGCTGGGCATCGAGTCGGATCGCCAAAAAGAGAGCGAACGAGAGTAGGATGTCCGCAAGCCAGTGAAACCGAATGCGTCGATTGTGCGGGAATTAACGACAAATCACTCCGTTCAGGAGGCATCCTTAGCAGGAGGTAGGGAATGGATCGGGTTTGCGTTGCGCAATACGACCCACCTTCGTTCTGAAGTTCAAGCCAACTGGCGAGCGTTCCTGCAGGCGGGACAAACTCGTGAATGATCCCCCCTGGTCTAGGATTGGGATCGATTCGTGGCGGGCTTATGATAGACATACACCCGATCACGTTTGGCATGCGTTGCCATCGCCGATCGCCCCTCCCCTTCCCGCCTCACTCAACCTTCCTGACCGTGGTAGATGCCTGCAATGCGATTTGCTTTCTGTGGTGCGTTGACTGGTATGTTCGTCTGGAGTTGTCTGGCGATGGCCGAGCAGCCGAATGCCGATCCTTTCCCGGTTACGCCCAATAAGAAGGGCCTACAGGTCCAGATGATCGAAGACGCAGTCGCGCTCGGAGTTCAACACGCGGCGCTCAATGTCGACCTGACGCGGTTGATCGATCCGACGGGCAAAGAAGGTGGTCCGACCTGGGAAGTAAATGGCCATCGGTTTGCCTTCTCGCCGGGCCAGGTCGCCGGGATCGATGCTCGGGTCAAGCCGCTCAGCGATCGCAACATTGTCGTCACCCTGATCCTGCTGACATACGTGTCAGGCGATGCCGACCGTGATCGTTTGATGCTGCATCCCGATTACGCCTCCGGTGACCCGACGACAGGGCCGATCGGGATGTTCCAGATGACGACTGACGAAGGGAAGGAAGCCCTGCAGGCCTGCATCGAGTTCTTGGCGAACCGCTACAGCAGTGACTCAGGCCACGGGCGAGTCTGGGGCTATATCTGCGGTAACGAAGTGAACAGTCACTGGTTCTGGGCCAACATGGGGCCGGCTGAACCAGAAGCGGTAATCGACCAATACGAGAAAGCGGTACGCATCATCCATCAAGCAGTGCGGAAGTTTTCCGAGCATGCTCGCGTTTACATTTCGATGGATCATTGCTGGAACCTTCGTTACGCGGCAGGTAGTCCGCAGCAGTGCATGGCAGGCCGAGAGTTCCTCGACCGATTCGCGGCTGCTGCCCGCCAGCAAGGCGACTACGATTGGCATGTCGCCTATCATCCGTACCCGGAACCGCTTCCCAATCCTCGGTTCTGGTTGGATACCCGGCATTCCCTGCACCACGCCGAGACTCCGGTGATTACCTTTCGCAATCTGCAGGTCCTGACCGACTACTTGCAGCGAGAGCCACTGCAGTGGGAAGGCCAGCCGCGCCGCGTGATCTTGTCGGAGCAAGGTTTTCACTGCGATCTTTCGCGCCCTGATGGCGAACTGGAGCAAGCGGCGGCCTATGCCTTGGCGTATAAAAAGGTGGATCGCTTGTCCGGGATCGACGCCTTCATGCTGCATCGCCATACCGACCATGCCGAGGAAGGTGGTTTGAACCTCGGGCTGTGGACCAACAAGCCGGGGCACATTTGCACGCCTGATCTGAAACGTAAGATGTACGAAGTGTTTCAGGCGGCTGGCACAGCAGGCGAAGACGAAGCGTTTCAGTTCGCCTTGCCGGTGATCGGTGCGGAGAATTGGGAAGAGGCCCTCGGGAATCTCATGCAACCGCAGAAGTAGCGATGGCCAGGTCGGCCGAAGATCCTTTCACCAAAGCGAAAAGGTAGAGACATGATTCGCAGGCCGCATCGAGAACTGCATCGCTCGGAACATATCGGTTGGCTGCGAGCCGCCGTCTTGGGGGCCAACGACGGTATCCTCTCGGTCGGAAGTCTGATCGTGGGCGTTGCCGCAGCCGACGCAGGCTACTCGCAGATTGTCTTGGCCGGGCTGGCCGGTCTTACTTCAGGGGCCATGTCGATGGCGGCGGGCGAATACGTCTCGGTCAGTTCCCAGGCCGACACCGAAAAGGCCGATACCGAGCTCGAAACGGCCGAGTTGGCCAGCGATCCGGAAGGGGAGCTCCACGAACTGACGGGAATCTATGTGGAACGAGGCCTCGAGCCGGAGCTTGCCCGCCAGGTCGCTTCGCAGTTGATGGAGAAAGACGCCTTGAAGGCTCATCTGCGTGATGAACTGGGGATCACCGAGCAGTTCGTTGCTCGACCGCTTCAGGCCGCCTGGGCTTCGGCCTTATCCTTCAGTATCGGAGCAGCTTTGCCAGTGGCCGTTGCCGCGCTGGCTCCCCGTTCGCTGAGTGTGATTCTGGTTTCGATCACCACGGTGCTCAGCCTGACAGGTCTCGGGGCGATGTCGGCCGCGGTGGGCGGGGCTTCCATGCTGAAAGGAGCTGTCCGCGTCGCGTTCTGGGGAATCGTTGCCTTGGTAGCGACGTCGCTGATCGGTTGGGTCTTTGGTGTGTCGGTCAGTTAGGTGGCCGGCACAAATAGCCACTCCATCCGGCACCAGTCGTTCATCTCCAGCAGCAGATCGTCGGTGTCTTCGTAGTCGCGATCCGGCACCAGGTAGCCGCCGACCGCCACGTGCATGTGGTCGGTGTTCCACGGCCATGGATCGACCTGCATGGTGTCTTCCGGCTGAGGTGTAATGGTCAGCGGTCGGTGCGCCGGTGTTTCCTCAAAGGTGTGTGGCTCTGTCCGTTCATCCAGGCAAAGCCACAAGCTGAACCAGTCGAAGAATCGCAATTGCTCGATCGCCAGCTTCACTTCCTGATCGTTGCACAGCGGATGACGCGATTCCCAATTGTCGCGCCAGGTATCGCACAGCTCTTCGTACTTGTGGACGAATTTCTGGCCGGCGGGTGTGTCGGCGGCGTGGCTATGCTCTCGCAGCGACATGAAGTGTTCGGCAATCAGGTACTGCGCGAACGGACTGATGCGTGCCGCCCCTTCGATCGACTTGGTCCAGATCTCGTGTGCAAGGTCCGTGGGCGTATCGAGAAACGTAAGAGGCCGCTTCGTTTCGGGATTGATCGGTGGCGAGCGGTCGGTCGTCATCCAGCCATCGTCATGATGAAAGATGGCTGGCCAGACAACTTCCGGGTGAATCAGAGAAGGCACCGAGCCATTACCCCAATGCGATGCCAGGTCGCCCGAGAGAGCGGCGTGGATCGACTGGGGAATCAGAAACAGCATCGAGTCCCCGGTGGGTGACCGATAGGGGCGTACAATCACAGCTAGGCCTTTGTCATCGATGAGCAATCAAAGCAGGTCAGCTCCAATTGTACGCAATTGGGCCGCAGGTCAACGCTGCTCGACGGGACTGGCGTCGGCCTGGATCAACTGCGGAGCGTCATCTTCGTCCGCATCTTCCGTAGCGGCAACCGTTGGCTGCTTGGTTTCAATCAGATCGAAGCCGCTCATGAACGAGCGATCGGCCTGGCCAAACTTCTCGGCCAGTTGGGTCTCGAAGGTGAAGACGGTCGAGTAACGATTGCCGGCGTCGTCCGAAACCAGGTAGTAGATCCAAGTGATCGGCATTGCGTTGGCTGTACCGACGGCGGTCACCCGTAGTTCGCGAAGACCTTGCGAGTTGACGGTCTGCGAAGCATCGACGACCTGGCCGAGACGTTCCTTCAGGGCCTTCTTCACTTCTGCCTCGAAGCCTTCGAGCGTCATCTGCTCGCCCGCCTTCAGGTTCGTCAGTCGGTTGACGTTGGCCTGGGCGATCAATTCACCGTCACCTACCATGCGGAACACGGTTTGTTTGGCGGTTTCGGCCATGGCGAACCAGTCGCGAGGGTGCAGCACGCGGAAGCCTGCTTCTTCGCCATCGAACGAAAGCATCTCGTTGCCATCGTTGGCGGCCAGTTGCAGCTTGCCGATCGAGGCGTCGTTCAGCTGCGACACGGGCTCGGCGTTTTCGATCTGCGTGCGGACAACCGCAGTGGTCTCGAAACCCGGAATTGCGTGACCGATGCTGCGGTCTTCCTGGATCGACGCCGCGAACCAGGTGATGGCCTTGTGGCGGGTATCGACGTTTAACCGGCCTTTCAATTCGATTTCGGTCGCAACCCCTTGGATCGCCCCAGAGACTTTGCCGGACAGCGAGATCTTCGCCAAGCCATTTCCATCAACTTCAGTGAGGGTTGCCGCGACTTCGTGGCTATTCACGGCATCGATGCCCAGGACTTGGGCTAAAGTCTGGTTGTCAGGCGACCACGATTGATTGATTTTGACCGGCAATGCTGGCAGCAGCTTGGACAGCACGGCGGGATTGCCCGGAACGTTGATCAAATCGAGTTCGGTCCGGCTGAGGGTATATTCCGGATTGAACAAAATTGGCTGATCTCCCGTCGTATCGACAGCGATCAGGCGTTTGACGGTGGGCAACGTGTCGGTAATCGGCTTTTTGTTAGCGGTCGACTCAGCGGTTGCCTCTTCGTAATAACGAACCGCCGTCGTGGGGCTGAGTACCCGCTCGACGGCGACGTATTTTCCATTGAGTGACATCGGGTATTGGCGGACCTTTTTTCCGTCGGGATTGATCCGCATGGTGCCTTCGACCTTCAACTCAGTCTTGATTCGCCGAGTTTTTCCCTCCATCTGCTCGGTCAACTGCCAGCTATCGGCAGCCCAGCTCGGTGAAGTAGCCCACAGCGACAAAAACATCGTTCCGACTACGATCCAGTTGCGGGAAGTCAAGTTTTCGCCGTTCTTCGTAACGAAGAATGCCCGGGTAGCATCGAAAAACATGTGTCGGCCTGGGTATTGAGGTCTCTCGTATTAAAGCGAAATCGCTATATACGGAAGAATCGTCAATCCCGGAAAGCATGTTGAACGAATCTTGTCCCTGCGGTTTTGGTTGGGCCAGAAAGGAATTTGACATTCCTGGAACAAGTGCCTACGAGGTCGTGGTTATCCAGTTCCTTTGGCACGCTATTCGCAATCAGTTCTAGGGTAATAACTTACGACGACCTAGAACCCGCCTTTAGGGCCCCCACTACGGTGGATTTTTAAAAAAGCATGAACAAATGAGCAACCAACGGGGTCATTTCCACGTATAAGTCTATAGTGAAGGTTGGTTCGCAAGCTAATAGTTGATCTTTCATTCGATTGTTTGCGACCGCTAGACTTTTCAAGCATCTGACAGAAAGAGGCGCTTGTCTCCGGACAGGTAGCTGTCCCGTTGCTTGAGTGAAGGTTTCCCGGGACGGGAAGCCCTCTCCAAGTTAAACATCGTCTGGGCGATCGGAACTCGCAGGGAAAACCGGACGGATGTTGTTGATCACTGAGTGAGGGACAACATGAACAAGGGATATCAAAACGTTGCGCTGCGACAGTTGCGCGACCAACAAATCAAATATGCTCCACGGGACCGTAAACTGGACCAGGCGAATCGTGCGGAGAAACTGATCTCCGAGATTGAGCCGGGGAAGCAGTACCCGGTGGACTACATTTATTACCGGTTGACTGATTTTCGACCTGAACAGCCGAACGTTGGCTCGCTTTTGCCAGGCAAGTCGGCTGCGGAAGATCTCCGCCTGATGGTCGAAGATCTTTCGGACGCGGCCGATGTCTCGGTCGACTCCGTGCCGGAAGAAGTGTTGACCGTCGAGCAGTTGAGCGATCGCTTTAACGTCTCGACGAAAACGATCTCGCGTTGGCGTAAGCAGGGGCTCGTTAGCCGCAAGTTCCTGTTCGACGGCCGTAAACGCGTTGGTTTCCTCCGCAGCAGCGTCGAACGCTTCGTGAAGGATAATCCAGATCGTATCGAACGTGGTCGACATTTCAGCCAGCTGACCGAAGCGGAAAAGCTGGAAATCATCGATCGGGCTCGCCGTTTGGCCAACGCCGGCGGAACGCCTTCCGAGGTTGCCAAGCGTGTGGCTGCCAAGATGGGACGAAGCGTGGAAACGATTCGTTACACCTTGAAGCATCACGACGACGAGCAACCGAAGGAAGCTGTCTTCCCTCGTGGTACCGGCCCGCTGACCGAATCGGCCAAGCAGATCATCTACGGCGAATATCGTCATGGTGTCTCGGTGGACCGATTGGCTGAAAAACATGGTCGTACCCGCGCTTCGATCTACCGTGTGATCAACGAAATCCGTTATCGCCACATCGAAGAACTGCCGCTGGATTGCATCTACAACGACGACTTTGAAAAGCCGGAGTTGGAAGAAGAGATCCTGGGCTCGATGCCAGAACACGAAAAGCCAGCCCGAAAGGTTCGCGTTCCATCTGGTTTGCCAACCTACCTGGCTTCGCTGTACGAAATGCCTCTGTTGACCCGTGAGCAGGAATATCACCTGTTCCGTAAGTTCAACTTCCTGAAGTTCAAGGCATTGAAGATTCGTGAAGTGCTCGACCCACAGCGTCCAAAGTCGAGTGATATGGACGCGATCGAACAGCTTTATGATCAAGCCAGCGATGTGAAGAACCTGATCGTTCAATCGAACCTGCGATTGGTCGTTTCGATTGCGAAGCGTCACGTCGGGGCCACCGAAGACTTCTTCGAGTTGGTTTCGGACGGAAACATGTCGCTGATTCGTGCCGCCGAGAAGTTCGACTACTCGCGTGGTAACAAGTTCAGCACTTACTGTAGCTGGGCGATCATGAAGAACTTTGCCCGAACCATTCCGGTCGAGTTCCGTCATCGCGATCGTTATCGTACGAGTTTGGATGAATACTTCACCACGCGAGTCGACGAACGTAGCGATCAGTACGAACAGGAAATGGCTCAGCAGCAGCGTGAACGCCAGATCGATAAGATCTTGCATCGCCTGGACGAACGCGAGCAGAAGATCATCATTCGTCGCTTCGGCCTGGATCACTCGCGTGAGCCACAGACCTTGAAAGAAGTTGGTGAAGAACTGGGTGTGACCAAGGAACGCATCCGCCAGATCGAAGCCCGTGCCCTCAACAAGTTGAAGACGGCCGCTCGGGATTACAACTTTGATCTGCCTGAGACCAATTGAGCCAAGCCTCACTCCTGGGGATAGCCCCCCGTCATGCAGAAAGCCAGAGACCTCGGTCTCTGGCTTTTTTTGTATCAATTCGGATTGTAGCCCAGGCTAATTTCTGGCCAAGACTTCTCGCAGCTCGTAGGTAAAGTGATTTTCGTCAGCCGTCACTTTTGCTGCCAATGGGCTGGTTTGTGGTGAGAGGAATTGGCGGGCAAGCGTGCTTCGTGGTCGAGCTTCTTTTTGCCTCCCTTCTGGGACAGGATCGCCTGACGCTGGTTGCAGTGTGATCGTGTAGATTCCGACTGCTACTCCTTTCAGGCTCAGGCATCCCTCGGCATCAAGCGTGCCTCCATATGCTTCACCAGTTTGGCGATCGGTGAAGTCAATCAAGACGCCATTCAGCGGTTGGCCATCCAGGGTGACCTTAGCGGTCACATCGACTCGCTGCAAATGTCCGCGTGGTTGTTGGCTGCAGCCTGCAATGATGCTGAGAAGTATCGAAAACATCGGTAACAGTGCACTTTGTCGCAAAGATGGCAGATCGATTGGCATCGAAAACCCTCGGCATTGGAACACTTCTAGTGGACGAAGAATTGCAAGGGAACGCTAGTTCGTCAGGCCGGCAATCACCAGGCCATCGTCAACGGTGAATGCCCGCCGAAGCGACTCCATGTCGGCAGTCTCTGGGACAAAGCGGACCGAGCCATCGCCTACGAGCATCTCGATCCCACCTGGGTGATACGAATTCAGGATCGTGTTGACGTCGAACCAGGAATTCGCGCCGGAAGGAGCTCCCGAGAACCACGAGCTATTAATCGGATAGCGAAAGGTTGCCGTGCCCTGGGTGTAGCCACTGCTGTAGGTGATTTCGCTGATCGGCGTCGAATCGTTCCAGACATTCGAGCCGGAGCTGGTGGTCACCGTATTTGTGCGAAGTCCGCACCATCCTCCGAGGGCGTTGGCGCTCTTCTCGATGCCGTCGACCTGCCCCGATTGCTCAGCAACAACGAACGTGTTTGAGGTGCCATCGGTCAGGTGCGCGAGGCGTCGGCTTTTGAAGTTGATGAAGGTTCCATTTTCGCAGTGCGTGCCTGATTGAACCGCGTTTACCGCCGTGCAGACGCTAGTTCTCGCTTGCGGGTCAGGGTAGGCGCCTGAGATGCCGACGTAGTCATGGACTTGCGACCAGTCGGGGCTGGTGCCGGAGTAAGTCATCGCGGGATTGCGATCGGGAAAAGGGCTCGAAGGGCAGACCAAGCCTGAAACGCTTACCTGGTAGAGGATTTGGTTCGTCGGAAAGTAACGGCCATCGAAGCTTTGGCTGCTGCCGCTTAGGTCGAGTTGATCGTAGACGACGCTTTGCTCGATGAACGGTAGAATTCGCACTTTCCAGTTGAAGTGGGCATTATTGCCCATCGGTAGTTCGTTGTAGGTGCTGTGGAAGTTGTGAAGTGCGAGGCCGAGTTGCTTCAAGTTGTTCGAGCATTGCATCCGCCGGGCCGCTTCGCGTGCCTGTTGAACGGCGGGCAAGAGCAGCGCGATCAGAACACCAACAATCGCGATCACAACCAGCAGCTCCACGAGCGTGAAGCCAAGGCGTCGACGGGCAGCCTCTTTTCTCATGGCAAGTTCCTGACCCTTAGGTGGATGGCATGTGGAAGGGACCGGCTTGATCAGCCGGGCGAAAACCGGGAGCGAGCAAGGTGAGGTTGCTGCTCGACCGACGCAAAGAAGGTGCCGACCCCATGGCCTCAGTTTGGCCAGGGCTATTCAAGCCTTTGGCTGCAAACGGCTTGATGGCCGAGACTTTTTTCTGATGTCACGAAAAATCACACCTGCCACTCGTTCGGAGGCATCGATTCCCTGAAAAAGAGGCAGATCCACCAGGCGGCTGCCTCGTTCCTGTGCGGGCGCAAAGTTGGCCTAAATTGCCAGTCTTTGAGGTTCTGCGAGGAAAAGCCCGGACAGCCCATGGACGTGGTGCCCACAATGTACGAGAATCCCACGAATCTGCGTTACCAATTGACCATCATTAAGGTTGTCACACGCAGTCTGTAACGGGCCCAAAAACAGCCGCGGCATTCCCGCGAACATGCTGTTTTCCTCGGTGTCTGGAACCATGTCTGGGATTTTGGTCGATTTTTGTCCTTGCCCAGGCCATCCTGGCTTGCGGGGAAGCTCGGACTCGTTATAGTTATTGGTTTTCCATAAAGCCCAGGTAGTGGGCTAGCGTAGCTCAATTGGCAGAGCAGCTGATTTGTAATCAGCAGGTTGTGGGTTCAATTCCCTCCGCTAGCTTGTTCAGCATGATTTTGGGCTGAATTTGGATTGACGATTTGCCGGATTCAACGACTTTCCCAGCCACGGCTCGGCAGTCACGAAGTCGGATATGTTGGGGGGTTTCCCGAGCGGTCAAAGGGGACAGACTGTAAATCTGTTGGCAATGCCTTCACAGGTTCGAATCCTGTACCCCCCACTGAATTGAAATCCTGGGCTTTATTGGAAGAGAAGACAGCAAGGCCTAGGAAGGTTGCGGGTGTAGCTCAATGGTAGAGCAACAGCCTTCCAAGCTGAAGACGAGGGTTCGATTCCCTTCACCCGCTTCGCAGCGATCACCGAAATTCGGGGTCAACGCGAAGCATTCGATCGGATCGAACCGATTCGAGTAGGTTTTGTGTTTCGGAAATCTGGGTTGTCCGTTTGGGCGGCTCGGAAGCGAGTAGCCGGCAAAAAAGATACAGAAGCAGACTCCCCATTCGTGCTTCTACGGTTTTTCGGCTGCTGTAGCTCAGTGGTAGAGCACTTCCTTGGTAAGGAAGAGGTCATGGGTTCAAGTCCCATCAGCAGCTCTTCACGGCACCTTGATTTTCGTTTTAAACAGATCCCAATTTTTCACGGTTTAACTGGGGTAAGAAAGACATAGAAAATGGCCAAGGACGTATTTGAACGATCTAAACCTCACGTCAACGTTGGCACCATCGGTCACATCGACCACGGTAAAACGACCACCACCGGTGCGATCCTCGCAGTTCAGGCTGCTAAGGGTCTGGCCAAGATGAAGGCGTACTCCGAAATCGCCAAGGGTGGTACCGTTCGTGACGAAACGAAGACCGTTACCATCGCTGTGGCTCACGTCGAGTACGAATCGCCGATTCGTCACTATGCACACATTGACTGCCCCGGTCACGCTGACTTTGTGAAGAACATGATCACCGGTGCCGCCCAGATGGACGGTGCAATTCTGGTGGTTTCGGCTGCTGACGGTCCGATGCCACAGACCAAGGAACACGTGCTGCTGGCTCGCCAGGTCGGTGTGCCTTACGTCGTGGTTTACCTGAACAAGTGCGACCTGGTCGACGACGAAGAGTTGTTGGACCTGGTTGAGTTGGAAGTTCGTGAACTGCTGAGCAAGAACGACTTCCCTGGCGACGATTGCCCAGTCGTTCGTGGTAACTCGCTGGCCGCTTACAACAATCCAGCCGACCCAGAAGCTTCGAAGTGCATCACCGAACTGGTGGAAGCTCTCGACAGCTACATCCCGGAACCTACTCGTGAAACCGACAAGCCATTCCTGATGGCTATCGAAGACGTGTTCTCGATCGAAGGTCGTGGTACCGTGGCGACTGGCCGTATCGAACGCGGCGTTGTGAAGGTTGGTGAAGAAGTCGAAATTCTCGGTCTGACCGAAAAGCCGACCAAGACCACCGTCACCGGCGTTGAAATGTTCAACAAGGTCATGCAGGAAGGCTACGCTGGCGACAACGTCGGTTGCCTCCTCCGTGGTGTCAAGCGTGAAGACATCTCGCGTGGTCAGGTTCTGGCCAAGCCAGGTTCGGTTAACCCACACACCAAGTTCGAGGCAGAAATCTACTGCTTGAGCAAGGAAGAAGGCGGTCGTCACACACCGTTCTTCAGTGGTTACCGTCCACAGTTCTACTTCCGAACGACCGACGTCACCGGTACCGCCAACCTGGTTGGTGCTGAAATGTGCATGCCGGGCGACAACGTCAAGATCGAAGTCGAACTGCACAAGCCAATCGCCATGTTTGAAGGCGTTCGCTTCGCTATTCGTGAAGGTGGTAAGACCGTCGGTTCCGGCGTCGTTACCAAGATCACCGCGTAAGCATTGTTGATATTCAAGCTTCGCCGGGCCAGGTTTCCTGTGTCCGGCGATGCTGCTAGGGGCGTAGCTCAATTGGCAGAGCGCTGGATTCCAAATCCAGATGTTGAGAGTTCGATTCCCTCCGCCCCTGCTTTTTCGTTGGTGTTACCAAACTTGTTGGGCGAGTCGCACCGGTAAAGTCATCCTGGAAGATAAACACCAGCGACGTCGCCGCGGCAGGAACGCCAAAGACTGAGAGTGACCATGGCCAAGGAGAAGACCGCTAGTTCCCCTTCCCTGCTCAGCGAGATGGTGCAGACGGGACGGTTCAAGCGGAATCAAGGTAGAATTGCCCGCCAGGCTACCCTGATTGCGATTTGGGTGCTCATTGCGATCGCTGCTTACCAGCTGTATCAGTGGCTCGGTTCGTATGCTGATCTGACTTCGATGAAGTTGCACTGGGTGATCCCAGGGGCACTTGGCGCCATTGGTTTTTGGATTGCATACCGATTGATTAACTGGCCGACGTTTGCCAACTTTTTGATTAACGTCGAAGCCGAAATGACTAAGGTTACTTGGCCTTCCAAGGCTGAGCTGTGGCGAAGTGTCATCGTGGTTATCTCGTTGATCTTCATCCTGGCCGTGTTGCTGTTTGCTTTTGACCTGGCGTGGATCACGCTGTTCAAAACGATCCGGCTGATTCCGCCAGATCCAGGAACCGTCGGCACCTAGTTGGTCGTTGGCCAGATGAAGCACCGCACGAATTATGCGGTGCACGTCACTTTCGATGGTCCAGTCCCCGGGCTGGTTAAGGTTAAGTTTCGTGGCAAATGCTCCTGACAACTCGTTCGATCCCGAAAAGGACCCTGAACAAGGGGCCCCTGTGGACGCAGAAGCTCAATCGGAGGAAGTAACGACTCCGGAAGAAGCTGTCGAAGAGTCTGCGCCGTTCGAGGAGGAGTCGTCGGAGGAAGTCGCTTCCGAGGCCGAAGAGCCTTCTGCGGAAGAGGAACCAGCTGAGGAAAAGCCGGCTCCCGTCGCCAGGAAGACAGGCAAGAATCGCGGCCCGATTGAAGAAGTGACCGAAGAAGAAATCGAGCCCGCGGATGAGGCTCAAAAGGAATGGTACATCCTCAAGGTTCAGAGCAATCGCGAAAAGTCGATCTGCACCAACCTGATTCGCCGCGTCAAGATGGCCGGACTCGAGGGGTACTTTGGCGAGATTCTTGTGCCCACCGAGGACCTGGTGGAATACAAGAACGGCAAGAAAAAAGTCACCAAGCAGAAGCTCTACCCAGGCTACATCGTCGTGCACATGGCAATCAACGACGAAACGTGGTTCCTGGTTCGCGAGACCGGCGGCATTGGTGATTTCACCGGAGCAGGCGGCAAGCCCGTTCCCATGTTGCCGCACGAAGTGGATCGCATCGTCAAGAAGACGCGCAAGCCTGATGAAGGTGAGCAGGAAGAAGTCAAGACGAACATTCGCTTCAAGATTGGCGACCATGTTCGCATCACTGAAGGAACCTTCGAGAACTTCGAAGGGGATGTCGAGGTGATCGACAACACCAATGGCCGAGTCACGGTCATGATTAATATTTTCGGCCGCACAACGCCTGTGGAGATGGAACACTGGCAAATGGAGCCAGTTTAGTCCACGCCACGCGTTGCACCGGTGGTCGATTCTTCTAACTCCCCTTCGCCGGCGGAAGACAGAGAACGAGCCTCGGGGCCTTTGTTTTATAAGCAGACAGTTTTCACAGCATTCGGTGGCAGTTGGTTCTAGCAATCAACTGCGGCACGGGAAACAGCAAAATGGCACGGGAACAAGTAGGTCAAGCGAAGTTTCAGGTCCCCGGCGGTCAGGCCACTCCGGCTCCTCCGGTTGGTACCTCGTTGGGTCGTTACGGTGTGAACCTCGGTCAGTTCGTTCAGCAGTTCAACGATAAGACTCGAGAATTCAATGGCATGCCGATTCCGGTTGTCGTCACCGTCTACAACGACCGTACCTTCGAGTTCATCTGCAAGAGCCCACCGGCCGCTGCATTGCTGAAGAAGGCTGCTGGCCTGGCCAAGGGAAGTGGCACGCCGAACACCAAAAAGGTTGGCAAGGTTACCAAGGAGCAGATCGACGACATCTGCAATCAGAAGATGGCGGACCTCAATGCCCGCGATCTGGATCATGCTCGCCGTATGATTGAAGGTACGGCTCGCAGCATGGGTCTGGAAGTCGCGGAATAGGTTTCCGATCTGTCTAACCCGAACATTATCTCCCTACAAATTGGCGATTGACGATGCCTACACAATCCAAACGATATCGAGCCCTTCTCGAAAAGGTTCCAGCAGACGCTTTGACCCTCAAAGACGCAATCGTGCTGCTGAAGTCGTTCAACACCACCAAGTTTGACCAGACGGTTGAAATTGCCATGCGTTTGGGTATCGACCCGAAGCAGGCGGATCAGCTGGTTCGTGGTGCTCTGGTTCTGCCGCATGGTATCGGCAAGATCCAGCGGGTCGTCGTCTTCGCTAAGGGTGACAACGTCGCAACTGCCAAAGAGGCCGGTGCAGACGAAGTGGGTGCCGAAGATCTGGCGAAGAAGATCAAAGATGGTTGGCTCGACTTCGACGTCTGTATCGCTACCCCAGACATGATGGGCCTGGTAGGTCCTCTGGGCCGCGTCCTCGGTCCGCGTGGTTTGATGCCATCGCCGCGTGCCGGTACGGTTACGCCAGACGTTGCTCGCGTTGTCAAAGAATACAAGGCTGGTAAGGTCGAGTTCCGCAACGACCCAACGGGTATCGTGCACGCGGTCGTCGGTCGCCTCGGCTTCGAAGCCGATAAGCTCGAAGACAACATTCGCGCTTTTGTGGATCACATCAATGGCCTCAAGCCGCAAGCGGCGAAGGGCACCTATGTTCGTAGCGTCAATCTGAGTGCCACGATGAGCCCTGGGGTTCAAGTCGCTCTCTAATTGGTCCTGACATCAAGCGTTACGCAAACACACATAACTAAAGCCCAGAGCCATGAGTAAGTATCTGAAAAACCTGGTGATCTCCGATCTGTCGAAACGACTGGAAGGGGTGAACGACCTTCTGGTAGTCGACGTGGTGGGGATGAATGCGGACAAGACCTTTCTGGTTCGCAAGCAGCTCCGCGAAAAGGGTCTGAGCCTGTTGGTCGTGCGTCGCACGCTGGCAGCCAAGGCCTGCGAAGGCACGTCTCTCGCTCCGGCCTTCGAATCCATGGAAGGGAGCACGGCGATCGTTTGGGGTGATGGTGACTTCGTCGACCTGGCGAAAGAAATCATCAAGCTGAACGACGACGACAAGTTCCCGGGCTTCACCGCCAAGGGTGGTGTCATGGATGGTGAATCCCTGACGCCCGACACTGTCAAGGCAATCAGCAAATGGCCCAATCGAGCTGAACAGCTCTCGCTTCTGGTGGGTCAGATTCTGGGGCCTGGACGTACCCTGGGTGCCCAGATCAAGGGTCCAGGTGCCAAGTTGGCCTCGCAGGTCAAGCAGGTTGGCGAAAATCAAGAAGGCTAAGCTCCTTCACTTGGCAAACGTCGAACGGCTTTTGCCGATCGATTGTTTCCTTAACTAACAAAACATCCGTATTCCCTGGCGCAGGCGGATCCCTCCCCTGCAAATCGTGTTGAAAGGATAAGATCCGAAATGTCCGAAGAAGCAACTGCAACCGTTGAAGTGTCCGAAGAAATCAAGGGTTTGGGCGATCAGATCGCTGGTTTGACCCTGAAGCAAGCCGTTGAGCTGGGTGATTACCTGAAGGACGCTCACGGTATCGAAGCCGCCGCTGGTGGTGGTGTCATGATGGCTCCTACCGGCGACGGTGGTGGTGCCGCTGCCGCTGTTGAGCAGACCGAATTCGACGTCGTCATGACTGACTTCGGTGCTCAGAAAATCGGCGTGATCAAGGTTGTTCGTGGCATTACCGGTCTGGGCTTGAAGGAAGCCAAGGACATGGTTGAAGGTGTCCCGAGCAAGATCAAGGAAGGCGTCTCGAAGGAAGATGCCGAGAAGGTCAAGAAGGAACTGGAGGAAGCTGGTGCCGTCGTCGAAATCAAGTAAGACGTTGGTATTTCGCTGATTTCCTGTTTTCACTTCGGCGTTGCCTCCCCTATACTGAAGAGGCAACGTCGCGAGGTGTGATTTTGAAGTCTTCTGGATCTTCTTTTTCTTTTGACAGCATGGATGGGAATCAGGTGAGAGTGCGCGCCCGCAACAGCGGGCGTGCTAGCTTGCTGCGGGTAAGCTGCGCGCACCGGCTCGCGCACTCGATCTTGAGCCTCTACTGTCCGCCCGTATCGCTCATGCTTTCTCGCCTTTTGTCTCGGACCGTTTGCTAGAACCCTGGTATCGGATCTGCGTCGTTTCGGCGTGAGAGCATGTTGTTTTTTGATTTGCCGCCCAAGGAGTCGCGTCGCCTATGGCTACCTCGTCGCAACGACGGCTGGAACCAACTGAAGTTCGTCGGTTCGGAAGTCAATCGATTTATATGGCTCCGCCGGATCTGACGAAAATTCAGACCCTGAGCTACAAAAACTTCCTGCAAGCGGAGGTGGAAGCGGAAGAGCGAGATCAAGAGCTGGGCATCGAAAGTGTCCTGCGCGAGATCTTCCCGATCCAGAGCTACGACGGACAGAATCAACTTGATTACGTCCGTTATGAACTGGGCAAGCCGCGCTACACGCCAGAGGAATGCAAGCAGCTGCGGTTGACCTATGGTCGCCCATTCCGCATTTGGCTCCGCTTGAACAAAGAAGAGCCGATCGAAGAAGAAGTCTACCTGGGCGATCTGCCCGTCATGCTCGGTGGTGGTGAGTTCATCATCAACGGTGCCGAGCGTGTCGTCGTCAGTCAGCTGCACCGCAGCCCTGGTGTCGACTTCGTGCTAGAACAAGACACCACGTCCGACAAGAAGCTGCCAAGCTGTCGTGTCATTCCGGAACGTGGTAGCTGGATCGAAGTGAACGTGTCGAAGAAGGACTCGCTCACGGTCCGTATCGACCAGAGCGGTAAGTTCGCCGCCACGACGCTGCTCCGTGCCATGTCGCCGGAATACAGCAGCGACGCCGACGTGATCCGCGCCTTCTACGAATCGACCATCGAGTCGGTCAAAGATGGTCGCAGCGTCTCGAAGATCGAGAACAAGATCGCTGTTGACGACATTATCTACCCGAGCAGCAGCGACCGTGCTGGCGAAATCATTCTGGAAGCAGGCCAGAAGATCAGCCGCAACATCGCCGAGTTGATCTGCTCTGCCGGGATCGATGAAGTCGAAGTGATGGAACCGCCCAAGACGCCGTTGATTTTCAACGCGCTCGGCGAAGACAACACTTCGAGTCACGAAGAAGCGCTGCTTCGCATCTACCAGCGTCTGCGACCAGGTAACCCTCCGCAGCTGGAAAAGGCGAAGACTCTGTTCGCTGAGAAGTTCTACGACGAAAACCGCTACCGTCTCGGTCGCGTGGGTCGTTTCCGTATGAACCGTAAGCTCGGCCTGGACGTGGAAGAAGGTCAACAGACCCTCCGCCCAGAAGACTTGATCGCAGCGATTCGTTACATCCTGAACTTGTCGTCCGGTGACAAGCGTGCTCGTATCGACGATATCGACCATCTTGGCAATCGTCGTCTGCGTACGATCGACGAGCTGGCTTGCGACGAAATGCGAAAGGGCTTCCTGAAGCTGCGTCGTACGGTTCAGGAACGAATGAGCCTGAAGGATGCCGAGGACATGACTCCTCGCAACCTGGTCAACCCAAAGAGCATTTCGGCCGCCATCGAATACTTCTTCGGTCGTGGCGAATTGTCGCAGGTGGTCGACCAGACCAACCCGCTCTCGATGCTCACACACGAACGTCGTCTGTCGGCTCTCGGCCCAGGCGGTTTGAATCGTAAGCGTGCTGGCTTCGAGGTCCGCGACGTTCACATCTCTCACTACGGTCGCATCTGCCCGATTGAGACACCGGAAGGTACGAACATCGGTCTGATCAGCAGCCTGGCTCTCTACTCTTCGGTGGACGAGTACGGCTTCTTGATCACCCCGTACCGTAAGGTGACCAACGGTAAGGTTGCCAAGGGTTTCGTTTGGCTTCGTGCTGATGAAGAATCGGACGCCCTGGTGGCTCCGGCCGATACGCCAACCGACGATGAAGACGCCCTGCTGGGTGACCTGATCATCGCTCGTTATCGCAGCGACTTTGAATTGGTTGCTCCGACGGAAGTGGAATATATCGACGTGGCTCCTTGCCAGATGGTGGGTGTTTCCGCAGCGTTGATTCCATTCCTCGAACATGACGACGCGAACCGCGCTCTCATGGGTTCCAACATGCAGCGTCAAGCTGTGCCACTGTTGGTCGCCGAACCGCCGATTGTCGGTACCGGTGTCGAACGCGACGTGGCGATGAACTCGAGCATGATCATTCGCGCCAAGTACGACGGTGTGGTCAAGTATGTCGACGCCTTGAAGGTGGTCGTCGAACGCAGCGGTGCCGCTGAACATGCCGAAGACGTTTACAATCTGCGTAAGTTCGTCGGCTTGAACGAACGTACCTGCTTGAATCAGCATCCTGTCGTCAAGATGGGCCAGAAGATAACCGCTGGTGACGTGCTGGCCGATGGTGCCGCGACCCATGGTGGTCAGTTGGCTCTGGGCCGTAACGTGCTGGTCGGCTTCATGTCGTTCGACGGTTACAACTATGAAGACGCGATTATTATCAGCGAAGAGCTGGTGAAGCAGGACGTCTATACTTCGATTCACATCGAAGAATTCGACGTCGAAATTCGCGAAACGAAGTTGGGCCGCGAAGACTTCACCCGGGACATCCCGAACGTCTCAGAAAAGATGCTTCGTAACCTCGACGAGAACGGTATTGTTCAAGTCGGTACTTACGTGAAGCCAGGTGACATTCTGGTCGGTAAGGTCTCGCCGAAGAGCAAGACCGAACTGACGCCGGAAGAAAAGCTGCTGCACGCGATCTTCGGTCGTGCCGGTGAAGACGTGAAGAACGACTCGCTGGAAGTGCCATCAGGTATCGAAGGCATCGTCGTTCAGGCCGAGAAGTTTGCTCGCCGCATGAGCCTCTCGGACGATGAACGAAAGGCATTCGAAAAGACCCTGAAGGACGCCGAAAGCGAAGGCAACGCCGCGATCAGCGAACTGTTCGCCGAGTTCATCGGTGAAGTCGAGAAGATCCTCGGCAAGACGGTCACCGACGAAGATGGCACTCCAATCACTCGTGATCAGGACGCCAAGTTCATCGCCGAACAAGCTCAGCAGTTCCGTCTCTACAAGATTCTGGAACCACTGAAGAGCGAAGATCGTGTCGCCAGCATTCGTCAGCTTTACGCTGCGAAGTGGCCAGCGATTGAACTCGCCATCGATCAACGTGACCGCAAGCTGAACAGCATGAAGCGAGGTGATGAACTTCGCAGCGGTGTTCTGCAGATGGTTAAGGTTTACATTGCGACCAAGCGAGTGATCTCGGTTGGTGACAAGATGGCCGGTCGCCACGGTAACAAGGGTGTGATCGCCAAGATCCTGCCGGTGGAAGATATGCCGTTTTTGCCAGACGGTACGCCGATCCAGATCATGCTCAATCCGCTGGGCGTGCCTTCGCGTATGAACGTGGGGCAGATTCTGGAAACCCACTTGGGTTGGGCCGGTGCGAAGCTTGGTTTCCAAGCCATCACGCCTGTGTTCGACGGTGCTTCCGAAGAGATCATCAACGACTGCCTGGAAGAAGCAGGCCTGCCACGTCACGGGAAGGCTCGCCTTCACGATGGCCGAACGGGCGAAGCCTTGAACCAGGAAACGACCGTTGGTTACATCTACATGCTGAAGCTGCATCACTTGGTTGATGACAAGGTGCATGCTCGTAGCACGGGTCCTTACTCGCTTATTACCCAGCAGCCTCTGGGTGGTAAGGCACGATTCGGTGGCCAGCGATTCGGGGAAATGGAAGTGTGGGCTCTGGAAGCCTACGGTGCTGCCTACATCCTCCAAGAGCTGCTCACTGTGAAGAGTGACGACGTCGAAGGACGTACGAAGATCTACGAATCGATGGTCAAAGGTGAAAACACTTTGGAAGCCGGTACGCCCGCCAGCTTTGACGTGTTGACCAACGAAATCCGAGGGCTTGGGTTGAACATGCAGCTCGAAAAGCGTCGCCTGTAACAGGCGACCTTGGCTGCGGCTGGCAGGGCTCGTCTACGGAAGCCCTGCTGGCAAGGAACGACCCGCGGCTGGTTCCGACGCGACCGGCTGCATCTTCACCATACCGACCATCCAAGTGGATAGAAATAAGGAGCACGGGCCATGAGTATTCTCGAAAGCTCTTACGACCGAATCAACGATTACACCGCGGTCAAGATCAGCCTCGCACGGCCTCACGACATTCGGAGCTGGTCGTTCGGTGAAGTCAAGAAGCCGGAAACGATCAACTACCGTACCTATCGCCCAGAAAAGGACGGCCTTTTCTGCGAACGTATCTTCGGCCCAGAAAAGGACTGGGAATGTGCGTGCGGTAAGTATCGCGGCATGAAATACAAAGGCATGATCTGCGATCGCTGTGGTGTGAAGATCACTCACAGCCGCGTTCGCCGTAAGCGAATGGGCCACATCGAACTGGCCGCGCCGATCGTCCACATCTGGTTCTTCAAGGCGATGCCTAGCCGACTGGGTAACCTGTTGGCCATGAAGACTTCGAGCCTGGAAAAGGTCATTTACTTCCAGGATTACGTCGTCGTCGATCCAGGCAGCACCGATCTGGAAAAGTTCCAGACGCTGACCGAAGAAGAGTACCGTGGCGCCGTCGAACAGTTTGGTAGCGGTTCGTTTGAAGCGGACATGGGTGCTGAAGCGGTTCGTAAGCTGCTGCAAGGTCTCGACCTGGTGCAGTTGTCGATCGACCTCCGCAAGGACCTGCAGGAAACTGGTTCGAAGCAGAAGCGAAAAGACTACATCAATCGCTTGAAGATCGTCGAAGCGATCCGTGACAGCGACAACAAGCCAGAATGGATGATCATGGACGTGATACCGGTTATTCCACCGGATCTGCGTCCGCTTGTTCTGTTGGACTCGGGCAACTTTGCCACCTCCGACTTGAACGACCTCTACCGTCGTATCATCAACCGCAACAACCGTCTGCGTAAGTTGGTCGATCTGAACGCTCCTGAAGTCATCATCCGCAACGAAAAGCGTATGTTGCAGCAGTCGGTCGACGCTCTGTTCGACAACAATCGCTGCAAGCGTCCGGTTCTGGGTAGCAGCAACCGTCCGCTCAAGTCGCTGACCGATATGATCAAGGGTAAGCAGGGTCGTTTCCGCGAAAACCTGCTCGGTAAGCGCGTTGACTATTCGGCTCGTAGCGTGATCGTGGTCGGTCCGCGTATGAAGCTGCATCAGTGCGGTCTGCCTAAGAAGATCGCCCTGGAATTGTACCAACCCTTCATCATCCGCAAGCTGAAGGTGCTCGGTCATGCCGACACCATCAAGAGCGCCAAGAAGATGCTCGAACGCAAGGATGAAGAAGTCTGGGACATCTTGGAATCGGTGATTCAGAATCACCCGGTCCTGTTGAATCGTGCTCCGACGCTTCACCGTATGGGGATCCAGGCCTTCGAGCCCACCCTGGTGGAAGGTAATGCGATTCACTTGCACCCACTGGTGTGCAAAGGCTTCAACGCCGACTTCGACGGTGACCAGATGGCGGTTCACTTGCCGCTTTCGATTGAAGCCCAGGTCGAAGCCCATACCCTGATGTTGGCGACGAATAACATCTTCGCCCCATCCAATGGTAAGCCGATCATGAGCCCGTCGCAGGACGTGGTGATGGGTTGTAACTTCATCACCATCAGCCTGCCGAACCGTCCAGGTGAAGGGATGACCTTCGCTTCGATGGAAGAAGCGGACTATGCCTTCGCTCAGGGGATCATCGATCTGCACGCTCTCGTGAAGGTTCGACTTCCTGAAGGTCGCAGCCTCAAGGGTGAAGACGACGAACAGGCCTCCGGCCGAATTGTCGAAACCACCTTTGGTCGCGTTTTGTTCAACGAGATGCTGCCTGCAGGCATGGACTACTACAACTTCTCGATGGGTAGTAGCGAATTGTCGAAGGTGATTTCGGACTGCTATCAGCGTCTGGGTCGCCGTGCGACGATCAACCTGCTGGACGATATGAATCAGCTCGGCTTCCGCGAATCGACCCGCAGCGGTCTTTCCTTCGCGACCGACGACCTTGTGACTCCCGATTCGAAGCACAAGATCATTGGCGAAGCTGAAAAGAAGGTGATCAAGTTCAAGAAGCTGTACGAACGTGGTGTGATCACGGACAAAGAACGTGTGAACCAGGTTCTCGATGCTTGGACTCATGCTCGTGAGCAGATTACTGCCGAGATGATGACCGAGATGAAGAACGACGACCGCGGTGGTCACGGTTACGTGAACCCGGTGTACCTGATGGCCGACTCTGGTGCTCGTGGTGGTACCGAACAGATTCGTCAGCTGGCCGGTATGCGTGGTCTGATGGCCAAGCCGAGTGGTGAAATCATCGAAACGCCCATTAAGTCGAACTTCCGCGAAGGTTTGACGGTGCTCGAGTACTTCTCCTCGACGCACGGTGCCCGTAAGGGTCTGGCGGATACGGCTTTGAAGACGGCTGACTCGGGTTACCTGACTCGTAAGCTGGCCGACGTCGCTCAGAACGTGGTGATCACAGCCGAAGATTGCGGTACGACCCAGGGTATCACCAAGGGGGTCATCTACCGTGGCGAAAAGGTCGAAGTCTCGCTGGCAGACGCGATCAAGGGTCGTGTGAGCCGTCAGAGCATCGTGAATCCGATTACCGACGAAGTGATCGTTCGCGAGAACGAAATGATCACCCCAGACACCGCTCGCAAGATCGAGAAGATGGGTCTGGAACGCATTCAAGTTCGTAGCCCAATGACCTGCGACAATGGTCTGGGTTGCTGCAAGGCTTGCTACGGGATGGACATGTCGACCGGCGATCAGGTCGAAGAAGGCATGGCCGTCGGTATCATCGCCGCCCAGAGTATTGGTGAACCTGGTACTCAGCTGACGATGCGTACGTTCCACATCGGTGGTGTGGCCGTTACCGATACCGAAGAACACGAAAAGAAGACCAAGCGTGGTGGTTTCGTCAAGTTCACGCGTATGCGGACTGCGACGAACGACGAAGGCAAAAACATCGTGCTCACCCGTAACGGTGAAATCACGATCGTCGACGCCAAGGGTCGTGAAATCGAAAGCTACGACGTGCCAACTGGTGCGATCCTGGAAGTCAAAGAAAACGAAGAGGTGAAGACCGGTCAGGTCCTCTGCTCTTGGAATCCTTACTCGATTCCGATCGTCGCTGAAGTCGGTGGTCGCGTCCGCTACGAGGACGTGGTCGAAGGCGAAACGATGATGATCGAGCACGACTCCACCGGTCACCAACGTCGCATGATCACCGAGCACAAGGGTGACTTCCATCCGCAACTCGTGATCGAAGACGAAGACGGCAAGCCGCTCGACGTTTACTACCTGCCAGAAAAGGCGATCATCGACGCCGATGAAGGTACCAAGGTTTCGGCAGGTACCACGGTGGCCAGCACCCCGCGTGAATCGGGCGGTGTTAAGGACATCACCGGTGGTCTGCCGCGAGTCACGGAAATCTTCGAGGCTCGTAAGCCGAAGGATCCAGCCGTGATGGCTGAGATCGACGGTGTCGTCGAGATTCTCTCGGAGAAGAAGCGTGGCAAGCGAACGATTATCGTTCGCAACGAATCGGGTATCGAACGCGAGCACCTGGTGCCACACGGTAAGCGATTCCTGGTTCATACCGGCGACTACGTCCGGGCTGGCCAGTCGCTGATCGACGGTCCACTGGTTCCTCACGACATTCTGCGTATCTCCGGTGAAGAAGCCGTTCAGCAGTACCTGCTGCACGAAATTCAGGGTGTGTATCGCAGCCAGCGTGTGGAAATCAACGATAAGCACATCGAAATCATCGTCGCTCGCATGCTGCGAAAGGTGATGGTTGACTCGGCTGGCGACACGAGCCTGTTGCCTGGCCTGGTGATGGACAAGTTTGACTTCCGTCGTGCCAACGAGCAGTTGTCGCGTTGCCTGAAGATCTCGAGCCCTGGCGACTCGCAGCAGTTCAGCGAAGGCATGATCGTTCCGAAGGAAGCTTTGGAGCAGGAAAACGGCCAGATCGAATCGCTGGGTGGAACCCCTGCCAAGGGTGTGAAGCCCGCCGCGGCAAGTGCTTCGACGCAGTTGTTGGGTATCACCAAGGCTGCCGTTCAGAGCTCCAGCTTTATCTCGGCCGCGTCCTTCCAGGAAACGACGAAGGTTCTCACCGAGGCTGCCCTGGCAGGCAAGGTCGACGAACTGATCGGTTTGAAGGAAAACGTGATCCTGGGTCACTTGATCCCGGCGGGTACCGGTTTCCGCACCTTCCAGGATTCGGAAGTCCGAATCAATCCAGAAGCCCTGGCTGAACTTGCTTCGCGAACTCGCGAACGCACGCTGGAAGACAGCTTCCCGCTGCTGCAAGACAACGGCGATGGCCAAGGCCCTGCCGCGATCTCGGAAATGGCACCTGCCCCAGGGCTAGAAAGCCTGCTCGGTGGTGGCGGACCGATTCCGGCAACCGAAGGCCCGACCTATGGTCAGCCACAGCCTCCTCAGCAGCCTCCAATGCCTCCGCAAGGTGGTGAAGGATTCGAGCCAGGCGACGACGAATTGTAAAACAGAAGCGGCTGGGCAACCTGGTTTGCCCGGTTCGTTGGAGAATCGGAAGCCATGGTCACGCAAAAGTGGCCATGCTTCTTTTTCCCAAAACAGCAAAAGCGAAGGATGCTTTTGCGGCACCCAGGTGCTGAAAAGTAGCTCGCAGTGCCAGAAAGCAGGATTCAGTTCGAGAAATCGCCTAGTCGTTTTCGCGCGAGGCGTCCATTACGGGTTGACAGTTTTCGGCAATCGGATAATTTAAAGGGCTTCCCATTGTCCGTGGGAAGCGACAGTAAGCAAACAGAAATTCGGTCGACTGGTCAGCAACCAGTTGGCGTAGCTTAGAAGTAACGGCGACTCCATGCCCACCATCAATCAGCTCGTTCGCAAGCCACGAAAGAAGAAGCGTAAGTTCAGCAAGTCTCCAGTTTTGGAGAAGTGCCCGCAGAAACGTGGTGTCTGTTTGCAGGTCCGCACGATGACCCCGAAGAAGCCCAACTCGGCTCTTCGTAAGATCGCTCGTGTGCGTCTGTCGAACCAGAAGGAAGTCACCGTGTACATCCCAGGCGAAGGTCACAGCCTGCAGGAACACTCGATCGTGCTGGTTCGCGGCGGTCGTGTTCGCGACCTTCCGGGTGTGCGTTACCAGGTGGTCCGCGGTGCTCTCGATGCTCTCGGCGTGAATGGCCGTAAGCAGTCGCGTAGCCGTTACGGTGCCAAGAAGAGCTAAGCTTGACGTCGCTCGGACCGGTTCGCTGGTCGCCACGTCTCGTCATTGAATACATTCCAATACTGAATCAATAGCGAATAGTTAGTTACCAACGATGGGTAAGATCACCGCCAGCCGCGAAACGTTGAAGCCAGATCCTCGCTACAAGTCGATCCTGGCCAGCAAGTTCATCAACTGTCTGATGCAGGATGGCAAGAAGACGACCGCTCAGGAAGTTTTCTACGGTGCCATGGACGAGCTGAAGAAGCGTCTGCCAGAAGAGCAGCCGATTGACGTCTTCACTCAGGCCGTCGAGAACGTGAAGCCGCACATCGAAGTTCGCTCGAAGCGAGTCGGTGGTGCTGCTTACCAGGTTCCTATGCAGGTCAATCGTACCCGTCAGCAGTCGCTCGCCATCCGTTGGTTGCTGGGTGCTGTTCGCGACAAGAAGGGTCGTCCGACCCACCTGAAGTTGGCTGACGAATTGTTTGCCGCTTACAACCGCGAAGGTACCGCCTATACCAAGCGTGAAAACGTTCACCGTATGGCGGACGCGAATAAGGCATTCGCTCACTTCGCCTGGTAAGACCGCTCAAAGAAAGCCGTGCTTCCCAAAAGTGCGGCTTTTTTTATGCGCCGACGGAAGCCTTGTTCCGCGTCGGGGTGTGTTGAGATCGCTCGAAACAAGGCTGTCACGGGTGCAATTAATCAGTTGCCCGTCATAGTCTTGCGGTGCAGAAGCCGCCAAAATATCAGTTCACGTTTGCCGTTCATTGAGAAGCAGGAAAGGTCCGGCCGCTGGAGGCTGGCAAGAGAGTCATGGCTCGTAAACTTGAAGACATCCGAAACATCGGGGTGATTGCCCATATCGACGCCGGGAAAACCACGGTAACCGAGCGTATGCTGTTCTACAGTGGTGCCTCGCACAAGGTGGGTGAGGTTGATAAAGGGACCACGACGACTGACTTCGATGAAGAAGAGGCGGAGCGTGGGATCACGATTTACTCGGCGTGTGTAACGTTCCCTTGGAAGGAGTGCACGGTCAACTTGATCGACACCCCAGGCCACGTCGATTTCACGGCGGAGGTGGAGCGTTGCCTGCGTGTGCTCGACGGCGGTGTAGTCGTGTTCAGTGCTCGCGAAGGTGTGGAAGCCCAGAGTGAAACGGTTTGGCGTCAGGCCGATCGCTACAAGGTGCCGCGGATCGCTTTCATCAACAAGATGGACCGCGAAGGTGCCGACTTCTATCCGGTGCTGCAGGAAATCGAACGTCGTTTGAAGGCGAATCCTGTGCCGATTCAGATTCCTGTTGGGGCTGGCCCGCCGCATCTGGCCGATGCTTTTCGAGGGGTGATCGATCTGATCGAGATGAAGATGCTGACCTTCGGCGAAGGGGATCAGGATCGCACGATTGACGTGCAGGAGATTCCAGAAGACTACGTCGAGAAAGCCCAGCAGTGGCGAACGAATCTGCTTGAGAAGCTCTACGACCACAGCGACGAGCTGATGGAGATGAGTCTCGGTGATGAGCCAATTCCGACGGCACTTATTCGCAAGGTTCTTCGCGGTGCAACGCTCGCTCGTGAGATCCAGCCGGTGCTCTGCGGCTCTGCCCTCGACGGGATTGGTGTGCAGCCAATTCTGGACGCGGTCACCTACTTCCTGCCGAGTCCAAAAGATGTTCCGCCCGTCGTGGGGACGAACCCTGCGAAGAAGAATCAAACGGAAACGCGGACGACCGATCCAGGCGAGCCATTTTGCGGGCTGGTCTTCAAGGTGTTGCCTGCCAAGCATGGCGATATGACTTGGGTGCGGGTCTATTCCGGTGAGCTCAAACCGAATAGTCGCTTGCTCAACCCAGGTCGTGATGTCAAAGAGAACTGTGCTCAGCTTTGGCACATTCAGGCTTCGCGAAAAGACCAGGTCGATCACGTCGGTACCGGTGACATCGTCGGCATCATCGGGCTGCGACATTCGGTCACGGGCGATACGCTTTGTGATACGCGAAGCCCGATTTTGCTCGAGTCGATCAACTTTCCAGAGACGGTCATTGGGATGGCGATCGAACCCGAATCTTCGGCCGATCGCGACAAGCTTTCCGATACGCTGGGCATGATGCGTCGGCAAGATCCAACCTTCGCAGCGAACGAAAATAAAGACACCGGGCAAACAATTATCAGCGGGATGGGCGAGTTGCATCTCGAGGTCATTCGTCACCGCTTGCTCCGGGATTTTAAGCTTAACGTCAAGGTGCATAAGCCGCGCGTGAGCTACCGCGAAACGGTGGGTAAGTCAGCAAAGGTGACCGGCGAATGTCATCGTGTGATTCAAGGGGCGCAGCTGTTCGCGAAGCTCACGATCCAGGTCGAGCATGTCCCGAATCAAACGCCTTCGGTGCTGGTCATCTCGAAGTGCCCTCCCGATGACGTGCCGTTCGAGTTGATCGAGTCCGCTATGGAAGAGCTTCGTAGCCGCGCCGCGGGCGGCGGCATCATCGGTGGCTTCCCGTTGGCGGATTTGAAGATCACGATCCTGGGCGGCGAGATTGCCGAAGTCGGTTCGACAGATACCGCCTTCGCCATCGCCGCTGGAGATGCGTTTGAGAAGGGGCTTGAAGCCGCTGTTCCCACATTGCTCGAGCCGATTATGAAGCTCACGATCACGACCCCAGATGATTACATGGGGGATTTCGTGGGCGACATCATGAAGCGTCGTGGCGAAATCGCCAAGACCGAGAACCGCTCAGGCGACGTCGTGATCGAAGCACATGCTCCGCTGGCGGAGCTGTTTGGGTACTCGAGCGCCATGCGAAGTCTCAGCCAGGGGCGAGCATCCAGCAGCATGGAGCCGCTGAAATATGCTCCCGCACCCGCAGAGATTGCCAAACAGTTTATGTAAATTGCGGAAAGTGGGTCTTCTGGCGACTTCCGGGCCTAGCGTTCGACGCGATTCTCGGGACAATGATCCCCTTCCGCTGATTGAGTTGATCGCACTCTTTTCCAAGACCAGGCAGCGGCCAGGCCTTGGAAGAGGTAAAAGCCGACGGTAGTCAGCAGGACGAGCACTGCCAGGAAGTGCTCCAGATGAAAGTCGACCAGGCGAGCTAGTCCGAGGCCCGTAGCAACAACGGTCATCAGGATGAAAAGCCCTGCCAATCCCAGTTGCCACTTCATGGCAGAAGGGCGGGTCGGGGTTTCCGAAATCGGATAAATAATCGATTTCAAGGTGGGTACTGGCCTGGAATTACTTTCCGGTTAGTTCCGGTAAGGTGATTCGGGCGAAGAATGCGACACGTTTTCCCCTTTTGCTGCCGTCGCGGTGAACCGCGTGTGCAGCGATTTTACTCGGGAAAACACCGGTTTTCATCAGAACTGAGTCGCACCTTTGAAAAAGGTTCGAAATAAGAACCGGCGCCCATTGACGAAATCGGCCACGATTTTTAATATCATCTGTTTCCCGTCTAGCTCAAAGAGCCAGTAGGGAGCGAAAAGAAATTTACCAGCCCGGTCTGCCGGGAAGCAGTTAATAGGGATCAGAAGCGTGGCGAAAGAAATTATTCGCATTCGGATGGAAGCTTACGATCACTCGATCTTGGATCAGAGTGCTCTCGATATCGTCGATACGGCGAAGCGTACCCATTCGGAAGTTCATGGTCCCATTCCGTTGCCGACTCGTATCGAACGTTACACCGTTCTGTCGGGTCCGCATATCGACAAGAAGGCTCGTCAGCAGTTTGAAGTGCGGACGCACAAGCGTCTGATCGACATCGTCCAGGCTACCGCCAAGACGATCGAATCGCTCAACAAGCTGAATTTGCCAGCTGGTGTCGATATCAAGATCAAGGCAACGACTCGATAGTTTTATTTCACAGCTCGTTTTAAAGAGTCTTTGGATGGCTGGAAGCTTCGGGTGGTAATTGGCCGACTTGGCTAATCCATCGAAGCGAGCAACGGACTACAAGGCGACGAATCATGGCAAAAGGCATACTCGGCCGTAAGGTTGGGATGACCCAGATCTATACTGAGTCTGGCGAAGTTATCCCGGTTACGGTTGTACAAGCAGGTCCCTGTCACGTGCTTCAGGTGCGAACCCTGGAACGCGATGGCTACGAGGCAGTTCAACTCGGATACGACGACAAGCCTCGCCGATTGGCGATTCGTAGCGAACGTGGTCACGTTGCTCCTCTCTCGAGCAAGCGAGCCAGGAAGCTGGCCGCCGCTGGTGCCGAAGCTGCACCCAAGGCTGGCTGCGAGCCTAAGAAGTTCGTTCGTGAACTTCGTGGTTCGATCGAAGGTGCTGAAGTCGGTCAAGAGATCGGCATTGGCGTTCTGGCAGAAACGGCCCGTGTCGACGTCATCGGTACTAGCCGCGGTCGCGGTTACGCTGGTGTGATGAAGCGGCACAACTTCGCCGGTCAGCGAGCCACTCACGGTGTGAAGAAGGTTCACCGCCACACCGGTGGTACTGGCTGCAGTGCCTATCCAAGCCGCACCTTCAAAGGCCTTCGCATGAGCGGCCAATACGGTAACGCCAAGGTTACCAGCCGTAACCTGAAGGTTATCAAGGTTGACGAAGAAAACGGCGTGATTCTGCTCAACGGTGCCGTGCCTGGCCCGAACGGCGGTTACGTGATCGTTCGTGAAACCAACATGGTCCGCTAACGGATTTCCTCTGGAAACAAATCGCGCCTCGCGTGAAAGAATTATCCCATGGTGAGTTTGCCCATTTTTGACAAGAGCGGAAAGGAAGTCGGCAAGTACGAACTTGACCCGGCTGAAATCGCTCCGTCGATCAACAAGCAATTGCTTCACGATGCCGTCGTGATGTACCAGGCCAACCTTCGTCAGGGTACGCACCGTACCAAGACCCGTGCTGAAGTTGCCGGTTCGACGAAGAAGATGTATCGCCAGAAGGGTACCGGTAACGCACGTGCTGGTTCCAAGCGTAGTGGCGTTCGTCGTGGTGGTGGTCACATTTTTGCGATCCGCCCTCGTGACTACTCGTACCGCTTGAACAAGAAGGCCCTGAAGATCGCGACTCGCATGGCGATCGCCAGCAAGATCCAGGGCGAGCAGGTTGTTGTTGTCGACGACTTCGCTCAAGACGAAATCAAGACCAAGAATGTCGCTGGTGCTCTGAAGGCACTCGGTATTTACGGTCAAAAGGTTGCGATCGCCTTGGAAAAGTACGATCCGATCTTCTACCGCAGTGCACGGAACATCGAAGGTGTTTCGGTCAGCCCAGTCGCTGAACTGAATGCCTACTCGGTTCTGCGTCCGCGGAAGTTGGTGATCACCAAGGCTGCCCTCGATTCCTTGCGGAAAGAAGGCAAGAGCGAGTAATCGCTTTTTGGTCGAATGGCTTAGCAGTAAATCAATTCAACCTGACTTAGCGACAGAGGTGCCAAAATGGCACGACCCTATTATAAACCGAGTGAAGACACCCCGACCCGTACGCTGGAATCGCACCAGGTGATCCTGCGTCCGCTGGTCACCGAAAAGGGTGTTCAGGTCTCGGAAGAACTGAATCAATACACGTTCGAGATCTCTCCGGTGGCCACCAAGTTGGATGTCCGCCGGGCGATTGAAGAGTTGTTCGACGTCAAAGTCGCCAGCGTGAAAACGCAGACTCGGAAGGGGAAAGCCCGCCGATATCGTTTCCGCAACGGCAAGACCCGTAACTGGAAGAAGGCCATCGTCACGTTGGCCGACGATCAAAAGATCGACTTCTATTAATAGACGCTGGTCCCACCGAAAACCGCAGCGACACGAAATAGACTACGAGACGAACCATGGGTATCCGAAAATATAAGCCGACTTCCGCTGGGCGTCGCAACGCCTCGGTCAGCGACTTCAAGGAGTTGACCAAGGGTGCATCGCCGGAAAAGGCCCTGCTTCGCAAGATCACCAAGACCGGTGGTCGTAACAATCAAGGTAAGATCACTGCTCGTCACCGTGGTGGCGGTCACAAGCGTCGTTATCGCGTGATTGACTTCCGTCGTGCCAAAGACGGTGTGCCAGCAGTGGTCGATTCGATCCAGTACGATCCAAACCGCAGTGCCCGTATTGCCTTGCTGAACTACGCCGACGGTGAAAAGCGATACATCCTCGCTCCCGACGGTCTGAAGGCTGGCGACAAGGTTCAAAGCGGTTCGGAAGCCTCGCCATCCGTTGGTAACTGCATGCCGTTGAAGAATATTCCGGCTGGTACCACGGTCCACAACATTGAAATGGTGCCTGGTCGCGGTGGTGCACTGTGTCGCAGTGCCGGCAGCTCGGCAACCTTGATGGCTTGCGAAGCTGACTGGGCTCAGTTGTCGCTGCCAAGCGGCGAAATTCGTCGTGTTTCGAGCCGTTGCCGTGCGACCATCGGTCGTGTCAGCAACCCGGATCACGAAAAGGTTCAATTGGGTAAGGCTGGTCGTAGCCGTTGGCTCGGTCGCCGTCCTCACGTTCGTGGTACCGCGATGAACCCGATCGACCATCCGCACGGTGGTGGTGAAGGTCGTACCAAGGGTGGTCGTCACCCGGTTACGCCGCAAGGTAAGCCGACCAAGGGTGGTGCAACCCGTCACCGTAAGAAGGCCTCCAACCGCTCGATCGTTCGTCGTCGCCGGTCGCGTCGCTACGGTCTGTTGAAGCTGTTGAAGTAAGAGCCCACTTAGATAGGCAAGCCCAGCCACCTGGCTGCGATCCTAAAGGTTATCGAAAATGAGCCGCTCCCTGAAAAAAGGGCCGTACGTCGACCCGAACGTTTACAAGAAGGTTGCCCAGCAAGAAGACGCAGGCACCAAGGACCCGATCAAGACCTGGGCTCGTGCCTGCACGATCATCCCGGAATTCGTCGGTCACACCTTCATGGTCCACAACGGCAAGGCCCACTTGAAGGTTTATGTCACTGAAGACATGGTCGGGCACAAGCTCGGCGAATTCGCACCGACGCGAACCTTCCGCGGTCACGGTGCTGACAAGAAGAAGAAGTAACCCAGCGAAATAACGCATACCGATTGGCAAACGCAGCTTGGCTGCCCACAGCCTCGAAGGGAAGTTTCCCTGGCTTGTGGTTCGAGGAGTTGATCAACCATGTTCAAAGCGACCCACCGACTGGCACGCATCAGCCCGCGAAAGGTGCGCCCGCTGGCCGATTTGGTGCGTGGCAAGCTGGCCGACGAAGCACTCGATATTCTGCGGTTCCAACCGCAGCGTGGTGCCCGCCTGCTGGAAGAAGTCATCAAGAGTGCCATCGGCAACTCGCAGGATTCCGAACAGAACCAGGGGCGTGCTGCAAGCCAGCAAGCTTTGTTCGTCGCGGAAGCACGCGTCGATGGCGGACCGATCATTAAGCGATTCCGCCCACGAGCTCGTGGAAGCGCGTTCCCGATTTTGAAGCGGACCTGTCACATCCACGTCACCCTGGAGGAACTCCAAGGCTAAGGTTTGCCGCAGGCAGACCCTCCGTCTTCGAGTCGAGAGACAAGCATGGGACAAAAAGTTAATCCAATTGCGTTCCGCACCGGCGTCATGATCGGCTGGAAGAGCAAATGGTTTGCGTCGAAGCGTGATTTCCCAGCCCTGTTGCTGGAAGATAAGAAGATTCGTGACTTCATCCTGAAGCACCCGGATCAACGCATTCGTCAGAAGTACCGTAATGCAGGTATCGACAAAGTTGAAATCGAACGGACCCGTGACGAAGTTCGCGTGACTCTGTTCGTTGCCCGACCAGGTCTGATCATCGGTCAGAAGGGTCAGGAAGTCGAGAAGCTGCAGGAAGAACTGCAAAACTTGGTTGGCCGTCGCATCAATCTAAAGGTTGAGGAAGTCGGTCGCCCAGAACTGCGAGCCCAGTTGGTCGCCGAGGATATCGCTGACCAGTTGGCCAAGCGTGCCAGCTTCCGCCGCACGATGAAACGTGCGATCGAAAGCACCATGGAGGCCGGTGCCCGTGGCATCAAAATCCAAATGGCCGGTCGTCTTGGTGGTGCGGAAATGGCTCGCCGCGAAAAGGCTATTGAAGGATCGATTCCGTTGAGCACCCTGCGGGCGAAGATCGATTACGGCTTCACTGAAGCGCGTACGCCGCAAGGTCACATCGGGGTCCAGGTCTGGATTAATAACGGTTTTTACGAAGGGGACGACTCCGATGGCTATGATGCCCAGACGAGTGAAGCACCGAAAAAGCCAAAGAAGACGTATAAAAGGTAATGCCACTCGTGGCAATACCGTCGTCCTCGGCGATTTTGGACTTCAATCCACACAGGCGGGTCACATTACCGCCCAAACGATCGAAGCGGGTCGTATCGCTGCTCAGCAGTACGTCCGTGGTATCGGTAAGTTGTTCATCCGGATTTTCCCCCACAAGTCGGTAACGGCTCGCCCGTTGGAGACTCGTATGGGTAAAGGTAAGGGTGAACCTGATCGATGGGTCGCCACGGTTAAACCTGGCACCGTCATGTACGAACTCAAGGGTGTCACCGAGCAGCAAGCCAAGATTTGCTTTGCTCGTTTGGCTCACAAGATGCCGGTTCGATGTCGCTTCGTGCGTCGTCGCCCGGACCTGGAAACAACTGAAGCCTAGTTCTTTGGAACCAGGCTGAGATGGTCGGCGGCTAATCACCCGCGAATAGAACGTGGATAGGCGATAAAGCGATGAAAGCAAGCGAACTGCGAGAACTGAGCGACGAACAGCTCGAGGCGAACCTGACGAACGCCATGGAAACGCTGTTCCGTCTGCGAGTTCAATCCCAGACGGAACGTTTGGACGCCCCTAGCGAGTTGGCTAAGAACCGCAAGCTGGTGGCCCGCATCAAGACGATCCAAGGCGAGCGAGCAGCCGCCGCGGCCAGCACCTAATTCAAGCGAAGTATTTAGAGAGATTCGGCAATGCCTAAGAAAGTATTGGTCGGTCGCGTGACGGGCGACAAGCAAGAAAAGACGCGACGCGTCGAAATCGCCCGCCGAATTCGCCATCCGCTGTACGGCAAGTACTACTCTCGCCGCATGGTTTGCCACGTCCACGACGAAACCAACGAGTCGGGACTGGGCGACCTGGTCGAGATCATCGAAAGCCGTCCTCGCAGCAAGACCAAACGCTGGGAACTGGTGCGAGTTGTAGAGAAGAGCACGGAAGTCGACGTGGCCGCCCTGAAGGCTGCCCGCGAAGCCGCCGCTCATCTGCAAGAACAACAAGAAGGTTAGGCACCCCGTATTTAGCCCCTGTACACCGCCAAGGCCACCTGGCTGCGGCATAGGGTTGGATTTAAGAAGCGATGATTCAACAAGAAACAAGACTGGCCGTCGCCGACAACACCGGTGCGAAGGAAGTCATGTGCATCAAGGTTCTGGGTGGAACGCGAAAGCGTACCGCTGGCCTGGGTGACGTGATTATTTGCTCGGTGAAAGAAGTTGTGGCGGGTGCGGACGTGAAGAAGAAGGCAGTCGTTCGGGCTGTCATCGTTCGCTGCAAAAAGCCAACTCGTCGACCTGACGGGAGCTATATCCGCTTCGATCGCAACGCAGTGGTGCTGATCGACAAAGACAACAATCCGCGTGGCACGCGTATCTTCGGTGCAGTTGCACGAGAGCTGCGAGATCGCAAGTTCATGAAGATCGTCAGTTTGGCGAATGAGGTGGTCTAATGCATATCAAAGTTGACGACACCGTCGAAATCATCACTGGCGGCGACGCCGCTGGCAACCTCCGGGGCAAAGTCCTGAAGGTGTTCCCAGACAACGGCAAGATCCTCGTGGAAGGCGCCGCTAAGGTCTATAAGCACGTCAAACCAAGCCAACGCAACCCGAAGGGTGGCAAGCTGTCGAAGGAAATGCCAATTGACATTTCCAACGTCATGCTGGTTTGCACCGAATGCAAGCAACGCACCAAGACCGGTGCCAAGATCAAAGAGGACGGCAGCAAGGTTCGCTACTGCAAGTCGTGCGGTGCCGAAATCGGTTCGCTGAGTCCCGCCAAGTAATCACTGCTTGACGCAGTTTCCAAAACAAGGCGTGAGCCGGTAAATCGTTCGAGATAAGCCATGAGCAAACCACGACTCCAAGAACAATACGAAAAAGAAGTGCTTCCAGCACTGGCAGAAAAGCTGGGTCGTAAGAACCCAATGAACCTGCCACGTCTGCGTAAGATCGTCGTCAACATGGGCGTCGGTACCGCAGTCACGGAAAAGAAGCACGTCGACGAAGCTGCCGAAGCGATGAGCGAGTTCACCGGACAGCGTCCGATGATCTGCCGTGCTCGTAAGAGCGTCGCATCGTTCAAGCTGCGTGAAGGCATGCCGATCGGTGTGAAGGTCACCCTTCGCCGTCAACGGATGTACGAGTTCCTGGACCGTTTGGTCAGCCTGGCACTGCCACAGGTACGCGACTTCCGCGGTGTGAACCCGAAGAGCTTTGATGGCAATGGCAACTACACGATGGGCCTTTCCGAGCAGATGGTGTTCCCGGAATTGAATCCGGACAAGTACACCCGTCAGCAAGGGATGGACATCACCTTCGTCACCACCGGTGCAACCGACGACGAAGCTCGCGAGCTGCTCGCCCTGTTGGGTATGCCGTTCCAGCGAGAAGAACCTAAGAAGCAGAAAACCGCCTAAGTCTTTGTGCTTGAGCGGACCCGTATATAACGTTTGTTACCCAGTCGATTCGTTTTCCAGGTAGGAAATCCTCGTGGCAAGCAAGTCAAAAATCGCCAAGGCCAATCGCGAGCCGAAGTTTTCGTCTCGGCGTGAGCGCCGCTGCACTATGTGTGGCCGTCCGCGTGCCGTGTATCGGAAGTTTGGTGTCTGCCGTATTTGCATTCGCAACTTGGCGGATCGAGGGCTAGTTCCAGGTTTACGCAAGGCGAGTTGGTAAGGGGACCCGAAGTATTATGATGACCGACCCTATCGCCGACATGTTGACCCGCATTCGCAATGCGGTTCGCGTCGAGCACCCACACGTTGAGATGCCTTCGTCCAAGGTCAAACGCGGTTTGGCCGATGTGCTGAAGCGTGAAGGCTATATCTGGGACTGGGCAGAAATCGAAGCCGAGCCTGTGAAGCAGATTCGCTTGGAACTGAAGTACGGTCCCAGTGGGGAACGTGTGATTCAGCACATCAAGCGTGTCAGTAAGCCTGGCCGTCGAATTTACTCGAAGTCGAACGAGTTGCGTCCAATCCTGAATGGGATGGGCATCTCGGTGATCAGTACCTCCAGTGGTGTGATCAGCGACCGCGAAGCCCGCCAGAAGAAAATCGGCGGCGAAATTCTGTGCGAAGTTTGGTAACGCAAGCAGCTCGTCGTGCGACGATCCTGACGATTACCTACAAGCATTTCCATCACATCACCAGGACAGTCTCCCTCGTAGAGACCCATTGCCTACAGCTAGGTTAAGAAAATGTCCCGACTAGGTCGAAAACCAGTTGCGATTCCCGAGAAGGTAAAAGCCTCGGTTGATGGTCAGACCATCAATGTCGAAGGCCCTCTGGGAAAGCTCTCGTACACCGCCGACAGCGACATCACGATTGAAGTCGCCGGCGACACCAACGAAGTCGTAGTTACGCGGAAGAATGATTCGCGTAACGCCAAGGCAATGCATGGCCTGACTCGCGCTCTTGTCGCGAACATGGTTGTTGGTGTTGACCAGGGTTACGAGAAACGTCTGGAAGTCGTGGGCGTGGGTTACCTGGCCGCGATCGCTGGCGACGTCCTGCAATTGCGTGTTGGCTTCGCGAACGAAGTACACAAGAAGATCCCAACGGATCTGGACGTGAAGTGCCCTGACCAGACGCACATCGTCGTCAAGGGTATCGACAAGCAACGCGTCGGACAGTTCGCCGCCGAAGTGCGTGCGGTCCGCAAGCCTGAACCTTACAAGGGTAAGGGCGTTCGTTACCAAGGTGAACGCGTCAAGCTGAAGCCTGGTAAGGCCGCAGGTAAGTAATCGGTAACAATACACGTTAGTAGAAGTCATCGTGCCGCGGCCTGAAAGTCGTGGCACCCACGAGGCTAGTTGAGTCGTGAACAAGCAGAAATTCATTTCCAAGCAGCGAAAGCGTCGGAGCAACCATGTCCGTCGTAAGGCTCGCGGCAACGCCGAACGTCCCCGTCTGACGATCTTCCGTAGCAATAACAACATCTACTGTCAGATCATCGACGACGAATCGGGTCGCACGCTGGTGTCGGCTTCGTCGCGTGACAAAGATCTGCGTGGTGACGCGGGTGCAGGCAACTGCGATGCCGCCGCTAAGATTGGCAAGGCCATCGCTGAGAAGGCCCTGGCCGCCGGCCTGAAGCAGGTTTGCTTCGATCGTGGTCATTTTCGCTATAACGGCCGAGTCGCTGCTTTGGCGACCGCCGCTCGCGAAGGTGGTTTGGACTTCTAAAACGAACACAATCATTTAGAACGCTTTGGAATCGCTGGTCACCAACGACCCGCATCATCCAAACGGGAGAGCCAATACCGTGGCTAAAGATTCTGGCAAAGGCGGATTCGTCGAAAAGGTCGTAAAGATCAAGCGTTGTGCCGCCGTGGTTAAGGGTGGTCGTCGTTTTAGCTTTGCGGCTATGGTTGTCATTGGCGATAGCAAGGGCCGTGTCGGCTGGGGCTATGGCAAAGCCAACGAAGTTCCACCAAGCGTCCAAAAGGCTGTCAAGCAAGCCGAACGCAAGATGCTCGAAGTACCCATCGTCGATGGCACGATCCCTCATCAGGTGATTGGTCGTTTCGGTGCTGGGCAAGTGATCTTGGTTCCGGCTCACCCAGGTACTGGGGTCATCGCCGGTGCTTCGGTCCGTGCTGTCTGTGAAGCGGTCGGTTTGCACGACGTTCTTACTAAGAGCTTCGGTTCGACCAACCCAGTCGTTCTGGTCAAAGCAACCATGAACGCTCTGGAGCAACTGCGAACCAAGGATGAAATTCAACGCCTGCGAGGAGTTGCCGTCTAATGAGTTTGCACGAAATCAATCAAGGTGTTCAGAAGAACAAGCGTCGTCAACGCATCGGTCGTGGTACCGGTAGCGGTTGGGGCAAGACCTCGACCCGCGGTCACAAGGGTGCTCGCAGCCGTGCAGGTTGGTCGAATCGCGCTACCTTCCAAGGTGGTCAGACCCCAATCGTTCGTCACGTCCCAAAGCGTGGTTTCAATAACAAGTGGGCCCTGACTGTTGCTGCTGTCAACATCAAGGACCTGAACGAACTGTTCAACGATGGCGAAACCGTGAACATCGAAACCATGCAGGCCAAGGGGCTGTGCAAGCGTCGCTTTGACGAAGTTAAGATTCTCGGCGACGGTGAAATCACCAAAAAGCTGACGGTGGAAGCACATCGCTTCAGTGCTTCGGCTAAGGAAAAGATCGAACAGGCCGGCGGTGCATGCAACGTAATCGTTCGCATTAAGACCGTGGCTGAAAAGAAGGAAGAAGCCAAAGCGGCTAAATCCTAATCGCCAGATAAGAATCAACATGCCTACGCTTTGCGTGGGCATGTTTTTTGCGCGGACCCATACGCGATGGATTGCAAAATTGCGTAAAGTCGCTCGAAATAAAGAGTAGGACACGTTTGGGTGGTCTAGTCCGAGACCGGCGGTTTGGTGTACATTCACCTATCCGCGCATCCTGCGTTTCGTCATTTATGCCAGGTCTTTCGGGGCCTCAATCGGAACTAGCCAAACCGGGTTAGATTGCCATGTTGGAAAAAGTACGCGTCCTCTTCACCATTCCCGAACTGCGGACGAAGATTCTTCTGACGATCGGCTTGCTTGCCGTCTTCCGTGTCGGCTCTCAGATTCCGCTACCGATGATCGATCAGGTCAAGGTCCAGGAATTCTTTGCTTCGCAAGGTAACGAAGGCGTTGCCGGTCTGTTGCAGCAAGTTTCGGTCTTCAGTGCCAGTACGCTGAGCCAGATCACCATCTTCGGTCTGGGGATTATGCCGTACATTTCGGCGTCGATTATCTTCCAGCTGCTCGGTACCGTCTGGAAGCCGCTCGAAGAGCTGCAGAAAGAAGGGGAGGCAGGCCGTAAGAAGATCAACGAATACACCCGTTACGCGACCGTCGCGTTATGTATCGTCCAGAGTTATTTCTATCTGGCGACCATGACAGGCGTAGGCGAGAACGGAGATAGCTTCGTGAACCAGGCCTTCTGGACATCTGCGGAGCCTGGCAATATCGATAAGAGTTTGTACTGGGGTTGGGCCGTGGTTGCCGTGGCGATCATGACCTGCGGTACCGTCTTCCTGATGTGGCTCGGCGAGCAGATCGACGAGTTCGGTATCGGTAACGGTATCAGCCTCTTGATCATGGCAGGTATCCTCGCGGCGATGCCATCGGCACTGCTCGAACTGCTGCAGAACACCAAACCAGAACTTCGTAACTTTACCCGCGGTGAGTTCGGTATTGAAACCATCGTGGTGTTAGCGATCTTGTTTGTCGCGGTGATCACCGGTGTGGTGTTCATCATGCAGGGCCAACGCAAGATCCCAATGCAAAGTGCCAAGCACGTGCGTGGTCGTCGCGTCTACGGTGGAACTCGCCAGTTCCTGCCGCTGCGTATCAACCAGGCCGGTGTGATGCCGATCATTTTCGCGAGCAGCTTGCTGTTGTTCCCCCAGTTCGTCTTCCAGGCTTTGGCCGGTTGGACGAAGTCGGAAACGATGAACAGCCTGGCCGACGTGTTCGCACGTGGTCAAAGCTTCCTGTACATCGCTTGCTACATCGCTCTGATTTACTTCTTCTGTTACTTCTGGACCGCCATCACCTTCAATCCGAAGGACGTGTCGGAGAACCTGAAGAACTTTGGTTCGTTCATCCCTGGTTACCGTCCAGGTCGTCGAACGGAAGAGTACTTGGAAAAGGTCATGGTTCGCATCACCTACGTCGGTGCGGGCTTCCTTGCCTTGGTCGCGGTCATTCCGACCTTGGTGTCGACCGAACTGGGCGTTTCGCCACAGGTCGCGAGCTTCTACGGTGGTACCGGTTTGCTGATTGCCGTGAGCGTGGCGTTCGATCTCGTTCAGAAGATCGACAGTCACCTGGTGATGCGTAACTATAAGGGTCTCATTGAAGGCTAAACCCAACGCCAGGATGGCGCGTCCCGCTTTCTCGTAACAGTCGAGAGAGCGGCTTCGAATTTGTGACTTCGGCATGGTCGAGAGGTTTCGTCCATGCCCAAGCTAGGCTGCGGTTGGGTCATGCGGATTATCTTTCTAGGACCTCCTGGTGTCGGCAAAGGGACGCAGTCCCAAAAGCTGGTGGACTACTGGAGTATCCCGCACATCTCGACAGGGGAAATGTTGCGAGAAGCGACTCGCAACAAGACCGAGCTCGGGTTGAAAGCGGCCGCTCAGATGGAAGGTGGTCGACTCGCATCGGACGAGATCGTCGTGCAAATGGTGCGACAGCGTCTCGCCCAAAGCGATTGCCGAAACGGCTATTTGCTCGACGGCTTCCCACGCACGCTTCCTCAAGCGGCGTCGCTCGATTTGGGTTTGGCTGTGGACGACGACGCAGTCGATGCCGTCCTGAACCTGGAAGTCGATCAGGAAGAGCTCTTCCGCCGACTGATGGCTCGGGCGTTGAAGGAAGATCGCGGCGACGACAATGAAGATACGATCCGCAACCGGATGAAGGTCTACAACGACATGACCTTCCCACTGATTCAATATTACGAAGAGCAAAAGGTCCTCTTCCGCATCGACGGGATTGGCACCATCGAAGAAGTCTTCGACCGAATTCAAACGGTGCTCAAAGAAGTCGCCGAGAAACGAGCATGATTACGCTCCGATCGAAGCGAGAAATTGACAAGATGCACGTCGCCGGACAATTGGTCCGGGAAGCGCATCGCAGAGTCGCCGCGTTGGTGAGGCCAGGGGTAACCACGGCCGAGCTCGACAAGGCGGTAGATGATCTCTTTGTCGAGAACGACGCCATCGCGTTGTTCAAAGGCGTTCCTGGCAAAGTCCCCTTCCCCGCCGCGACGTGCGTTTCTGTGAACGACGAAGTGGTTCACGGGATTCCTGGCAAGCGGATCTTGAAGGAAGGGGATATCGTCAGCGTCGATACTGGGGCCAAGATTGGCGGCTGGTGTGGCGACTCGGCTTGGACCTATGCCGTGGGCGAGATCAACGACGAAGCGAAAAAACTGCTCGAGGTTACCGAGCGAGCACTGCAAGTTGCCATCGAACTGCTGCCCGTCAAAAAGCGGTGGAGCCAGGTCGCCAAGGCGATGCAGCAAGAGGTGGAGTCGGCCGGGTTCTCTGTCATCACGACGTTAGTCGGACACGGGATCGGGACGACCATGCACGAGGAACCGCAGGTTCCCAATTACGACAGCCGCGAGTTTCGGGAGAAGGGAGACTTCGATCTCTGCCCAGGGCTCGTTCTAGCGGTCGAGCCGATGGTTGCCATCGGTCGTGAGGATTTATACCTGCACAGCGATGGATGGACCCTATCGACCAAAGATAGAAGCCTGACGGCTCACTTCGAGCACACCCTGGCATTGACCAGCAGTGGCGTTCGAATTCTGACAGGCGAGAATTAAGGCCAACTGGGCGATTTGAGTCGCTAACAGTCTGGCGGATAGCTCTTGCAGGGGCGGCAATTGGTTGGAAAACCGAACCAATGCCCTCCGGTCAAGAGGAATGGGCCGTTTTGCCCTTCGAAAACCGAAGTTTTTCATGTTCACGCCCTTGTCAGCGTAAAAGGAAGTCGGGTATACTGGCCCGCTTCCCTAACGCCCAAGGTTTGGAAGTAGAGAGTCATGAAGGTTAGAGCCAGCGTCAAGCGAATCTGCGACAAATGCAAAGTGGTCCGCCGTCGAGGCCGGATCTACGTCATTTGTGAGAACGCCCGTCACAAGCAACGCCAAGGTTAATTGGCTTCTGGACGGTGTTCGTTTCCCTCTTGCCCCGGCGTTTCCCCTCTCATCTGCGAGGGTAGCCTCGATCAGGCAGAAAGAAACGCCACTTCGCTTCGCAAATCCATAGCAAGATACATTTTCGGAATCATTTGCCCGGTTGGGGCAATCACAGGAGATCACCATGCCACGTTTGCTCGGTGTGGACATTCCCAACGACAAGAAGACTTGGATCAGCCTGACGTATTTGTACGGTGTCGGCCCAGCCGTCGCTCGTGAACTGTGCGTGAAGGTGGGCATCGATCAAGATCGCCCCGCATCCGAGATCCACGAAGACGAGCTGAGCCGTTTGGCTGGTCTGCTGGAAAGCGATTACACCGTCGAAGGTCCCCTTCGTCGTCAACTGTCGCAGAACATTCAGCGACTTAATCGCATCGCCTGCTATCGTGGTCTGCGTCATCGTCGCGGTTTGCCGGTTCGCGGTCAGCGTACCCGTACCAATGCTCGTACCCGTAAGGGTCCGAAGAAGACCGTCGCCGGTAAGAAGGGCGTGAAGGATCTTCGTTAATCCTGGGAAGCCATGGGCAGCGATGTTCTGCAGTTGGCTTCTTTTACTCGCACATCAATCATTCAGCTTTGAAGCTACGCCCGTTGTGGTGGGAGATAGTTAAGTGGCCAAGGTCGTAAAGCGAAAGACACGGCGTAACGTGCAGCAAGGGGTTGTCCATATCAAGGCAACCTTCAACAACACCCAGGTGACCATCACCGATTCCAAGGGTGACACGCTTTGCTGGGCGAGTGCCGGTACTTGTGGCTTCAAGGGAAGCCGTAAGAGCACCCCGTTCGCTGGGCAGTGTGCGGCTCAACAAGCTGCTGAAAAGGCCCTGAAGTTCGGTCTGCGTGAAGTGGACGTCAAGGTCAACGGTCCAGGAAGTGGTCGCGAAAGTGCGATCACCGCTCTGGCTGCCGCTGGTCTGACGGTCAAGTCGATCGAAGATTGCACTCCCATCCCGCACAATGGTTGCCGTCCTCCCAAGAAGCGTCGCGTCTAATTCGCGTCCTTCTCTGGCAGCGTTAACCAGGCGGACTCAAGACACTCATAGCAGCACGGAACATAACGGAGCGAACTATGCATATTCGATGGCGCGGGCTGGAATTGCCGAGTGTTGTCACTTGCGAAGCCGAGACCCTCACCTCCAAGTACGGCAAGTTCATCGCCGAACCGTTTGAACGCGGTTTTGGAGCGACGATCGGCAACAGCATGCGACGCATCCTGCTCTCGAGTCTCGAGGGTGCGGCCGTCACGCAGATCAAGGTCCGTGGCGCTCAGCACGAATTCACCAGCATTCCTGGCGTTGTCGAAGACATGACCGACATCGTCCTGAATGTGAAGTCGGTGGTCGTCAAGAAGCACAGCGAGATGACCAAGGTCATCACGATCGAAAAGCAGGGCCCTTGCGAAATCACCGGTGCCGACATCCAGTGCGATGCCGACGTCGAGATCATCAACAAAGATCTGCACTTGTGCACCGTGACCGGCGAGATTCCATTCATGATGGAAATGGTCGTCGAATCGGGTCGCAGCTACGTTCCTTCGACCGAACACAGCTCGGCCGAACACGAAATCGGAATCATTCCGGTGGACGCCGTGTTCAGCCCGGTGACTCGCGTTCGTTACACCGTCGAGGAAACTCGCGTCGGTCAGAAGACGAACTACGATCGCTTGATCCTGGAAATCTGGACCGATGGTTCGGCTCACCCAGAGATGGCTCTGGTCGAAGCGGCCAAGATCTTGCGAAAGCACCTCAATCCATTCGTGCAATACAACGAACTGGGTGCCACGATCAACATGCCAAGTCGTTCGACCCCGAGCGGATTGGATCCTGTCATGGAAGCCAAGCTCAACATGAGCCTGGCCGAAATGCACCTTTCGGTTCGTGCCTCGAATTGCCTCGAATCGGAAAACATCCACACGGTTCGCGATCTGGTTCGTCGTACCGAAGATCAACTGATGGAAGTCCGCAACTTCGGCGAAACTACGCTGACTGAAGTTCGCGAAAAGCTGAAGGAATACGGCCTGCACTTGGGCATGCGAGTTCCTGCAGCTGCGAGCCCGTTGCACTAGAACGGACGTTCCGTTAACGACATAACCCTTGCCCATCACGGCACTGTCAACATTCAAGAAGTACCATGCGACACCTACGAAAAGGTCGACGACTCGGACGCTCTTCGAGCCACCGCAAAGCTCTGTTCCGTAACATGGCCAGCAGCCTGCTGTTGACGGAACGTCCTGACGACGTCAACGAAAGCTACTACCTGTACAGCGACTTTCTGGCGGCCGATACGCCAGGAACGGGTCACAACACGCCCAAGATCAAGGGCCGCATCGTGACGACTGTGCAGAAGGCGAAGGAACTGCGTCCTTACGTCGAGAAGTGCATCACCGTCGCAAAGAAGGCTTTGCCGGCTTTGAAGGAAGCGGAACAGTTCGCAACCTCGGCCAAGCCGAACACCGATGAGTACAAGAAGTGGCGTCAAAGCGAAGACTGGCAAAAGTGGAACGCCGCCATGGCTCCTGCTGTTGCTGCTCGTCGCCGTGCGGTTGCCATGCTCGGTAACCAGCGTGCCGTCGAAATTCTGTTCGATGAGATCGCTCCACGCTTCGTTGATCGCGATGGTGGTTACACTCGCATCCTGAAGCTCGCTAAGCCACGTCTGGGCGATGCTGGTATGCAGGCCATTCTGGAGTTTGTCGGTAACGAACGCGATCGCGTGAAGACCGAAGCCGAACGTCCAGCCTTCGACAACGACGAAGAAACGAAGGCAGCTCCAGTCGCGGAAGCCCCGGCTGAAGAAGCTCCAGCAAACGAAGAAAAGAGCGAAGGCTAAACAGCCCCTCGCGATTCGCATCGCTACGAAATACGAGAACCGCTATACTCGCCAGGGTATAGCGGTTTTTTTCATGGACGGACACGGCGTGAAACGATCCTCAGGTTCCCGGCGACGCAAGGCAAACACCGCCGGAAAAGCGACAACCAAACGGTCCAAGACAGTCCCGGCGAAATCGATGGGGCGGATACAACTCCATCGTTCGGTAGGGCGTCGGGGGTTTGATTTTACGTTTGCGATGCGACGCCTGGTAGTCGATATGACCGAGCGAATGCCGGAGCTGAAGCATATCGATATGTCGCGGGTCGCGGTCGCCATCGTTCAGGCGCGAATTGAATCGACACATGGTGTGTTCGCCACGCTGACACCGATGCGTTTCGAGAAAGGTGCCCGCTACACGACGCGTCGCGGACATAAGTACGCCTGTCAGATGCTTTTCGACGAGCATGGCCGTGAGATGCTCTACATCCTGAGCTTCTATCTGCCGCGGTTTCAGAACATGAGTTTCTCGGAGAAGATGATCACCATCTTCCACGAGCTGTGGCATATCAGCCCAGATTTCGATGGTGACATCCGACGGCATCCAGGTCGATGTTATGCCCACTCTTCGAGTCAGAAAGAATATGACGAGCACATGGCGGTGCTCTCGAATCAGTACCTGATCAAGCAGCCACCGCCGGAATTGTACACGTTCCTCGAGCACGATTTCACCAAACTCTATCAGAACAGCGGCGGCATCTATGGCGTGAAGATCCCACGCCCCAAGTTGATCCCGGTCGCTGCGTAATCTGTCTCATTTCACGAGTGCATTTCGGTGGCGAATGCGATAGGTTAGAAGGACTTCTGGCTCGATTCTTGGTCCTCTTCGCTAGGCTTGTTGGGAATGTTCGGTCGTTTCTTTCTTCATGGTGGTGTTGCCTGGTTGCTGTTGGTCGTTGGTTTGGTGACGGCTTCATCGGCTGAGGATGTTCAGGCTCCTGATCTGGAACAGTTGGCAGAAAGGGGACGGAAGTTCCTCGAGCAAGCTGAAACACGCTCGCTGCGGTGGACGTGCGAGTTTCCGCTCAACGAGAAGGTCACTGTCGTCATGGACATCGTGCAGTTGCACGATCGTCGGCGGATCGAACTCGCTTCGATCATGGACGGGAAGACGGTCAAAGAGGTCATCGTCATCGAGCGAGACGGTTACTGGTATGTGGAAGATGCCTTGGGCAATCGCAAGTGGGTTGCGTTCGAGGCGATCATGGCCGAGCCGTTGTTCTATCACTTCCTGGCCCGATCGGACCTGATGGCCTACATCGACAGTAGCTTTCCCATCGGCGACTTCGAGCGGTACGAGGGGGATACGGCCGTCTATCGAGCTCCATTGGCCCCAGAGATTCGCGAAGAGTACGAACCCCTATACGAGCAGATGCTGCAATTGCTCTCGGTGGCGACCGAGCCCAATCCATCCTTGGAGAAAAAAGCGAACGACTTCGCCGATCTGCTGAACAATGGCTCGGAAGTTCGCATCAACACGAAGACCGGCGTCTTCGAGAAGTCTGGGGCGATGCAGCAGGAAGTCTATACGAAGAATGTCCGGTGGCTGACTCGTGCCGTGCCGAATCTGACGGACGTGGATAAGGTTGGCTACGAAGACCATACCGCAAGCATCTGGGATGGTGCTGAGATGCTCGAGGATGTCATCATCGCGTCGAATGCACCGATGTGGCGACCTGGCGACAAGTCACGCGAGCGGCAGGAATGCATCGTGAACGTGCGGACCGGGGCGTTTTGTCGGGTCCCCTATTCCCTGGGACAGGTCGTCAGTGCCACCTTCTCGCCCGACCGCGACTACGTTTACCTCACTGGATCGATTCCAAGTTTGGGGACGATCGGCGTGTTCGAGATCGATCTAAACACGCACGAACATCGTCGCCTGGGAAGTCAGGAATTGTTGGAAGGGATCAGCTTGTTCCCAAAAGTATCGCCGGACGGAAGCATGCTCTCGGTGCAACGGCAGGATCTGACGGCTGGGATTCTTCAATCGCGGATTCACCTGATCGATATCGATTCGGGGCTTTCGCGACCGGTGGGTGGCGCCCAGGACTGTTTAATTTCGCAGTGGATGCCGGACTCGAAGGGATGGCTCGGCGTGGTTCGGACCAACCAGGGATGGAATAACACGCGGCTTTCCGAGGTCGCTCTGTTCGATATGGAGGGGAACGTAACAAAGGTCTGCGAAGGGGCTCAGCCGGTGTTCTTGGCCGAGCAAGGGCGGATTCTTTTCGAGGCCCCAGACGACCTGTGGTACACCTGTGATCTGGAAGGGAAGGACCGAAAGAAGTTTCACGATGGGTTTCCCAGATTCGGATTCGCTGCGGCTTCGTCCGATGGGGCCCTACTCATGATGATGAAGTTTCAGGATGGCGAGGCTCCGAAGCCTTGCATGATCGATGCCCAGTCGGGGAAGGTCGCCGAACTCTCTATCGGTCCCGGGCTGTGGACCACTCCGCATTGGTAGTTGAGCCATCGTGCGTTGCCATTGCTTTACCGGAACGGTTAGTACCAAGAGAACCGAAACGGCAAGGCAAACCTCCATGATCGATCGAATTACTCCCACGCTCCGCCCTGAAGGCCCGGCTCGAGGATTCCAGCAGTGGCGGGATCTGTTGTTTCTTCATTGGCCAGTGCCGGTCGAAATGCTGCGGCCGCTGGTGCCGTCGCGACTCGAAATCGATTGCTTCGACGGTCAGGCTTACATCGGTGTGGTCCCCTTCAGCATGCTTGGCGTCCGGAACGCATCGTGGCCGAAATGGGCTGGGATGAACTTTCTGGAAACGAACGTTCGGACCTACGTCCACTATCAAGGTCGGCCTGGCGTTTACTTTCTGTCGCTCGACGCGGCCAGTCGGCTGGCTGTCTGGGGAGCTCGCTGGTTGTGGTCGCTTCCGTATTACCACGCCCAGATGGAACTAACACGGCGAGGCGACCTGATCGAGTACATCCTGCAGCGGCAGCGGAGCGACGGCCGTTTGAAGGTGCGTTATCAGATCGGTCGCGAGATCGGGCCTTTCGACCCCGATTCAATCGAGTTCTTCTTCCTCGAACGCTACCTATTGTTTCTGGAGTATCGCCGACGGATCTATTCTGGTCAGGTGCATCACGTGCCCTATCCCGCTCGCGAAGTCTCCCTCCTGGAATCGGACCAATCGCTAACGTCTTGTGGTGGGGTCAGAATCTATACGACTCCACCATCTTTTGCGCACTTCTCACCAGGCGTCGATGTCGAGATTTTCCAACTGCGCGCGATTTCCGCTGCGGGTTAACGAATATTTAAGAGTTCCGATCCAACTTACAGGTGGGCTGGTCGACATCGCGTCTCGTTAATAGCGGCACAGCCCCTACGACATGTCGTGCCAATGCCATAGGTGAGCAAAATTAGGTCACATACTGGTTCAGCCGTTGTGTGGCCAAAAAACATTCACGACCTAAGTTTTTCTGATTGGCTACGGGATCCCCAATGGGTGGGAGGTGCGTAGCGTGGCTTCCTGTCGGTTCTAGGCGGAACGATGGGTGGCGTGATGTTCGTGCGCAATTTACACGGAAAAACTTGATTCATGTCGTCCGCCCTTCCCCAACTTGATATCGCCTGGATCCTCCTCTGCTCTGCCCTGGTCATGTTGATGCAGGGTGGCTTTTGCTTATTAGAGAGTGGTCTGGTCCGTGCCAAGAACAGCTTTAATGTCGCCCTAAAGAACCTGGTCGACTTTTGCGTCTCGGCGGCGGTCTTCTGGGTGTTTGGCTTCGCCATTATGTTTGGGGCCAGCTACCACGGCTGGTTTGGAACGACGATGTTCTGCCCTGGGGAAGACACTTCTCCCTGGCTGATGGCCTTCTTTATCTTTCAAATGGTTTTCTGCGGTACGGCAACCACCATTATCTCTGGGGCGGTTGCCGAGCGTATTCGCTTCCGCGGCTACTTCGTGATCGCCTTGTTGGTCTCAGGCCTTATCTATCCATTGTTTGGTCATTGGGCTTGGGGTGGGTTGGCGGAAGGCACGGCGACCGGTTGGCTGGCGAAGCAGGGCTTTATCGACTTCGCTGGTTCGACGGTGGTTCACTCGGTCGGCGGTTGGGTTTCGCTGGCTGCCATATTGATTATTGGCCCACGTATCGGTCGCTTCGACGGCGAACGTCCTGGCATTCATGGTCATAACCTGACCTTGGCAACGTTTGGTGTGCTGCTGCTTTGGTTCGGCTGGTTTGGCTTCAACGGTGGAAGCACGCTGGCGATGAACGATTCGGTGCCACGTATTATCGTGAATACGAATCTGGCAGCAGCCTTCGGCGGCCTGGCCTGTTTGGTGACCTCTTGGCTTTATCACCGCCGTCCTGACGTCGGACACACCATGAACGGTGTCGTGGCAGGCCTGGTGGGTGTTACGGCTTCGTGCCACATCGTTGCGCCGTGGGCTGCGGTGCTGATCGGCTGTGGTTCAGGTGTCATCTGTTGCATCGTGACCGAACTGTTACCACGACTGAAGATCGACGACGTTATCGGCGCGTTTCCGGCGCACGCTTGTGCCGGTGCCTTTGGAACGCTGGCTCTCGCGTTTCTGGCCGACCCCAGCCACTTTGGCGAAGGGATGACGGCCTGGTCTCAGTTTCTCATTCAATTAAAAGGTGTCGGGGCCTGCTTCCTGCTGGCCTTCGTCGGTGGGTTCACGTTGATTTATCTGGTCAACGCCGTGCTCCCGCTGCGCACCACCGAAGAACACGAGCGTGCTGGCCTGAATGTTTCCGAACATGGTGCCAGTACAGAACTGATCGACTTGCTGGAAAACATGTCACAGCATCGACAGGATGGAGATTTCACGAAAAAAGTGCATATTGAACCGCATACCGAGGTGGGGCAGATCGCCGCGGAATATAACCGGGTTCTCGAGCGTGTCAGTTCTGAAATGAAGCAGCGTGCCGAGGCAGAGTCTCGGTTTCGCGGCATCTTCGAGAACGCCGTCGAAGGGATCTATCAGACGACTCCGGAAGGGCAGTTCATGACGGTGAACCCTGCCCTGGCCCGGATGCTCGGTTATGAAAACCTCATCGATATCAGTCATTCCATCACCGACATCGCTACCCAGGTCTACGTCGAACCGGATCGCCGCGCCGAGTTCATCGATGCGATCCAGCAGCATGGCGTGATCTTTGCTTTCGAGTCGGAGATCCGACGCGCCAATGGCGAGACGATGTGGATTTCGGAGAACGCCTCAGCGCGATTCGATGCCGACGGTCACCTCATGTATTACGAGGGAACTGTCGAAGATATCACCCAGCGACGCAAAGCACGTTACTTCGAGGCGGAACGCAACGCGGCGGAAGCTGCCAACCGTGCTAAGAGCGACTTCCTGGCCAGCATGAGCCACGAAATTCGTACGCCGCTCAACGGCATCATCGGCTTCCTCGATCTGCTCGCAACGACGCACCTGGAAGACAACCAGCAACGATTCGTCGACCTGGCGAAAAGCTCGGCCGGAACGCTGCTGCACCTGATCAACGACATCCTCGACCTGTCGAAGATCGAAGCAGGCGGCATCGAGTTTGAATCGTCCGAGTTCGTCCTGCACGACCTGGTCGAGTCGGTGCCTGAACTGTTCTCGCCTCAGGGACGCACGCGTGGCCTGGAGCTGAACTGTTGCATCAGCAAGGATGTGCCAACCACGGTCATCGGCGATCCGGAACGTATCCGCCAGGTGCTGATCAACTTGTTCTCGAACGCCGTCAAGTTCACCGAACATGGTGGCGTGAACCTGCACGTGACGTTGGCCGAAAAGCAGAGCGATCCGAACATGGAAGGTCATACAGTCGTTCAGTTCGCGGTGGAAGACACCGGTATTGGGATCCCTCAGTCGCGACTCGATCGTCTGTTCAAGGCGTTCTCGCAAGTCGACGCCTCGACGACCCGCAAGTATGGCGGCACGGGCCTCGGCTTGGCCATCTGCAAGCAGTTGTCAGAGCTGATGGGAGGCGAGATTGGTGTTTCCAGCGAAGCGGGTAAGGGCTCAACGTTCTGGTTCACCGTTCCGTTGAAAGCAGTCGAACGTTCCACCTGCGATGTGATTCCAAACGTGACCGGCTTGCGAGTTCTGGCTGTCGACGACAATCACATGAACCTGCAGGTTCTCAAAGAACAACTGCAGTCGTGGGGCGTCGAGATCACCACCGCCAGCAGCGGTGTGCGAGCGCTCGACCTGATGCGTGAAGCGGTCGATCGCAACATGCCATTCCAACTGGCAATCCTCGACCACATCATGCCCGAGATGGATGGCCTGACACTGGCTGATCGGATCTACGACACCAGCGAGTTCCGCTCGACGAAGCTCTTGATGCTGACGTCGTACGATCGCGACATCTCGAGCGAAACCTTGAAGCGGTTGGACATGACCTGTTTGACCAAGCCGATTCGTCAGTCGCGATTGCTCGACACTCTGGTGTCGCTCTCAGGCGGACGAAAATCGAGTGCGTCGAAGCCGGTCAATCGCCAGGAAGACAAGGTAATTAACGATCGACGCCACGAAGGCAAGACGATCCTCGTTGTCGACGACAACGAAATTAATCGACTGGTTGCCAACGAAATTTTGACCTCGGAAGGGTTCCAGGTGTTGCTGGCGGAGAACGGCCGGGAAGCGGTCGACAAGGTTGCCCAGGCAGAGGTTCAATTGGTGCTGATGGACTGTGAAATGCCGGAGATGGATGGCTTCGAGGCGACTCGCAAGATCCGTCACCTGGCAGAAACGACACTTGCCTCCCTGGAAAACTTGCCGATCGTGGCTTTGACCGCCCAAGCAATTAAGGGAGATCAAGAACGCTGCATGGCCGCCGGCATGAACGATTACGTCATGAAACCGGTCAACCGCCAGGAACTGATTCAAACGATTCTCAAGCAGCTCGACCTGCGAGCCGTAGATACGCCAAGGCCACTTTCGGCAAGTGAGCCTCCCGCAGACATGATCGACGTCGAACAACAGATTTCGTTGGACGAGCTCCGCGAACGCTGTGGTGAAGACGAAGATTTAGTGCGACGAGTTCTTCAGAAGTTTGCTGCCAAGGCCAAGTCGGAAATCGACGTCCTACAGCAGCACATCCAAGCAGGACGAATCGATCAGGTCGTTCAGGTTGCCCACAGCCTGAAGGGTATGGCAGCGAATGTGGCGGCCCGTTCTGTTTCCGAAGTGGCTGGTTCCATCGAACTGGCAGCTCGGGAGCAACGGACAGATGGTTACGAGCAAATGGTTCACGACCTCAATCAAAACTTCGATTCATGCGAAACAGCAATCCGGCGGTTGTTGAATGCAGCCATGGAACAGGAGGTGGCATTATGAACCTGGACACACGAATCAGCATCCTGGTTGTCGATGACGACGATATTGCGATTGAGATGATCCAAAGTTACCTGACGAGAGAAGGCTTTCTGGTCTTCACCGCAGGCAACGGGCGCGAAGCGATCGAGATCCTCGAAGAGAACGAAATTCAAATCGTCGTGACCGACTGGGAGATGCCGGTGATGAATGGCTTGGAGCTGTGCCGCGAGATTCGCTGCCGCTTCACCGATCATTACATCTACTGCATTCTGCTTACCAGCCGCGGTCGTAACGATGAAATCGTAGAAGGGATGGCTTCGGGTGCCGACGACTTCATGGTCAAACCGTTCAATCCGCCAGAGCTGCTGGCGCGAATCAACGCGGGCATTCGCTTGGTTGGTCTGGAAACACGTGACCTGGTGATTTTTGCGATGGCTCGCCTGGCCGAGTCGCGTGATACGGAAACAGGGCAACACCTGGAACGCGTTCGCCAGTACTCAAAACGCCTCGCGCAAGAGATGGCCAAGCTGCCACAGTTCTCTCAGGCGATCGATGGTGAATTCGTTCGTTTGATCTATCAGACGAGCCCCCTGCACGACATCGGCAAGGTAGGAATTCCGGACGGCGTGCTGCTGAAGCCAGGCAAGCTGACGCACGATGAATTCGAGATCATGAAGAAGCACACGATCATCGGTGCCGACACCCTCGATGCTGCTTTGAAGAAGTTTCCGAAGGCGAAATTCCTGCGAATGGCTCGTGACATCGCCGTGGCTCATCACGAGAAATGGGATGGCAGTGGCTATCCGTTTGGCTTGAGTGGCATTGAGATTCCGTTGTCGGCTCGGATTGTCGCCGTGGCCGATGTCTACGATGCCCTGACGACACGGCGGATCTATAAGGACGCGTTCTCAACGGACTACGCAGAACAGATCATCCTGGAAAACAGTGGCAAGCACTTCGACCCGGAAGTGGTCAAAGCGTTCGAGTCCTGCAAGGACGATTTCGTGCAATTCATCGATCAATATTCGGACGAAGTCGACGAAATGGCCAATTGCCCTGCTGGGGTGTAACGACGCAGCAAATTGACACCTGCAGTGCCATAGGTGCCGCACAGGATGGGGGTTTTCGAAGCGGCGGGACGCACTTCATGTGAACTTAACAGGCATTTCAGTGCGTGTTCGTGGTGGGGAACTGGACGTCAGCGGGATGGTGGGCTAGTTTCAGTCCAACCTGTTTCGGTTCTCATGTTCCACTCCGAAAGGCCCCGCCTGAAGATGAAAACTCCTTCCTCCTTTCTAGCCACACTTCTCGTTTGCTTGCTGGGGATCTCCCCTGCCCTTGCCCAGGAAAAGCCCGTCAGCGAGACCCCTAACTTGGTGCACGATCGGCATATGCACCATCACAATCATCACCACGCCACGGAAGATCCGAGCGAAAAGCGTTTCTACACGACGCGTTCGAGCCAGGTGATGCTGCCGCTGCCGAATGAAGAAGATGCCTTCGTCTTCGCAGTCTTCGGCGATCGTACTGGCGGCCCAGATGCTGGCGTAAACATCCTGGCCGACGCGGTCCGTGACGTGAACTTGATCGAACCAGATCTGGTGATGACCGTTGGCGACTTGATCAACGGTTACAACCAGACCGACAAGTGGCTCGTTCAGATGCGCGAGTTCAAAGCGATCATGAAAGAGCTACTGTGTCCATGGTTCCCAGTGGCTGGCAATCACGACGTCTACTGGCGTCCGCTGAACGATCCTGACATTCTGCCAGGGCAACACGACAAGCATTACGAAATGCACTTCGGCCCGCTCTGGTACTCGTTCCAGCACAAGAACTGCAACTTCATCGTGCTTTACTCGGATGAAGGCGACCCTAAGACCGGTGAGAAGAATTTTCAAAAGCCGGAAGCTCAAAAGATCAGCGAAGAGCAGCTGAAGTTTCTAAAAGAAGCGATCGTCCGGGGTAAGGACTGCGATCATCAATTCCTGTTCCTGCATCATCCACGTTGGTTGGGCGGTGGCTACGGGAACGACTGGAAAGAACGCGTTCACCCACTGCTGAAAGATTCCGGTAACGTGACCGCGGTGTTCGCTGGCCATATCCATTACATGCGCTACGATCCCCAGGACGGAATCGAATACGTGACCTTGGCCACGGTGGGTGGCGGTCAATCGAGCAAGATTCCGTCGGCCGGCTATCTGCATCAGTACCACCTGGTGACGGTCCGTCCGAAACAGGTCGCCATGGCGGCCTTCCCGGTTGGCGACGCGATGGACGTGCGTGAGATCACGGCAGAACTTCAGCAACAGGCGATCAAGCTTGCCAATGAAAAGCCCAAAGTCACCACCACACTCGCCGAAGCGAAAGATGGCCTGCAGGAAGGGACGATCACGACGACGATCAGCAATCCGTCCGATCGCCCGATCGACTTCACGCTGACGCCAGCGAGCCGTGATTCGCGTTGGAGCATTTCGCCGAACCACACGCATGGCCACATCGCGGCCGGCGAAACACAGAAGATCACCTTCCACGTTCGCTACCGCGGCAAACGCTTCGACGAGTCGTACCAGGGAATCGAACTGGTCCTGGCCCAGGACTACCTGGCCCGAACAACTCGCTACGCGATTCCCGAAGTGCGAACTCCCGTCACCTTCGATGGCGACCCGGTCGACACGAAGGAAAGCAAATAGAGCTCAGCTGAAACTATTCCCGAAAGGGCGAACTCGCGGCAATTCAAACCGTTCGTTCGCTCTCCGTCGTCGATAAAACGCGGATAGAAAATCTGAAAATGTTGCCGGGCATTCACCGCCAGGCAACATTTTTTATGCGCTGACCCAACGCTAGTCTCGCTCGAATCCCGGAGGTTGACTCGTGATCGGGCTAGAAGGTCTACCCTTGGGAGACAGAGAAACGAACGTACATGAGGTGATTGCCTGCTACGAGAATGTTCTGGCGTGCGACCGGAGGCGGATATTTCAGAAGGCTCTGCCCTGACTACTGTCAACTTGTCGGTTCTCGAGCGGGAAATCGCTAGAACTTAGGAGATGGGCTGGGAGAAAGGATTCGAGTCAGCCCAATCCGAGATGTGGAGGACGGCTGAATTGCATCTTACCCAGGCTTTAGAAGTGTTTGAGCCGATTGGCCACGAACATCAAGTTCAGATGCATCGAGTATGGTTGGAGCCGATTCGCCAATAGCGAGCGGAGTTTGAGGCAGAAGCTGGCGAGGAATAGGTGCAGGTCGTTTTTCAAATGCCGTCAGCGCATGAAAAAACCTCTTAGAGCTGTGAAGCTCTAAGAGGCTTTTCAATATAAATAAGGTAGTGACTTGCTTGAGTGATCGGTGGTCGTCCCACTTTTGGGTTCGTTGGGTTCGTGAAAACCACTTGAACCAAAAGTTTTCCTTAGAAAGGAGGTGATCCAGCCGCAGGTTCCCCTACGGCTA